>CAYZHZ010000014.1:27018-29256 GCA_964477625.1 uncultured Salinibacterium sp.
CAATACGTAGTCGGGAAGCAACGTGTCGCAGGTATACCCGACCGGTTCACCGGCAAGTGTTGCTTCGACCTCAGTGAAGTCGATTCCGTTTGCCGTCGTGTCTTGCGTGGTGGACGTGCACGCGACCAGCGCGACGGACGACAGTGCGATGAAAAGTCCTACAGCGAATTTCTGGGGCATTCTTCGACGCTAAGCAGACTGGTCAGGATTCGGTAGGGGGTGAATATTTCGCTTCGTTGTGACCGGCTCTACGTGTCTGCCGACTGCCGCACCGCGTCCACCGCCGCCGCGACCCCGCCGCTCCAGGGGGCTCCGTGGCCGGGCAGCACCCAGGTGGCGTTCGTGGGTAGGGAGTACGTCGAGGGATTCGAGGGCGCGCGCCGGCTCATCCGTGAATGGTGCAGGCTGCGGGCCGGTGACACCAGTGGTCACGTGGCGGGTGGTGAGCCCGTCCCCCACGAAGACAGCGTCGACGAGCGGCACGTGGATGGCGATGCTGCCCGCGGAGTGGCCGGGCATCCCGATGATGCGGCTCCCATCCCACAACAGCGATCGCTGTTCCCTTCGGATGGGCGGCGAGATCCACACCTGCGGTGATCATTCGCCTAGGTTAAGGCCGATCACAGATAGCGTGCGTGTAGCCCGATAACGGGGAGACTATGGATGCCCCTGACACTTGGCCCGCTCCTATTCGACGCAGGCATCGACCAAACCCAAGCACTGGTCATTCGCCATGCCTTTGTCCAGGAACCAGAGCCGAACGGACTGCAGGGCCTTCATGCTGACTCGACTCACGCCGAGATCCTGGATTACACCGCACGCCAGTCCACGGACCCCCGCCGTTTCGCTGCCGCCCCGCCCCCGCTATGGGTAGTGTTCATTCGCGAGGGCGGCGATCAGGCGAGGTTCTGGTCCGTCGTCGAAAACCGAGGCGAGGTCGCCAACAATGGGATTGTTCGCACCTTCGACATCGTCGAGACCGAACACATGGCAGACCTGCGCAGCCGACTGGTCATCGGGTGGCGGTCGCCACGCACCTGGAGGATGAGCGCCAACGCAGCCGCCAGCTACTGCAGGCGGTTATGCGCGAGCGTACGCAACCAACGGCCACGGCGGCAACGTCGAGCTGCGCAGCCGAGAGTCATTTCAAGCAAGCGCTCGACTCCACACGCCACGGGCTAAACCGCACCTGAGATGCGCCCGCCAGGACCGCTCAATGGGAAAGCGATTCTCGCGCTGAGTTCGCGCAGCGCAATTCCTGCAGGAACGCCAGCACTAGACTCCTGTCGTGGGGCTAGAGGACGATGTGCTTGCGGCGTCCGCGGCAGAACGGCAACGGCGCGAGACAAGCTCGAGCCGGCAAGCTGCGTCACGTCGACGTCGTGATGAGTTCATTCGCGAGTTCATAGCGCTGTGCCTGTCGCGACATATCCCGCCAATCGACGTCACCTTGGTACACGAACACAATCAGGGTGTTGGTCGATTCTTGCGCGAGCTCGTCGGAGCAAACTCCACTCGCTACTCCTTCGCGGGATCAGTCAAGGCATGGGGTCCGCTAGTCGAGAGAGAAAGCGAATTCGGCAACACCTACATCGCCTTCGGCGCAGACGGAGTTCCCTACAGAATCGCGTCGGCATATGACAGTCTTCTTCGTCGCTACCGGGGGCGGTTCGTGTCAATCCTCGAGGATCGAGCATCGGTTGAAGAATCCCTCGATTATCGGATCGACACCATCCGGGAGAGTGCCATCCAGTTCTTCCAACGACAGTCGCGATGAACTCCTGACATCACGGCCGCGAGGTTCCGAACCTCGCAGATCATTCGCGATGCGCCAGATCATCTTGTGCAGCTCACGTTGCGCCTCCCTGGTTGTGGGTGTTATGTATCCATCCTCAGTGGGCATCGTGGAGTTGCGCATAAGTCTGGGACTCACCGGAGTGAGGACCCGCGACAGAGGAGGGGCGGCGCGCTCAGTACCGTGGGGATCGGGTGGTCGTGCCCTGGAGGGACTCGACGCCCCACCGGCACGGCTGCCACATTGCGAGTTGCCCGTGCCGCATCATCCACGTGGGCGCAATGCCTCGGAACCGGCGCGGCGGGGACCCCAGGGGGGTCGAGGGGGCAGCCACCGGGACGAAACGCTCGAAGGTCGAGCGAGTGATCCGCTGGTGGGTCTCGATACGCCGCCGGAGGCGGCTACTCGACCACCGGTGCTGCAGGCCGCTAGGCCTTCAATCG
>CAYZHZ010000015.1:0-28826 GCA_964477625.1 uncultured Salinibacterium sp.
CTTCACCCCAACGACCACGTGAATGCCTCCCAGTCATCCAACGACGTCTTCCCCACCTCGGTGCACATCGCGGTGACGGGCGCGCTATTGCGGGACCTCATCCCGTCGCTGGAGCATCTCGCCACTGCGCTGGAGGCCAAGGCCGCACTGTGGAAGACGGCGGTCAAGGCGGGGCGAACCCACCTCATGGATGCCACCCCCGTGACGCTAGGTCAGGAGTTCGCGGGCTACGCGCGCCAAATCCGACTCGGTATCGAGCGCGTTCAGTCGACGATTCCCCGGGTTGCTGAGGTTCCTCTCGGCGGCACGGCCACCGGTACGGGCATCAACACCCCACTGGGATTCCCGCAGCGCGTGATCGCCGTACTCGCGGAGGATTCGCAGCTGCCCATCACTGAGGCACTCGACCACTTCGAGGCCCAGGGTGCGCGCGACGGCCTCGTCGAGGCATCCGGTGCGCTGCGCGTCATTGCCATCTCGCTCACCAAGATCTGCAACGACCTGCGGTGGATGGGCTCGGGTCCGAATACCGGACTCGGTGAGCTGCACATCCCCGACCTGCAGCCGGGTTCGTCGATCATGCCGGGAAAGGTCAACCCGGTCATCCCCGAGGCCGTCCTGATGGTGTGCGCGCGCGTTGTCGGAAACGACGCAACGATCGCGTGGGCGGGCGCATCGGGCAACTTCGAACTCAATGTCGCCATTCCCGTGATGGGCACGGCACTGCTCGAGTCCATTCGTCTACTCGCGAACTCGTCAGTCGCACTCGCCGACAAGACAGTCGAGGGGCTCGAAGCGAACCTCGACCGGGCCCGCGCCCTCGCCGAGTCGTCACCCTCGATCGTCACGCCCCTCAACAAGTTCGTCGGATACGAGTCGGCAGCCAAGATCGCGAAGCACTCCGTCGCCCACTCGATGACGGTGCGCGAGGCCGTCATCGACCTAGGGTTCGTGGAGCGCGGTGAGGTCACCCTCGAGCAACTCGACAAGGCGCTCGATGTCATGTCGATGACTCATCCCGGCTGATTCACCCCAGCCGATTCGCGAGTACGGCGATCCAGAACCCCAGGAGTAGGTAGGGGCCGAAAGCGATGCGCGTCTTCGGCCCCGACCGCAGCAGTGCGATGGTTGCCGCGACGCCCCCGATCGCGAAGGCCGCGAGTGGCGAGACGATAGCCGCGGTGGGCGAGAGCGCTCCGGCGGCGAAACCCAACACGCCCGCGAGCTTGACGTCGCCGAGCCCCAAGCCTCCGACACAGGCAAGTACAAGGGTGCCGCCGAGATACGTTGCCGCTGACAGCAGGGCGGCCGTCGGGATGCCCGTACCGATGACGACCGCCAGGGCCCCCGCGGCCGCGCACACGAGGTAGCCGGGGAACACGAGCCAATTAGGCAGACGGTGCTCCCGCACATCGATCGACCACAACCAGGGCGTCACGACCGCCAGGTAGACCAACGGAAGCACGAATGGCATCGTGTTCGCGGCGGAGAGGGCGAGAACGAGGAGCCCCAACGCCGCGAACACGTGCACGCGGTGAAGACTAGGTCGTCACGCGTGCGTGGCGAGCGTGTTATCCACAGGCCATCAGCCTTCGACGGGAACCTCGTTCAGCGGGGTGCCATCGAGGGACTGCACCTCGCGGTCTCCCACCTCGGCGGCGAGTTGCACGGGGATCAGGAGCGAGCCGGTGAGGGACTGGCCGTCGGCGCACGCCTCCAGGTGGTCAGGAACCGAGCCGTCGGTCGGGTTCGGAAGGCCGAAGAACACGCCGATCTGCACGGCGGTCTCGGTCTCCACGACGACAGCTTGACGTGGGATGCACAGGATGGCAGCGCGCACATTGACGATGATCTCGGCCTTGTCTGTGGCCGCGAATCCCACGTCGGGATACGTACCGACAAGCCCGGGGATCGACTCGGTGCCGAGTCGGGTGTAGGTCTTGAGCTGCTGGAGGTAGCGCGGGGGACTCCCCTGCTCGAATGCTTGATATCCGAGGATGGGAACGTCAACGAGGTCGGTGGGCGGGGCACCAATACCGAGGATGTCGCGGTTGACGATCGTCGGTTTGGGGTTGCCCCACATGAGCTCGATCGCGGTCGGTTCTTTCTCGGGTGTTGCAGGGCGAAACACGAACGCCGTCGATGTCGTGCCGACGACGACGAGTAAGGCTGCAAGCCCGAGCCCCGACGCGACCCGTCGAATGGCGTACGCGGTCGCGCCCGGCTCACCCGCGTGGGGGTCGCGAAAACTCCACGACGCGAGTGCGCGCCACTGACCGCGCGGTGCCACGAGACCCCAGAGACAGATCACTCCGGCCGTGACGGCGAGCGCGATGAAAACAAAACCCACGGGGAAGACAATACGTGACTACGGCGTGCCCGCGATGCCGGCCCGCGGGCACGCCGTGCTCACGTGCTACGCGAGCTCGTTCGACTCCAGCATCTCGGTCACGAGCGCGGCGATGGCCGAGCGCTCCGAGCGAGAGAGAGTGATGTGCCCGAAGAGGGCGTGTCCCTTGAGCGTCTCGATGACCGACGCGACCCCATCGTGGCGTCCCACGCGAAGGTTGTCGCGCTGAGCCACGTCGTGAGTGAGCACGACGCGAGAATTCTGGCCGATGCGACTGAGCACGGTGAGCAGCACGTTGCGCTCGAGGGATTGGGCCTCATCCACGATCACGAATGCGTCATGGAGCGAGCGGCCGCGGATGTGCGTGAGTGGGAGCACCTCGAGCATTCCGCGTTCGATGACCTCATCGAGCACGTTCTGCGAGACCACCGACCCGAGGGTGTCGAAGACGGCCTGCGCCCACGGGTTCATCTTCTCGGCGGCGTCCCCGGGCAGGAAGCCGAGCTCTTGACCGCCGACCGCGTAGAGCGGTCGGAAGACCATGATTTTGCGGTGCTGCTGCTTCTCGAGCACCGCTTCGAGCCCCGCGCAGAGCGCGAGTGCAGACTTACCAGTTCCCGCGCGACCCCCGAGCGAGACGATCCCCACCTCGGGATCGAGCAGCATGTCGATCGCGAGGCGCTGCTCCGCGCTGCGGCCGTGTAGCCCGAAGATATCGCGATCACCCCTGACGAGTCGCATCTCGCCCCGACCCGAGACTCGCCCGAGGGCCGAACCACGGTCAGAGTGGATGATGAGGCCGGTGTTGATCGGCAGATCCTCGACGACACGCGAATGCAACTGCTCGTTGTCGTAGAGCTGCGCCATCTGCTCGGAGCTCAGATCGATGTCTGCCTGACCCGTCCATCCCGAGTCGACCGCCAGTTCGGCGCGGTATTCCTCGGCAGCGAGCCCGATCGAGGCGGCCTTCACGCGCAGTGGCAGATCTTTCGAGACGACGGTGACGGCAAGACCGTCGGCCGCGAGGTTCATAGCGACAGCGAGAATGCGCGAGTCGTTGTCGCCCAGCTGCAGCCCCGACGGCAGAACCGACATGTTCGTGTGATTGAGTTCGACTCGCAGAGAGCCACCCTCGCCGACGGCGATCGGGAAGTCGAGCCGCTCGTGCTTGACGCGGAGTTCGTCGAGATTGCGCAGCGCCTGACGCGCGAAGTACCCAATCTCCGGATCGTTGCGCTTCGACTCGAGCTCCGTGATCACGACGACCGGAAGTACGACATCATGCTCGGCGAAACGGAACACGGCCTTCGGGTCCGAGAGGAGCACGGACGTATCGAGCACGTACGTGCGCTGGGTCTGGCGGATGCCCGAACCCTCCGCCCCGGTCTGGCTCTTCTTCTGCTTGGGGTTGGCTAGCTCGGCCACGTCCACTCCATCCCCGGGGGCTCAGCACCCGGATCCCTGTAGCGAGGACGGCCTATGTGTTGTTGGACACATATCGCGAGACGAACTTACGTGGCCGTCCCGATCAGGCGCCATACCTGATGTCTTGACGCTAAGCCGCGCCCGGCTGGAGCGCCGCGCGACACACCGTGTCGCACATGTCGGGGAGGTTACGTGTTTCAGTCCAGTTTGGAGTCAGGGCCGGGGAACCCGCCGCCACCATACTTCTGGTTGGCTATGACCATCGTGTTGCGCATGATCTGGTGGCGTAGCTGGCTTCCCGACACCCCGTTCCAGCCGAAGCGGGAGAGCGGGTACGTGCCGATGGTGTTGCCGACCCACACACCGGTAGCCACGCGTGTCGTCGACGTCACGATCCACGTCTGGTTCGCGTCGTCGGTGGTTCCCGTCTTGCCGAATATCGGAACTCCGTCGTAAGGGTTGGACGCAGTTCCGGTGCCGCTCGAGGTTACGCGCTGAAGTGCGTAGGCCGCGGTCGCGGCGATATTGGGAGCGACGGCCTGTCTGCACTCGCGCTCCTGCCCGGGAAGCTGTTCGCCGTTGGGGCCGATGACCCGGTCGAGAACGATGGGCTTGCAGTAGACGCCGCCAGCCGCGATCGCCGCGTAGGCGGAGGTGAGGCTCAGCGGTGTGATCTGGTTCGTGCCGAGAACGGATGACGGGTTGGTCCACAGCGGTGTTCCGTCGGCACGCTCGACCCCGAGGCGTTCCGCCGCGCCACGGATCGCACACAGGTCGAGCTTGAGAGCCATCGAGATAAAGGCACCGTTGACTGACCCCGCCGTCGCCGAGAGCACGCTCGTGCCGCCACCGCCACCGCCGCCGTCGTTCTTGAACGGGTACGGACCGCCCCACGGTCCGTGGCTGTCGGCGCACGTGTCCTTGAACAGGCTCTGTTGCACCGTGCGTCCGCTACCGTCGACGCTCGCGCTCAGGGTGTTGCCTGCCTCGAGCCACGCGATGAGGGTGAAGAGTTTGTACGTCGAGCCGGACTGGAAGCCGCTCGATCCACCGTGGTCGTAGTCGGTGTTGTAGTTGACGGCGGAGAAGCCCACTCCGCCACCCTCGAGCGTGTCGTTGAAGACCTTGTTCTCGGTCATGACTAGAACGCGCCCCGTGCCCGGCTCGACCGACACGGTCGAACTGCCGAGGTTGAATCCGGGGTCGTTGTTGGGAGCCCACGACCACGTGAGATCCTGCGCGGGGTACTGCAAGTCCATGTCGAGAGTCGTGTAGAGCTTGTACCCGCCGCGCTTCCAGTTGTCCCGACGGTCCTCGACCGTGGGGCCGAGAGCGGTGAACTCGTCGACGTTCTTGACCACGAAGTCGCAGAACCAGCGTGCGTACGAGTTGGCTGCGAAGCATCCGTTGCTCAGGGGCGATGGCTTGAGGGTCGTGTCGTCGACCGGAGTCGCGAGCGCCTCATCCAACTCGGCCTGGGTGAGGTGGCCGGCGTCGAACATGCTGTTCAGAATGACGTCGCGACGCGCCTGGTTACGCTCGTAGTTCTCGGGGTTGTCGAGCCCACGCTCTCCCGGGTATTGGACGATCGCGATGAGGCTCGCGGCCTGGGCCGCGTTGAGTTCGGATGCCGAGATGCTGTAGTACCGCTGAGCAGCCGTCTCGATGCCGTAGGTGTTGTCTCCGAAGAACGAGATGTTGAGGTAGGCGGCGAGGATCTCGTCTTTTGTGTACGACTTCTCGAGTCCGATCGCGAGCTTCATCTCCTTGAGCTTGCGATCGAAGGATGACTCGGTGGCGGCCTCATAGGCCGCCTTGCGCTTGTCTTCAGTGCGTTCCTCGAGCGCCTGCTGCACGAAGATGTTCTTCACGAGCTGCATCGAGAGCGTGGATGCACCACTGTCGATGTCGCTCGAGCGGAGGTTGCCGAGGGTTGCGCGAACGACGGAGCGAACATCCACACCGCCGTGTTCGTAGAATCGTCGGTCCTCACCGTCGACCGCGGCGTCCCGCACGTAGCTCGAGAGATCGTCGTACGAGACTGTCTGGCGGTTCTGGTCGTAGATCGTGGCAATCGGGATGTACCCGTTCACGTTGCCCTCGCCCGTGAACTGTGCGTAGATCGTGTTGCGCTCTGAGAGGCGACCGAGCTGGATGTATTCGGGAAGGTCGTCGAAGATGCCGATCGTGCTCGCCGCGGTAACTCCGGTGACTCCGATAACGGGCGCCACGGCCACGGTCGCGAGGAGTCCGGCGATCGCGCTGAAGGCGAGAAATCCCGTGAGCGCGCCAAGGACCGAGCGGGCGCGCGACGACGATGAGGGTACGGATTTTCCGGCGAAGAGCTGGAGATCGTACCCCTGCGGCCGTTTCAGGGGCGTGGGAGACACGAAGACCAGCGTAAGTGGTCAGACGCCAGAAGTCCCAAACGAAACTAACGACGACCTCAACATTGCGAAGGTTTCCTCATCTGTGGTGACATGCGGACTGAGGCGCACCGATCCTGCCCCAACGGTGGCCGTGACACCGTGATTGTGCAGCGCGGCGGTGAGGGTCGTGAGTCTGTATGTCCCCGGGTCGAGCACGACGATTCCGGCCCGTTCCACACGGGCTCGACGCGGTCCACCGACGTACGCAGTACACGCGCGACAGCCTCGCGCACTCGGGCATCCTGGGCGTCGAGCTGATCCAGGGTGCCGAACCGAGCGCGGCCGAGGATGCTCGAGGGAAATGGAACTCACTGCCCGAACCGTCGCTGGCGGCGACCGTAATCGCGTAGGGCACGCAGAAAATCGACCTCACGCAAATCCGGCCCCAGGGCTTCGACGAAATAGAACTCGCTGTGTGCGCTCTGCCACAGCATGAAGTCACTCAACCGCTGCTCTCCCGAGGTGCGGATGACCAGATCGGGATCGGGCTGACCTCCCGTGTAGAGGTGCTCGCCGATGAGCTCGGGGGTGAGAATTTCGGCGAGAGCCTCGAGGGTGCCCCCCTCATTCTCGTGCGTGCGCACGATGCTACGCATGGCGTCGGCGATCTCGCGGCGCCCGCCGTATCCGATCGCGAGGTTGACGTGCAGCCCCGTGTTGTCTGCCGAGCGGGCCTCGGCATCGGCGAGCTTCTGTTTGAGAGCATCCGGCAGGCCCTGGATCGAGCCCACGTGTTGCACACGCCAGTCGCGATAGTGCGAGAGGTCTTCGGCGAGGTCGCCGATGATCTCGAAGAGCCCGTCGAGTTCGACCTTCGTGCGTCCCGTGAGATTGTCGGTCGAGAGTAGGTACAGCGTCGCGACCCGAACCCCGATGTCGTCGCACCACTCGAGGAACTCACGGTACTTGGCCGCGCCGGCCCGGTGCCCGTGAGCCGCGGTCTCGAGCTCGCGGAGCTTGGCCCACCGACGATTGCCGTCGATGATCATCGCCACATGGTGCGGGACCGGCTGGTGGCTGATGAAACGACGCAACCGGTTCTGGTACAGCCCATAGAGAAAGCCGCGACCGAGGGGGAACTGGCGCTCTTTCACACGCCTACGCTAGCCCAAAGCGCGCTCCCAGCCTCGGGTGCCGACCACGACGTACACTTGCGCCATGACCGCCCCTGCCGACTTCGAGAACGGGCGGACGGCAGACGCCGACCTCTCCGCCGAGCTTCCGAATCTGCCTCTGCTCGACGATGAACTCGAGCAGACGCACGCGGAGACCAAGCCGACCTGGCGGGGATGGATCCATGCCGGTACCTTCCCGGTCGCGATCGTGCTCGGCCTCATCCTCATCGTGCTCGCCGATGGCGTCGCCGCAAAGGTGAGCTCGGCCGTATTCGTCGCCTCGTCACTCATGCTCTTCGGCGTGTCTGCTCTCTACCACCGCATCAACTGGAGCGATCGCACCAAGCGACTTCTCAAGCGCTTCGACCACTCGAACATCTTCTTGCTCATTGCGGGCTCGTACACACCCATCACGGTGCTGTGCCTTCCGCCCGACAAGGCGACGATCCTTCTGTGGATGATCTGGAGCGGTGCCGAGCTCGGGATCGGGTTACGCATCTTCTGGATCGGCGCCCCGCGCTGGCTGTTCGTGCCCCTCTACGTGCTGCTCGGGTGGGCCGCGATGCTCTTCATCGTCGACTTCTTCCAGGCCAACTGGATCATGATGACGCTCATCATCGTGGGTGGGCTGTGCTACACCCTCGGCGCGGTCTTCTACGGGCTCAAACGACCGAACCCGATTCCCGGTGTTTTTGGGTTCCACGAGCTTTTCCACTCGCTCACCCTGCTCGCGTTCCTCTGCCACTGGACCGCGATCTTGCTCGTGGCGATCAATCCTCCGGTGCTGGCTTAGGCTTCGACGACGTGCTCGCCGCCTTCTCGTCGGCGATTTGTTCCTGGACTTCGGCCCGGTACCGCACCCGACGCACTCGACGCGTCATGTCGAGAATGAGCAAAACGGTCGCGAGGGCGATGAGGAAGATGGCCACGAAGCCGACGACCCCGGGCGTCACCATGTTGGGGTCGCCGAGGAACTCCGGGATGGGACTTGGCGTGGGGCTGGGATTCATTTAGGTTTCCTCTATTCCTGCGAACAGGTCGGTTTCGGGAAGGTCGGACGCAACCGACGACTCCACGAGCTGGAAATCCTCGAACGGCCACGCCTCGCGCTGGGTGTCGTTGGGCCAGAAGAAGAAGGGGCTATCAGCTGGCACCTGGCTCGCGTGAGCGCGCAGGGCCGCGTCGCGCGTCTCGAAGTGCGCACCCACGTCGACGTGGGTCGTCGCCAGTGACGGGCGCTGCCCCATCCACGCCACCATCTCGCCCAGGCCCTCGGCGGCCGGGTGCGCGGCCGCCACGAGCGCGCCATGAACAGCACGTGCCTTGTCGCCGTTGAAAATGCGGTCGTAGTACACCTTCGGGATGCGCCAGGCCGGGCCATGCTCGGGGTAGCGGGTCGCATCGGCGGCCGCCTCCCACGCGTACATCGCCAGCACATGCGTGCGGATGTGGTCGGGGTGCGGGTAGCCACCCGACTCGTCATACGTGATGAGCACCTGGGGCCGGAACTCACGGATGATCCGCACGAGCGGGTCGGCCGAGAACTCGACGGGCACGAGCGCAAAGCAGTTCGCGGGAAGCGGCTCATCGTTCTCAGGGAGGCCCGAGTCTTCAAAGCCGAGCCAGCGGTGGTCGATTCCGAGGATGCGCTGGGCCTCGGCCATTTCGAGGCGACGTAGCCCCGCCATGTCACGCTCGGCCATCGCCCGGGGCTCGAGTGCGGGGTTCTGCACGTCGCCGCGCTCCCCTCCCGTGCAACTCACGACCATCACTTCGGCACCCGAGCGCACGTAGTGCGCGTAGGTGGCAGCACCCTTGCTCGACTCGTCGTCCGGGTGCGCATGCACCGCAAGCAGTCGCCGGGACACCGTGCTCCTCGAATCGTGCGGTTAGCCTAGGAGTCTCAAGACTAACGGAGCCACCCGAGTGACAACCCCCGACCATGACAAGCGCTGACCAGCTCGCCGCGCGCTACGGCCGCACGCCCGGCTCGGCGCGCCGCACACGCTGGGTCGTCGCGGCATCCGCCCTCGCCTTCGTCATCGTCTTTGCAGCCTGGCTGCTGTGGGGTGGCCTACTCGCTCCACCCGCCCAATACGAAGCGCGGGATGTGGCGCACCAGGCGATCGGTGATACCGCGATGAGCGTCACCTGGCAGTTCACGTCAGAGCCCGATACGCCCGCGCGCTGCGCGGTGCAGGCGCTCAACTCCACCTTCGGAATCGTGGGGTGGAAGATCGTCGACATCCCGCCGTCACCGGAGCGCATCCGCGAGTTCACCGAGGTGGTGCGCACCACCGAACTCGCGGTGACCGGGTTGATCTATCGCTGCTGGCTCACCTAGGCTGTCCGGATGGCCGGCGGCTCCAGTCCGTCGGTTTCCGTCTGTTAAAGGAGAGTGCCGTGGCAAACGACAACTCGGTCACCTGGTTGACCCAGGAGGCGTTCGACCGACGCAAGGCAGAGCTCGAGCAGCTCGAAGGCCCGGGCCGCATCGAGATCGCGAAGAAGATCGAGGCGGCGCGCGAAGAGGGCGACCTCAAGGAGAACGGCGGCTACCACGCGGCCAAAGAGGAGCAGGGCAAGATCGAGGCCCGCATCCGTGTGCTGACAGAGCTGCTGCGCACCGCCGTGGTGGGCGAGGCTCCCGAAGCGGACGGAGTAGTCGGTCCCGGCACGGTCATCACCGCGACGATCCTCGGAGACGAGTCCACCTTCCTCATCGGCAGCCGCGAGATCGCGGGCGACAGCGACCTCGACGTGTATAGCGAGGGCAGTCCACTCGGCATGGCGATCATCGGACTGAAGGTCGGCGAGACGACGACCTACACCGCACCCAACGGCAAGTCGATCGCGGTGGAGATCTTGAAGGTGGAGCCGTATTCGGCTTAGGTTTCGATACGGCCTGCGGCCAACTCAACCACCGAGACTAGAAGGTAATTCGGGGCTCGTAGCCGTCTGCGCGTAGCGCTTCGAGCACCTGTTCCGCATGCTCGGGACCGCGAGTCTCGATGTGGAGTTCGAGCTCGACGTGACTGATCTGCATGCCGTTGCCGTGTCGCGTGTGCAACACCTCGACCACGTTCGCGTTGCACTCGGCGATGATCGCCGAGGTGCGCGCGAGCTGGCCGGGACGGTCGGGAAGTGGGATACGCAGCTTGAGGTAGCGTTCGGACGCGGCAAGCCCGTGGCTGATGATTCGCTCCATCATGAGCGGGTCGATGTTGCCGCCGCTGAGGATCACGACGGTCGTGCCCGCGTTGCGAACCTGGCCGGAGAGAATCGCCGCGACGCCGACGGCACCCGCGGGCTCGACGACAAGCTTGGCGCGCTCGAGCAGCACGAGGAGGGCCTGGGCCGTGTCATCGTCGGTGACGGTGACGACCTCGTCGACGAACTCGCGCACGATGTCGAAGTTGAGAGCGCCCGGTTTGGAGACCGCGATGCCATCGGCGATGGTCGGGAGGATCGCGATCTCGGTCGGCTCCCCGTTCTTCAGCGAGAGAGGGTACGGCGATGCATTGACCGCCTGCACCCCGATGATGCGAACGGTGCGGCCATCCAGGGCTGCGCGCTGCTTGATGGCGCTCGCGACACCCGAGATGAGTCCGCCGCCGCCGATCGGCACGATGACCGTGTCGACGTGGGGAACCTGGTCGAGGATTTCGAGCCCGAGGGTGCCCTGCCCCGCCACCACGTCGGGGTGATCGAAGGGGTGGATGAGCACCGCCCCCGTCTTTTCCGCGAACTCCGCGGCCGCGCGCAGGGGCTCGTCCACGGTGTGTCCGCGCAGCACGACCTCGGCACCGTAACCGCGTGTGGCCTGCAACTTCGGAAGCGCGACACCCACGGGCATGAAGATCGTGGCCTTGATACCCAAAGTGCGAGCGGCCAATGCAACGCCCTGAGCGTGGTTTCCCGCCGACGCCGCGACGACCCCGCGCGCCTTCTCTTCGTCGGTGAGGCGTGAGAGTCGGTTGAATGCGCCGCGGATCTTGTAGGAACCGGTGCGCTGCAGGCTCTCGCACTTGAGGAAGACGGGCGACCCCAGCACGTCTGCGAGGAAGCGCGAACTCTCCATCGGGGTCAGATCAGTCGCCTCGGTTACGCGGGCACGTGCCTCGACGAAGTCGTCGAGCGTAGGTCCAACAAGCACGGCATCAGGCATGCGGAAGGATCTCCTCGGCGGTCGGGTTCGGGTGGGTGCGCCAGTCACCGCTTGCGATGAACTTGATCATGATATTCGCGACGGCGATGACCGGCACCGCGAAGAGAGCGCCGGGGATGCCCGCGATGAACGATCCCGCGGCCACCGCGAACACGACAGCGAGCGGATGCACCTTGACGGCGGTTCCCATGACGAGAGGCTGCAACACGTGGCCCTCGACCTGCTGCACGAGCAGCACGATTCCGACCATGATGAGCGCGGGAACCGGCCCGAGGTACACGAGCGCGACGAACACCGCGATCGCGCCCGTCACGACGGCACCCACGACGGGGATGAACGATCCGAGGAACACCGCGATCGCGATGGGAATCACCAAGGGGAATCCGCCGAAGACGAGACCCAGGATCCACGCACCCAGTCCGATGCCGATGGCGTCGACGGCGGCGACGAAGATCTGCACCTTGACGAAGGTCGTGAGGGTGATCCATCCGGCCTTGCCCGAACCGTCGACCGCCTGGCGAGCGCGGCGAGGGAAGAGTCCCACGACCCACCGCCAGATACCCTTGCCGTCGATGAGGATAAAGAGGGTCGCGAAGAGGGTCAGGAGAAGCCCCGCGACCACGTGACCGGCAGTGGACCCCACGGAAAGCGCACCGGAGAGCAGCGCCTGGCCGTCGGCCTGCAGTGCGGCGAAAGCTTGCCCGATGTAGTTGTTGATGTCTGCCTCGGAGAGGTGGAGCGGCGATTCGAGCAGGAAGACCTTGAAGTCCTCGAATGCCGTAATCGAGCGAGCCTCGAGGTCGGGATAGCCGCTGCGAATCTGAGACACGATGACGTAGATAAGCCCGCCCACTATGGCGATCGTTCCCACCATGGCGAGCGCGACGGCGAGTCCGCGCGGCCAGCGGTGACGCACCAAAAAGTTCACGAGAGGCACGAGCAGCGCCGCCACCAGAATCGCGATCATCAGTGGGATCACGATGTACTTGAACTGAATGATGAGGAACACGAAGACCGCGAGCACGCCGAGCACGAGAAGAATGCGCCACGAGTAGGCACCCGCGATCTTGAGGGCGGGCGGTACCGCGGTGTCGGGGTCGACCGTCGTCGGGTCGACGACGGGTTTCTTCTGACGTCCAAGTGCCATAGAGCGAGTCTAAGTCAGCGTGCAACCGCGGATGCGGGGGTGTCCGAGCGGCGCACGGTGACCGGGAAGCGCGCACCCAATGTCAGCCTGGCTCGCTAGTGTCGAAAACGTGGTGGATTCGGTTTCCGCGGCAGCCGCGCGTCGGATCGGCCTCGCCGCGCAGGGCTTGGGCCGACCCCGGGGGCCGGTCGGTACGCGCCAGCTCAACCTCACCATGCAGCGCCTCGGCGTGCTGCAACTCGACTCCGTGAACGTCTTCGAGCGCAGCCACTACCTCCCGCTCTTCGCGCGCCTCGGTCCCTTCGACAAGGCCTTGTTCGACAGGCTCACCTTCACCGCGCGGTCGCCCTACACCGAGTACTGGGCGCACCAGGCCGCGCTCATCCCGATGGCGCAGCGCCCGCTCTGGCAGTGGGCCATGAACCAGTGGCGCCACGACAAGAAACTCACCGAGTGGAGCGATGTCAACCAGCCGATGCTCGACTTTCTGCGAGCCGAGCTCGCGGAGAAGGGTCCGCTCACTGCGGGGCAGGTCGAGCACGAGGCGGGCGCGCGCCGCGGTCCGTGGTGGGGATGGTCCGACGTGAAGACCGGACTCGAGACGCTGTTCTTCTGGGGCGACGTAGTCGTGGCCGGGCGCACGCGATTCGAGCGGGTGTACGACCTCGCGGAGCGGCACATCCCTGCCGAGTTGCTCGGGCGCAGCATCCACAAATCGGATGCCGTGCGTGAACTCACGCGACGCGCTGTGGCCGCACTCGGTATCGGCACGGTGCGGGACATCGCGGACTACTACCGCCTTCTGCAAGCGCCGGTGAAGACTGCGCTCGACGACCTCGTCGAGACGGGCGACGCGACCCCGGTGACGGTGCCGGGCTGGAAGGCGCAGGCTTACCTGCACCGGGATGCGCGCACTCCACGCCGCATCGAAACTGCTGCCCTGCTCTCCCCCTTCGACCCGGTGGTCTGGGAGCGCGAACGCACACTGCGCATGTTCGGATTCCACTACCGCATCGAGATCTACACACCGGCACCGAAGCGTCAGTTCGGCTACTACACGTTGCCGGTTCTGCTGGATGAATCGCTCGTCGGGCGCATCGACCTCAAGACCGATCGGCAAGCGGGCGTACTGCGCGTGCAGTCAGCGTGGCACGAGCCCGGTCAGGTCGCGGATCTGGGGCGCATAGCCGACCTGCTGCGCGAGACCGCAGCGTGGCAGGGCATGGAGTCGATCGCAGTGCAGGACTGGGGCGACATGGCGGGGGGGCTTGCGGGCGTGCTCGGGGTATCAGTCGTCGATCGGTCGTCGGTTTCGATACGGCCTTCGGCCTACTCAACCACCGGCTAGGGCCTACTCAACCACCGGCTAGAAGGTACGACCGATTTCGCCGAGACGGGCGATGCGGTCGGCGATCGGCGGGTGGGTGCTGAACAGACGGTCGAGGATGCCCGGCTTCACGGGGTCGGAAATCCACATGTGGGCCATCGTGTTGTTCTGGCGCTGCATGGGTCGGCCGTACTGACCCAGCTTCGCGAGTGCGGAGGCCAGGGCATCCGGGTGCCGCGTCGTGAGAGCCCCCGTGGCATCCGCCAGGTATTCGCGCTGGCGCGAGATCGCTGCCTGCACGACCGCGGCGACGAGCGGGGCTATGAGCATCGCGACGAGACCGAACACGAGCACGATCGGGTTTCCGCCGCCATTGTTGTTGCCACGCCCCCCGAAGAACGCGATACGCAGGAAGATGTCGGAGATGAATCCGACGGCAACGACGAGGCCGAAGACAATCATCGAGACACGGATGTCGTAGTTGCGAACATGCCCGATCTCGTGGGCCATGACGCCCTCGAGCTCGGAGTCGTCGAGAAGCTCGAGGATTCCCGTGGTCGCCGCGACCGACGCGTGTTCGGGATCCCGACCCGTTGCGAACGCGTTCGGAGCAGGATCGGCGATGATGTACACCTTCGGCATCGGCGTGCCCGTCGTGATCGAGAGGTTCTCGACGATGCGGTACAGACGCGGGTTGTCAGCCTTCTGGATCTGTCGCGCCCCGCTCAGCGAGAGAGCCTGCGACGAGGCCGCGAAGTATTGGAACAGCGCGTACCCCAGCGAAATGACGACCGTGATGATGACGATCGAGACGTCGTTGTAGATCCACGCGGCCAGCGCACCCAGCCCTCCGATGATCAGGAGGAACAGGATGATGATGAAGACTGTGTTGCGCTTGTTCTTGGCGATGGCTCGGTACATGACAGCCCTCTCAGACCGGGTTTCGATACGCCGCCGTGCGGCTACTCAACCTTGAACCTACGGTTGAGGCTTCCGTCGGAAGCGTCAACCTTCGGTTCAAAACTGCACGCGAGGCGGCTCCGCGATTGCCGCAGAGTCGGTGACCTCGAAGAACTCGCGCTCCGTGAAGCCGAGGCCGCGCACGAAGAGCGTGTTTGGGAACACCTTGATCTTCGTGTTGAGCTCACGCACGCCACCGTTGTAGAAGCGGCGGCTGGCCTGGATCTTGTCTTCGGTGTCGACGAGCTCGGACTGAAGCTGGAGGTAGTTCTGGCTTGCCTGAAGCTGCGGGTACGCCTCCGCGACCGCGAAGATCGACTTGAGGGCGGACTGCATGTGGTTCTCGGCCACGGCTGCCTCGGCGGGGCTCGAAACGCTCAGGGTTTCAGCTCGTGCCTTGGTGACGTTCTCAAAAACTGCCTTCTCGTGAGCGGCGTAGCCCTTGACCGCCTCGATGAGGTTCGGGATCAGGTCGGCGCGGCGCTTGAGCTGCACGGTGATGTCGCTCCAGGCCTCATCCACACGCACGTTCAGGGTGACGAGACCGTTGTAGGTCGCCCACAGGTAGCCGCCGATGATGACGACGAGCAGCACGATGACGCCGATGACGATGAGGATTTCCATACGGAGAACTATATGCGCTCTCAGTGCACGGATCGAGAAGAGATCAGCTTCTGCAGCCAGCGGTATGACGCCTTCGGCGAACGCTCCTGAGTGCGCGGATCGACGCTCACAAGCCCGAACTTCTGCGAGAACCCGGCGGCCCACTCCCAGTTGTCCATGAGGGTCCAGATGAAGTAGCCGCGCACGTCGATACCGGGAGCGGACTCGATAGCGATGGCGAGGTGATCGGCCAGATAAGAGATGCGGTTGGCGTCGTCGACGCTCCCCTGCGTGCTCACGCCGTCGGCGAAGCTCGCGCCCCCCTCGGTGATGTAGACGGGCGGCAGGTGCCCGGCGTAGCGATCAGCGTAGTCGCGCAGCGTCACCCCGAGGTACTCGGCCGCGACAGGCCATCCGAACCCCGTCACCGGGAACTCGGGCCACTTCGCGATGTGGAACGGGAGGTCGCGCATCCCCGCGGAAGACCCGCCATCGGGCGTCGAATCGTCCGCTGGAGCACCCGCACCGATACGCGTAGGCATGTAGTAGTTGAGACCGTAAAAGTCGAGCGGCTGGGCGATCGTCTTCAGATCGTCGGAGTCGACCTCGAGAAGCGGACGGAACAGCTTGCGCGCCAAGAACGGGATCTTCGGGTAGCGCCCGAGCAGAACCGGGTCGGCATAGATGCGGTTGTGCACGAGGTCGAAGACCTCGGCGAACGTGCGGGTCTGGAAGTTGTCTTTGAGCGGCTCGACGGGCGAGTGCACGTTCGTGATTCCGATCTCCCCCGAGACCGACTCGGAGCGCAGCGCCTGCACGGCCAATCCGTGGCCGAGCAACTGGTGGTGCACCGCGAGGAGCGAATCGAACATGAGCATCTCCCCCGGGGCGTGCACCCCGAGGGCGTAGCCGTTAAGGGTCACGGTGGTGGGCTCGTTGATGGTGACCCAGCGATCGACCCGATCGCCGAACGCGTGACCGGCGAGCGCCGCGAAGTCGGCGAAGCGGGAGGCCGTGTCTCGCAGCATCCACCCGCCCTTGTGCTGCAGCGGGGAGGGCATGTCCCAGTGGAACAGAGTGACCATGGGGCGGATGCCCACCGCGAGCAACTCGTCGAGCAGTCGGTCGTAGAACGCGAGGCCCTCCTTGTTGGGCCCGCCCGTGCCGCCCGGCTGCACACGCGGCCATGCGAGCGAGAAGCGATAGGAGTCGACGCCCAGCTCCTTCATGAGCTTCACGTCTTCACGGAAGCGGTGGTAGTGGTCGGCGGCGATCGAGGCGTCGGACCCGTCGGCGATGCGACCGGGTTGTGCCATGAAGTCGTCCCAGGTCGACGGGCCGCGACCGTCCTCGCGCACGGCGCCTTCGATCTGGAACGCCGCAGTCGCGACCCCCAGAGTGAAGCCTGCCGGGATGCGAGCACCCAACGCTTCGGGTTCGTGCAGCCAGTCGTTCATTCGCCGAGAACCGCTCTCAGGTAGTCGTTCGCGAAAACTCGGGTCGGGTCGAGCCGGTTGCGCACGGCGACGAAGTCGTCGAAATGCGGATACGCCGGTCGCAAGTCGTCGGCCGTGCGGGTGTGCATCTTGCCCCAGTGCGGGCGCCCGTCGTGGGCGCGCATGATCGCCTCGACCTCACGGAAATACTCGGTCGGGTCATCGCGCCAGAACCGGTGGACGGCGATGTAGCCGGTCGCGCGCCCCGATGCGGTCGACAGCCACAGATCGTCGGCAGCCGATGCGCGCACCTCGATCGGGAAGGAAATACGCCAGTTGCGTTGCGCGATCACCTCGTGCACCGCGCGCAGGGCATCCGGCACCGCTTCGACCGGAAGGGCGTACTCGCTCTCGCGAAAGCGCACCGTGCGCTGCGAGGCAAACACCGACGACGAGCGGTCGGTGAACTCGCGGTTGGCTTCGAGCTTGACCGAGAGCCGGTTCATCGGCGGAATGAGTGCGGGCACGAGCCTGAGCACCTCAAGGGAGGCACCGAACACGGTGTTAGCCATGAAGGCGTTGTCGAACCAGGCCTGGAGGCGACCGAGCGGCTTGCCCGCGGCATCGAGCGGCACCCTGTTGTTGGACTTGGTGCTGACGAGCTCGGCGTGTGGCCAGGAGTAGAACTCGAAGTGGTCATTGATCGCGAGGCGTTCGTGCCACTCGTGCAGCACCGTCTCCGCGTTCTCGGGTTTTTCGACCGCGTGCAATTGGAAGGCGGGTACACACTCGATCTGTACCGCGACGAGCACGCCGAGCGCCCCAAGCCCGAGCTTCGCCGCGGGCAGCAGGTCGGAGTTCTCGGTTTCGCTGATGTGCATCAGCTCGCCCTCGGCGGTCACCAGGTCGACCGCGCGGATTTGGGTCGCAAGACCCCCGAAGCGCGCACCGGTGCCGTGCGTACCCGTGGAGGTCGCCCCCGCGATCGTCTGCGCGTCGATGTCGCCCATGTTGGCGAGGGCGAGTCCGTGAGGTTGAAGCAAGGCGGGAAGCTGGTAGAGGTTGGTGCCAGCACCGAGGGTCACGAGGTTTCCGTCGACCGCGAGCAGTCCGTCGAGGGCAGCGATGTCGAGTTGGATGCCCCCGGTCGCCGCGATAGCGGTGAAGCTGTGTCCCGCGCCGATCGGTCGCACCGTGAGATCGCGTTCGCGCGCCAGCCGCACGGTCTCGACGACGTCTTCTACGGACGACGCCCGCGAGACGAGGGCGGGAGTGGACGACACCGACCTCCCCCAGTTACGCCACAGCTTGCCCGACTCGATGGTCACAGAAACGCCTTCCCCTCACCGCGGTATGTGGGTACCGTCCCCACGATCCTGCCACCCTCCACGAGAACGAACTCGTCGAGGTGCTCGCTGAGCTCCCCCGCCTTGGTGTGGCGAAGCCAGACGCGATCGCCGACGGTGAGTGCGGCGGCCGCGCTGCCGGTGACCGGAGACTGCACCTCACCGGCGCCCTCCCGTCTCACATACTCGAGCCCCTCGGGCCACGCCAGTTGCGGAGATCGGTCGGCCGCTGGTGGACCGGACGCGATCCATCCCCCGCCGAGCAGGGTTGCCATGGTCGGCTTCGGCTTGCGCACGACCGTGAGCGCGAACGAGGCTGCCGGGGCGGGCGAGAAGTGGCTGTAGTCGTCGAAGAGGTGCGGGCCGAACAGTCCACTGCCCGCCGCGATCTCAGTAACCGAGGGGTCGGCGGCGGTTCGCTCGAGCGAACCGGTTCCACCCCCGTTCACGAACTCGAGATCGGCAATCTGCCGTACGGCGTCGACGACCGCTCCCCGTCGCTCCCGAAGCTCGGCGGTCGAGTTTTTCTGCACGTAGTCGACCGTGCGCGCGAGGAGCGGCTTGCCCTTGGGCCGGTTGACGACTCCCGCGACCTGCGACTCGTACGCCATGATCCCCACGAGCTCGAACCCTGGGCGAGCGACGATCGCCCGCGCGAGCGCGGTCGCCTGCTCGACCGTGCGCACGGGAGAACGGTGCACGCCGAGGTAGCCGAGCACGCGGGACTGCCATGCCGCGTCGAGTTCGATCGCGACGCGGATGGGCTCGCGCTTGCCCGCGGTGAGCACCGAATCGATGAGGTCGAGGTGCTCGACACTGTCGACCATGAGGGTGACACGACTCGCGAGCTTCTTCGAGGTCGCGAGCCTTCGAAGCGCGGCACGATGAGCGGTGGGGTATCCGACGACGACGTCCGCCACGGAGTCGGCGAGCCACAGCGCCTCGGGCAGGGTGTAGGAGAGCACACCCGCGTATCCGGGCAGCGCGAGCACGGCATCCACCACTGAACGAACGCGCACCGACTTGCTCGCCACCCGGATGGTCGTGCCGTTCGCGCGCGCGAGCATGTTGTACGCGTTGTGCGCGAGCGCCTCCACCGAGATCACGCCGAACGGTGGATCGAGTTCTGCGGTCGCCGCCTCGAGCGAGGACCAGTAGGTTGCGGGGTCGAGCCAAGGGCTCGAGCTGGGCGGGGCGAGTTTCATCGCACACTCCTGATCGGTAGAACGGCGAGGGCGCCGAGGATGGCCGCGACCGCCGACAGCACGAAGAGCCCGGAGAATCCGGCGACTGCCGCGACGACGAATGCGCCGAGTAGTGGGGCGAGTGCCTGCGGCACCGCCGTGGCGATGTTCATGATGCCGAGATCCTTACCGCGCGTGTGGGGGTCGGGCAGCACTTGGGTCGCGAGCGCCTGGTCGACCGAGAGGAAGCAGCCGTAGCCGAGGCCCAGGATGCCCGCCGCGACGAAGGCCACTCCGAGATCGGGGACGAACGCGAGCATGAGGGCCGCGATGCCCTGCAGGGTCGCCGCGACGAACACAAACATGCGACGGCGACCGAGGTAGTCGGACAGCCGACCGAAGACCAGAGACGCGAGGATGACGAACACCATGTAGACGAGCACGAGCATGATGAGCACCGACTCCGCGTCGTCGACGAGGAGACCAAATTGCAGAAACTGCAGGAGGAGCGCCGTACCGAACGCGTTGCCGAAGTTGACGAGCACGCGGCTGAGGAGGGTCCACCCGAAGTCGGGATACCGGCGCGGACTGATCCAGAAGCCCTCGATGAGGGTGCGCAAGGTCAGCGGCGTGCGCTCGGTGACCGGCAGTACGGCATCCGGCACCCACAGGAGGAACGGGATCACGAGAAGGAGAAGGAGCACAGCCATCGCGGCGTACCCGAACAGTTGACCGACGAACAGCTCGGTGACAAGGATGAGGCCGAGGATCGTGCCGATCGCTTGCGGCGCGGAGATGAAACCAGAGACGAAGCCGCGCTGCCCCACCGGCACCTGGTCGGAGATCGTCGCCGTGAGAGCGGCCGCGAGCACGCAGAAGCCCGTGAGGGCGAGCGACCAGAAAACGGCGATGCCGACGATCGAGGTCTGCAGACCGAGGAGCACGAGCGCCAGGGCGAAAAGCAGTGCGCCGCCGGCAATCCAGGGCCGGCGGCGGCCGAAACGGCTTGTCGTGCGATCGGACAGCGCGCCCGTGAGCGGGAAGGCGACGATCGCACAGAGACCCGCGATACCGGACACGACACCGAAGGCGACGACATTGTCGACCCAGTAGGTGGCCTGCAGCTGGGCCTCGATCTGCAGGGGAAGCAGCAGCTGCACGGGCGTGAGTTGCGCCATCCACACCCCCAGCCAAGCCGTCGCGAAGAGGGCGATCCAGCCGCCCGTGACACGTCGAGTGGGTTCGGCGAGTGCCGCGATCATCGGGTCTCCTGAGAAGCGTCTGCGGGAACGGCACGGGGAACCGCGAGGGCGGCGAGTGAGTCGGCGGCGAAGTCGAGCGTGCGGTGCGCAGCGGCATCGTCGCGGTCGGCGAGCCACGCGAGGGTGATTCCGTCGGTGAAGGTCACGATCAGCCGCGCGACGTCGGCCGACGGAATCGACCACTCGACGCCCACCGCCTCGGCACCCCCGACGACAATTCGTGCGACAGACTCGTGATAGCGCGTGTACTGCTCTCGAGCGAGCACCTCCAGGCCGGGCGTGCGCAGCGCGTAGTGGAAGAGCTCGAACATGACCTGTTCGTGGGCGGGGTCGGCGACGACGTAGTCGAGGTAGGCCTGCATCCCGTTACGCAGCGTGCTGCGGATGTCTGAGCCGGGGGTGACGGTGGCGAAAGCCGCCGCGACCTCCGCGTCGACGACGTGGGCGATGAGGTCGCGCATCATCTCGGCGTGCGAACGAAAGGCGTAGTGGAAACTCGCGAGGGACATCCCGGCCTCGGCGACGATCGCTCGCGTGGTCGCCCCCGCGACGCCCTGCTCGGCAATGACACGCAAGGCGGCCTGCAGGAGCAGAGCGCGGCGTTCGGCAGAGGAGAGACGCATAGTGGGTCAACTGTCCCAGACGGTCGACCCGCATGCAAGAGCGCTCGTGAAATGAGAGGGTTTGTAATTGAGGATTACTCCTTAATAATTGACGTGCCTCCCAGGGTCGCGTGGAATGGTAGAAACGGTGACTTCCGAGCAACTGAACGGGGTGCGACGCTCGGCCCGCCATCGCGGGGCGAGGCTGATCGCTGTACTCGCGGGCCTTCTTATGGGGTTCGCGAGCATTCTTGCGACCCCCCAGCCCGCAGCCGCCGCCCCGTTCGCTGTCGCCACCGCCGACGGCAGCTTCTTCGCCGGACCCGTCACGATCTCCGGCGTCAAAGAAGACGGCAGTCGCGTACAGGTCGGCGTCACCGGCGCCACCCCCTACTGCATCACCCCGGGCGTCGACAGCCCCGCGACGGGCGAGACGTGGAGCTGCACCTTCACCCCGGCAAGCGGAAGCTACTCCATCACCGCAACCCAGTTCTTCGACGACGGCAGCGCGGCACCCGTATCGAACACGGTCACTGTGCGCGTGCTGGGGCCGGCGACCATCACGAGCGCCAGCCTCACCACGGGCCTCATCTCGGGAACCGGATACTCCGGCGCAGGCATCCTCGTGTCTGCGAATGGCCCCGCCGGTTCGTACAACCAGCAGTGCACCGTCGTGCAGGCCGGCGGGTTCTGGTCGTGTCCCCTCCCCCTCCCTTCCGGCACCTACGACGTGAGCGTGCAGCAGACCTGGCCCGGCTCGGGCGAGGCGGGAGTCCCGTCGGGCATCCACACGATATCGATCGACAAGGAACCACCGCCGGCTCCCGCGATAACGAGTCCCACCGCGGGTGCGACGATCACCGCGCAGCCCATCTTCTATCGCGGGACCGGGGAGAGCGGCGCGCGAGTCGACCTCTTCGTCGACTCCGTGCTGCACTGCTCCGCCACCGTCGTCGGCGGCGCCTGGAGCTGCGCGGCAGGGGGGATCGCTGCCGGGCAACGTGCCGTGCAGGCCATCCAGTGGGATGCCGCTGGCAACCCGAGCGCGGCCAGCGCGACCGTAACCGTCACCTACGCGGACCCCGCCGTCACTCCCCCGGGCGCGCCCAGCCAGCCCGGGCAGGGGCAGACCGGGGGGCAGCAGTCACCGCCTGCGCCAAGCCCGAGCCCCTCCATCGCATCGCCGCCCTCCGCCGGCCCGCTCTTCCCCGACCTTCCGTTCCCGCTCTTTCCCCCGCCCGTCGGCGGAGAGAGCGGGTTGCCCCCGCTCGACACGTGGGGAACGCCCACACACTATGGCGCCGCCATTCCCTTTCTCGGCGACACCGATTGGGTGAGCGCCCTTCTGCTCGCCCTCGCCTACATCGCACTCGTCGCGGTGCCCGCGCGTCTCCTCGCCTCGAGTCTGAGCGGGCGAATCGAGTGGCGCCGCCGCCGCATCGCTGGACGCAATCGCGTGGAACCCGAGCACGACGAACCCCTACTCAATCCGTGGATCACGGCCGCCGGCGCCCTCGGAGCGGCAGTGCTGCTCGCGACCCTCGCCGGTGGCGTTCAGGCCGAGGTTCGCTACCTGCGGCTCGTAGTCGCGATCGGGATCGCGCTCGTCGCCGTCAACGGCCTCGCCATCGTCGCTGCCGCGAAGTCCGCCGCCCGGCAGATCGGCGAGAGCGCCGGGGTGCGCCTCGCGCCCATGCTTCTCGCCGCAGCCGCGGTGTCTGCCCTCGTGTCGCGGGGGCTGGGCATCCAACCGCCCATCATCGTCGGCGTCGTACTCGCCGCCACGTTCGCGACCGGAGTCAACGGCCGAAGACAGGGAGCGATCTCCCTCGCCCAGCTCGTGAGCCTGATCGTTCTCGGCGTCTGGGCTTGGGTGGGCCACAGCGCGATCGGCGCGGTCGACGGATTCTGGGGCTCACTCGTGAGCGAAACACTTGCCGCCCTGTGCGTCGCGGCGCTCGGGTCGGTGCTTCTGCTGCTGCTGCCGATCGGGGGGATGCCCGGACGCCGCGTGTTCGAGTGGTCTCCGACCGCGTGGCTGGCAACCGCCCTCATCGGTGGCATCGCCGCCTCAGGAGCAATCGCCGAAGGGGAACGGTTCCCCGCCCTCACACTCGTCGGAGTCGCGGCCGCTTTTGCGGCGCTGAGCCTGGCGAGCTGGGCGTGGGTGCGCTTCGTCGAACCGCAATTTGCCGAGCGGGACGCGTAACCCGGCCCCACCAGCGATCTCGCACAGGTCGCCCGCCCTAGGATCGGTCGGTGAGCTCCACACAGACCTCGCGCGGGGTCGCCGCGTCCGTTGTCGCCTCGGCCCTCTTCGCCGTGCTGTTCCTGCTTCCCGCGTACGTGCCCGACCTGTCAGCCAACGAGATCTTCGCCTGGCGCGCTGTCGTCGCACTGCCCCTGCTCAGCATGCTGTTCGTCTTTACCGGGTGGGCGCAGATACGCGCGGTGAGCGCACGGATTCGGCGGCGCCCCTGGCTCGGCCTCATCCTTCTCGTGCAGGCCGCCCTGCTGGCGGTGCAGATGTGGATGTTCGGGTGGGCACCGCAAACCGGCCACGGTCTCGACCTCGCGCTGGGTTACCTGCTGCTCCCGCTCGTGCTGGTCGTCATCGGGGTGCTGCTGCACCGGGAAAAACTCTCGCCGCTGCGCATCGCCGCGGTCACCGCCGCGGCGGCGGGCGTGATCGCGGCCTTCGTCTTCGCGGGCGGCGCGGGCAGCATCGCAACGGTTCTCGTCGCGGTCGGGTATCCCCTCTACTTCACGCTGCGTCGCCGCTTCGCCCTCGACGGGCTGGGGTCGGTCTGGCACGAGCTCGCGATCCTCTTCGTCGCAGGGGTCGGGTGGATGTTCGTGTCACCGCCCGACGCGGTGCGAGTCGGCCCGCCTGAGCTCTGGGTGGCACTGCTCATGGGTGTCGTGAGCGCGACGGCCCTCGTGCTCTACCTGGTGGCGAACCGGATGCTGAGCTTCGCGCTCTTCGGGCTGCTCAGCTACCTCGAGCCCGTGCTGCTCGTCGTCGTCTCGGTGCTGCTGTTGGGCGAAGCGCTCAAGGTCACCGACGTGGCCGTGTACGGCCCCATCGCCCTCGCCCTCGTGCTGCTCGCGGTCGACTCATTCCGCCCGCGGCGGGCTCAGGGAACGTAGTACATCGTCAGGTGCCCCGGCAGGGACTCGACTCCCCCACTGACCCGCATCCAGACGGCTTCGCCGTCCGGCTGACTGCTCAGCGGGGGCCCAGCCACGGCTGAAGTGCCCCGGCAGGGACTCGAACCCTGACTGAGGCGATTTTAAGTCGCCTGCCTCTGCCGATTGGGCTACCGGGGCGCTGCCCCGCTAGGGCCGATTGGGCTACCGGGGCGTAGCCCCACCCTAGCGGCGCTTACTTCTTGGCGGGGTTGCCGCCCACGGCAACGGGTGCACCCGCGGGAGCGGGGTGACCCTCGCCAGCAGGCTTCGGGCGTGAGGCGAACTCCTCGAAGGCGGCGCGCGGGTGAACGCGGGCCTCGATCGAGACCATGTCACGACGCACCAGGAAGTTGATGATCCAGTTGCCGAAGACGCGGATCTTGCGCTCCCACATCGGCATCGCGAAACCGTGGTACCCGCGGTGCATGAGCCACGCCAGGAAGCCCTTGATCGCGACCTTCCCCGACTGGAATACGCCGTGGTACAGGCCGATGCCGGCGACCGCGCCCTGGTTCTCGTGGTAGTAGTCGCGAGGGGCCTCGCCACGGATAACCGCGACGATGTTCTTCGACATGAGCTTTCCCTGGCGCACGGCATGCTGAGCGTTGGGGACGCAGAACCCGCCGACGCCACCGCCCGGCGTGAGGTCGGGAACCGCGGCGACGTCACCAGCGGCCCACGCATCCTCGATCACGCCCGAGTCGTCGATGACACGCAGGTCGGCCTGCACGCGCAGGCGCCCACGTTCCTCGATCGGCAAGTCGGTGTTGCGCACCATCGGGTTCGCCATGACACCCGCGGTCCAGACGATGAGGTCGGACTCGAAGGTCTCCCCCGTCGAGAGCTCGATCTTGCCGCCCACCGCCGAGGTCAGCTGCGTGTCGAGGTGCACCTCGGCTCCACGCTCGGCGAGGTTCTTGATGACCCACAGGCTCGTCTTGAGCGACACCTCGGGCATGATGCGACCCATGGCCTCGATGAGGTGGAAGTGCGTGTCGTCGAACGAGATCGTCGGATACTTCGCCACGAGCGACGACGCGAGGCTGCGCATCTCGCCGAACACCTCGATGCCCGCGAAGCCACCACCGACGACGACGAACGTGAGCAGGCGGTCCCGCTCGGGGCCGGGCGGGAGATTCGATGCCTTGTCAAAGTTGGTGATGAGGCGGTCGCGAACGGCGATCGCCTCCTCGATGTTCTTGAGGCCGATCGCCTCGTCCGCGACCCCCGGAATCGGGAACGTGCGCGAGACGGCGCCCGCCGTCATGACAACGATGTCGTAGTCGATCGTCCAGGGCTCGCCCACCGCGGGGGTGATGGTCGCCTTCTTGGCGGCGTGGTCGACGTTCGTGACCTTCGCCGTGATGACGGTCGTTTTGCGCAAGTGACGACGGTGCGAGACGAGCGCGTGACGCGGTTCGATGGAGCCTGCTGCCACCTCGGGGAGGAACGGCTGGTAGGTCATGTACGGAAGCGGGTCGACCATGGTCACCTGCGCCTCGCCACGCGCGAGCCATTTCTCGAGCTTGAGAGCGGTGTAGAAGCCGGCGTAGCCGCCGCCGACGATCAGGATTTTACGCACGAGTGGTGGTCTCTCCAGGCTGGGATGAGCAAATCAAACCACCAATCTACTCCCTGTGACGCAGTGTCCTGAACCGTCGCACGACGGTCACGATGAGCCACACGAGAAGCGCCGCGAATCCGGAGATCACGAGCGCCGGAACGCCCACATTGCGCAACAGGTTGACCGTCGGCAGCAATGTGCCGAGGGGGTTGGCGGGAGCCGTGGTGACGATCTCCTCGGGAACCTCGGGTGCAGCCGTCGGCACGGGGGTCGGCGTGGAATCCGCCCGACGGTAGATGCGGATCCAATCGGCGAGGTCGCCCATGGGGTTGGTTGTGACAGCCGGCACCGTCGCGGTGACTGCGGCCGCAGCATCCACGAGCCCAAAGCCGTAGAGGGCATCGGCCCCCGCGGCGCCCGAGTCGTCGGCGGTCATGACGATGCGGTTGATGACGTTGGCCGCGTCGAGTTCCGGGTGGGCTGCGCGCACGAGAGCGACGATGCCCGCGACGATGGGCGTGGCTCCGCTCGTGCCATTCCAGATGACGTAGCCACCACCAGGGACGACCCCCACGAGATCCTCGCTCGGCGCGGCAACCGCGATCGTGATTCCCTGCGATGACGCGTCGAAGCTTGCGACGCCGTCGACGTCCACACCCGCGACGGTGAGTACCCCTGGCATCGTCGCCGGCGCGCCAACCTCCGTCGTACCCGACCCGCGGTTGCCTGCGGCCGCCACAACCACGACATCGTTCTGCATCGCGTAGAGGAAAGCGTCATCCCAGCTCTCGGGCCACTCGAGCGTGTTGCGGGTGAGCGACATGTTGATGACGTCGGCCCCATTGTCGACGGCCCAGCGCACCGCCTGCGCGATCTGGTCGTCCGAGCTCGAATCTCCCTCCCCAAAACCTATGGAGATGGCGAGGATGCTTGCCGCCGGCGCCGACCCGATCACACCGTTGTTACCACCGGTGCCGCGCCCCGCGGCGAGCGAGGCGACCATGGTTCCGTGGTTCGAGCCCTCTGACCCGACCGGGCGCTGACCGTTGGGCGAGCCGAGACCCGAGAAGTCGGCACCGCCGACCACGGCACCCTGCAACTCGGGGACGCTGCCATCCACTCCCGTGTCGATGATCGCGATCGTCACACCCGCGCCGCGCGTCGTGTTCCACGCCTCGCGGATGCCATACTCATCGAGCCAGTACTCTCGATCGCGCACGGCGTCGGTGGTCGAAGCTGAGGCGGCACTCCCGACGAGAGCGCCGGACGCCGCGAGGCCGAGTGCGAGGCAGATCGCGACGAGGCTGCGTACCGGGCGCATCACGTGCTCACCTCGTAGTCGAGGCATTCGCAGACCTCCGGGGTCCATCCGCAGCGCGCGAGCGCGATGTCGCCGATCGGGTTGACGCCGGGACCGGCCGCAAGCGCGTGGCCGACGAGCGCGTGGAGGCACTTCACTCGCTCGGGCATGCCGCCCGCCGAGATGCCCGCAATCTCCTCCACGAACTCGACCGCCTCACGGTCGGCGATGTACGACTCGTGCGCCGCGCGGTACTGATCGGCGGTCTGGCCCGTGAGCAACTCGGCGAGGCCGGGCATCTGGCCCTCCGCCTCGAGGGTCGACACTGCGGCCGTCGCCGCGGGGTGGGTGAGGTAGTAGAAGGTCGGGAACGGGGTGCCGTCCGCGAGGCGCGGACGCGTCGAGACGACGGTGGGGGCTCCGCACACGCAACGCGCCGCGATCCCGACGACGTCTCTCGCGGGACGGCCGAGCTGGCGGGAGACGGTGGCGACATCATCCGTCGTCGCCCGATCGAGCGTCACGGGGTAGCTCCCTGTTCGGGTCCCACGAGTTCGTCGGGGGTCTGCTCGGTGAGGCCGGCGGTGTAGATCGAGGTCAGCAGTGAGTGCATCCAATCGACCTGGGTGGTCTGGATGCTGTCGCTGATCGGCAGGCCTTCCGAGGTCGTCACCTCGACGGCATCGCCGACGACGAGGTAGCTGACGTCCCCGGGAAAGACGTAGAAGAGTCGCTCGCGCGCCTGCGACTCGATGTAGGCGGGGTCGCTCCAGCGGGCAAGATCCGCGCTCAGTTCGTCGACCGACTCCTGGGTGGTCGCGAGCTGCTGTTCGAGCTGGGCGATCGCCTGCCGCTGCTCGATGAAGATACGCAGGTTCGGCGCGAGCACGATGATCGCGAGGATCACCAGACCCAGCATGAGAACGCTGAAACCCGAGAGACGGATGGTGCGCAGCCAGTGCTCCGGGGCACTCTCGTCGATCTCGGCCTCCGCGCGGGCCCGAGGCCGCACCAGCCGCGAACGCGGCGCCCCTGAACGTGCAGACGCGGCGGCACCCGTACGAGTACCGCCGCGCCTGACCATACGTTCGATCCTAGGCAGGATTTCTCGCTATGCGCTGAACCTCGGGAACGCGGAGCGCCCCGCGTATACCGCGGCGTCTCCGAGTTCCTCCTCGATGCGCAGCAGCTGGTTGTACTTCGCGACGCGCTCCGAACGCGCGGGCGCACCCGTCTTGATCTGGCCCGAATCCGTGGCGACCGCGATGTCGGCGATCGTCGTGTCTTCCGTCTCACCCGAGCGGTGGGAGATGATCGCGGTGTAGCCGGCGCGCTGCGCCATCGACACGGCGTCGAGGGTCTCGGTGAGGGTACCGATCTGGTTGACCTTGACGAGGATCGAGTTGCCGACGTGCT
>CAYZHZ010000016.1:0-28579 GCA_964477625.1 uncultured Salinibacterium sp.
GCTGTGCGGCGCCAGCAGCGTGGCGATGCACGTGTTCGCGCCCTCCACCCAGTGGACGACTCGATCGAGACGACCGAGCTTCCCGCGTGGGATCGTGTGCAGGAAGTCAATCTCAAGTCGGTCTATCTGTGCTCGCGCGCGGCGCTGCGTCACATGGTCGCGCAGCAGTCCGGCTCGATCATCAACACGGCCTCGTTCGTCGCGGTCATGGGTTCGGCGACGAGCCAGATCAGCTATACGGCCTCGAAGGGTGGCGTGCTCGCGATGACGAAGGAACTCGGTGTGCAGTTCGCGCGGCAGGGTATTCGCGTCAACGCACTGTGCCCCGGACCGGTGAACACGCCGCTGCTTCAGGAACTTTTCGCGAAGGACCCTGAGCGCGCCCAGCGTCGACTCGTGCACATCCCCAAGGGACGCTTCGCCGAGGCCGAGGAGCTCGCGGCCGCCGTCGCTTTCCTCGCGAGCGACGACGCCAGCTTCATCACGGCCTCGACGTTCCTCGTCGATGGCGGCATTTCGTCCGCTTACGTGACGCCCCTGTAGGTCGTCGTGAGTATGGGAGCGGCCGAGAGCCTCGCCGACGAGGTGCTGTTCCGACCCGTGCGCAGCGGAAACGCGTTCGAGGAGACCGTCGCGCGGCTGCTTCAAACCATCCGCTTGGGCATCGTCGAACCCGGGGGAGTGTTGCCGCCCGAGCGTGACCTGGCGATGCGTTTCTCGGTGAGCCGCGACACTGTGCGCGAGGCGATCCGCTCGCTCTCCGATGCCGGCTACCTCGTCTCCAAGCGTGGCCGATACGGGGGAACGTTCGTGTGCGAGATCCTTCCCGCGCCTGACGAGGTGGCGGATGCTGTGACCCCGACGGCCGCGGAACTCGATGACGTTCTCGGGCTGCGGGGCATCCTCGAGGTGGGGGCGGCGCGCGCCGCGGCATCCAAAGTCCTTTCGGCTGCCGAACGGGACCAACTGTGGACGCGGCTGCGTGAGGTTGCTTCTGCCTCCGCGGAGGACTACCGCCGACTCGACTCGCGTCTGCACCTGACGATCGCCGAGCTCGTGGGCACCCCATCGCTCGTCTCGCTCGTGGCCGACAACCGCACGCATGTCAATCGCATGCTCGACGGGATCCCCCTCATCGCGCGTAACATCGAGCACTCCAACGAGCAGCACGAGGCCATTGTCATCGCGATTCTCACCGGCAATGCCGAGCGTGCGGCCGAGGCGATGACCGAGCACCTCGAGGGCTCGGAATCTCTGCTGCGCGGCTTCCTGGGTTAGCTGAACTGCAGCTGCATTCCTGTCGGGCGGGACTGACCCGGGTCGAGCATGGGGGCGCGACCCTGCTCGCGGTCGACGACCCGCCCGTGCTGGCCGCAGTTCGCCGGCTCGAGCACCTGCAGGTAGGCGCCTGGGCGCCGCCAGCGGCAGGTGTAGAACCGCGGGAGGGTGTCGTGCGTGAAGGTGAGGGTGAGTTCGCTGCCGGTACTCGGGGAGACCACTCGCACGGCGTCTCCCGGCTCGATGGCGTGCTCGAATACCTCGGCCGGGCCGGTGCTCGTTCCGCGCATGAGCGGCGGGAAGTCGTCGACATCGCTCTCGAAAACGGGGCCGATCGTCCGACCGGCGGCGGTCACGGTGTCGGGCGAAATGAACGGATAGCCGAGGTTCAGGTGGTAGAGGATGGGTGCCTGCTCGGGCTCCCACCCCTCGTTCGTGACGGTATCGCTCAGTGTCAGGGTGCCGCCCCCGACGGCCCACGTCAGTGAGCGTCGCAGCACGAGCCCGCGACCGAACAGGTTCGGCTCGCGCACGATCCCCGTCACCGTGATGGAGTCGTCGTCGCAGTTCACCGACGTCAGCTGAGCCGCCGCGTCGGTGAGGTGACCGTGGTGGCCGAAACCCTCGGTAGCGGGACCGACGTTGCGCAGGCCGCACGTCGTGATGAGACCGCCCGACCAGACCGAGTTCCACGCGCCCCCGTCGTCGGTTCCGCCGCGACGTTCGCCCGAGGCCGACATCCAGGAGACCGGGCTTCCGCGCCACCAGCTCGCGCCGACATCCATCCCACGATCGAGGAGAACCCGCGAGTGGATGCCGCCGGCAGGCTGCACGACGAGCACCCGGGTTCCCGCGCCGGGGCCGTCCGCAACCGTCTCGAGCGACGTGAAGGCGAGTTGGGCGTCGTGGGCGGTGAACTCCTCAGTGGTCATACGGGGAGGATACTGGGCTACCCGCCCGCCGCCTCCAGGATCTTCGCGAGGTTCTTGTCACGCGTGGCATCCGTCTTCGCGGCGAGGTATGGCTCGACGAGCGCGCGCTGCTTCGAATACGAGAGGGCGCGAAAACCGACGAGTGCTCCCGCATCGCTGAGGGTGTGCTCGAGCGACTCGGGCAGTTCGAGCACGCGGGGAGCATCATCCACCGTGAGAGTCACATCGATCTCGTCACCCTTCGCGACGCCCGCTCCCCTGAGGTTCTCGGCGCTCAATGCGATACGAAACGCGCCCTTGTACCAGCTCACCGAGTTGCGGTAGCTGTAGTCGCCGATCGTGACGACCACGGGATAGCGCTTGGCAGGGCCGAGCGCAGCCATGATCTGCTCGGGCACTTCGATTCCGACGGGTCCGTCGGCTGTGCCGAGCTGCGTGCGGAAGGTGACGCTCATGGTCACGCTTCTCTGTGGCTCACGCTTCTCTGTAGCTCACGCTTGTCTGGGCTCACGCTTGTCTGGGCTCAGACCGCGGGCGGCGTGACCGGCGGCTTGGGTGTGCGCGGCTTCGTCGCGGCGGCGGGCTTCGCGGCGGCGGGCTTCGTCGTCGGCGTGGTGGTGGGTGCCGTGGTCGCGGCGGGCGTCGCCGCAGCAGGTGCTGTCGAGGCTGCCGGTGTCGCCGGGGTGACGGGCTGAGCCGGAGCATTCTTCGCTACATAGATCTGTGCGGCCTTCGTCGCGACGAGCAGGAAGCGCACGAGCAGGAAGATGAGCGCGATCGTTACGAGAACGAGGAAGAGCGAGAATAGCCCGCCGATGATTGTCGCGACTAGGTGGCTGAAACCGCCCCAGCCCCAGAAACCGTATCCGTCGTAATCCATGGTCAATCCTCCAGTTCGTTCTGATCCTGCGACTGCTTGATCACGGTGCCGACCGCGATCGCGACGGTGAGACCCCAGCTGATCCACATCAGAACGAGTCGCCAGTCGCGTGGTCCGCGTCGCGTCGCCTGCACGGTACCCCAGCCACCAAAGAGTGCGCTGAGAAGGGTGGTGTTGAAGATGAACTTGCGCATGGAGCTCCCGTCGTCCTGATTCCCACGCTACCCGCTCGCGGCGTACAGAACACCCTTCGCGAGGGGGCAGACTTGCGCGGTGAAGTCCGCTATCCTCGGCGCCGCTCTCGTTCTGGTCGGCGCCGCTCTCGTGGTCACGGGAGTGCTCCCCGTGCCGCAGGCACTTGCCGTGGGGGAGCGGGTGTGGCCCATCCTGGTGTTCGTCGTCGCCATCACGGTGGTGACGGAACTCGCTGCCGAGGCCGAGCTCTTTCGCGTCGTCGCCGAGCGGGCGGCCACCTGGGGTTTCGGTCGCACGGGCCTGCTGTGGATGTTCGTGGTGATGTTCGCCATCCTCTGTACGGTCTTCCTCTCCCTCGATACCACGGCCGTGCTCCTGACCCCGGTCGTCGTGCTTCTCGCCCGCCACGTGGGGCTTCCGCCGATCCCGTTCGCGCTCATGACGGTGTGGCTCGCCAATACGGCGTCGCTGCTGCTGCCGGTGTCGAACCTCACGAACTTGCTCGCGCAGCACGCTCTCGGTTCCATTACGCCATTCCAGTTCGCCGCGCTCATGTGGGCTCCCGCGCTCGTCGCCGCCGTCGTTCCGGTAGTGGTCATCCTCATCGTGTACCGGCGGCAACTAGTCGGCCGGTACATTCCTGACAACCCGGCCCCGGCATCCGATCGTGTGTTGCTCGTGGTGAGCGCGGTCGTCGTTGTGGCGCTGCTGCCGGCGCTCGTCTCGGGCATCGCGGTCTGGATTCCGGCAGTCGCGGCGGCGGCCATCCTGACCATCGCCTTCGCCGTGCGTCGGCGCGCGGCGCTGCGGTTCTCGCTGCTGCCCTGGCAGCTCGTGTTGCTTGCCGCGGGGCTCTTTCTCGTGGTGGAGGCGGCGCATTTGATCGGGCTCGCCTCTCTGCTCGAAGCGCTCGCGGGCGGTGGGGATGATGCGGCGAGCCTGCTCCGCCTCGCCGCCGCGTCGTCGGCTTCCGCGAACCTCACCAACAACCTCCCCGCCTATCTCGCGTTCGAGTCCGTCGCGGGTAGCCCTGCACGCATCGCCGCGCTGCTCATCGGCGTCAACGCGGGTTGCCTGATCACGCCGTGGGCCTCCCTCGCGACTCTGCTGTGGCATTCGCGCCTCGAGTCACTCGGTGTGAGCATCTCGTGGGCGAAATACCTGGGTTTGGGCGTTGTCGTCGCGCCCCTGACTGTCGTGCTCGCTGTTGTGGCCCTCTCCGCTACCCTCGGATCACCATGACGACCGTGCCCCGCCGACCTCGCCTTCGTTCCGCTGCTGCCGCTCGTCCCGACGCTATGCCGCGCCGGTACATCCATGTGGATGCCCTGCGCGTGGGCCTTTTCGGCACCCTGGGTGTGGGCATCGGTCTTGCCATCATCGGCGCAGCCACCCAGCTCACGACGGTGTTCATCTACATCGGTGTGGCGTTCTTCATCTCACTCGCGATCGAACCCCTCATCGAGTGGGGACTGAAGCGCGGTATTCCGCGCTGGGCCTCGGCGCTGGGCCTGGCGATCGTCAGCCTCGCGGCCATCGCGCTCGTCACCGTGCTCGTCGTTCCGCGTGTGCTGCGTCAGGTGGCGAGCCTGCTGGCATCAGTCCCGAACTTCGCCGCGGCCGTGGTGAAGGAGCCGTGGGCGGTGTGGCTCACGAACGAGTTCGGCGAATGGGTCGACCTCGATACCTTCATCAACTCGGTCACGTCGTTCGTCTCCGACCCCCAGCAGTTGCTGTCGGTGGGAGGGGGCTTGCTGGCGATCGGTTCCGGCATCGCCGGGGGTGTCACGGCGATCATCGTCGTCACCGTGCTCACGCTCTACTTCGTGCTGACACTGCCGTCGATGCTGCAGGTGGCATATAAGGCGGTGCCGCGGTCGCGTCGCGCCGGTTTCGTGTCGGTGACGGAGGAGATCCTCAACTCGGTCGGCAAGTATGTCGCGGGGCAGCTGCTGCTTGCGGTATTCAACGCCGTCGTCACCTTCCTGGTCGTCACTGTCGTGCAGGGACCGGCGCCGCTGCTGCTCGCGTTCATCGCCTTCGTGTGTGCACTCATCCCGGTCGTCGGGCCGATCATCGGCACTTCGATCGTCGTGGTGGCGACGCTGACGCTCAACCCGTGGGGCGCGCTCATCGCGGGGGTCGCAATGCTCATCTATATGCAGATCGAGGCGTACATCCTGAGCCCCCGGGTCATGGCCAAGGCCGTGGCCGTTCCCGGGGCGCTCGTGATCGTCGCTGCCATCGGCGGTGCTGCGCTGGGTGGCGTGCTCGGTGCACTCGTGGCCATTCCGGTGGTGGCCGCGGGCATCCTCATCTATCAGCGCGTTGTCGTGCCGCGCCAGGAGGCCAGCTAGCGTGGGGCGAAACTGACAGTTCCCTCTCAAACTGACCGATCGGACAGTTTCTGACCGATCGGTCAGCTAGCGAATGCATGTCGACATCTCAGGAGGATCTGCGCCGCATCGCGCTCACGCAGTTCGCGCGCGCGGGCTACGGTGCCACCTCCCTTCAGCACATCGCGGAGCTCGCGGGGCTGTCGAAGTCGAGCGTTCTCTACCACTACGCGTCTAAAGAGGCGCTGCTCGAGGCCGCGATCGGTCCCGCCATTGACCGCATGTTCGAGGTGCTGGGCGAGTTCGCTCGCGTCGGCGTGACGCCCGAGAGTCGCGCCGCCTTCCTCGAGGCCTTCGTGGATGTTCTGCTCGATCACCGTCTCGAGGTGAATCTCTTCATCAATCAGGGCCCCTCCCTCACCGACGTGCCCGTCATTGACCGCGCGAACGCGCTCGTGCTGAATCTCGCGGACTTCTTCGCGAACCATACCCAGTCGCTCGAGGAGAAGATGCGATTCGGCATCGCCCTCGGGGGTGCGGCGTACATGCTCTGCACCGTCACCGCCCTCGACATCGTCGAAGGTGCCAGCCGTGAAGAGACCAGGGACGCTCTCCTCACGATCATGAGCGACCTGCTCACACCCATTTCCAGCAACTAGATCTCGACTTCGCTCGATCACCGAAACCGAAGGCAGTCCCATGGCAACGCTCCTCTACCGTCTCGGCCGTTTCTCGTACCGTCACGCGTGGCGAGTCATCATCGCGTGGGCGGTGCTGCTCATCGTCGCCCTCGGCGCGGGCATTGGACTGGGCGGCAAGACGGCGGACTCGTTCGCGATTCCCGGCACCGAATCCCAGGCTGCTCTCGACCGCCTCGAGGCGGTCTTCCCCTCCGTGGCGGGTGCGAGCGCCAACGCGGTCGTGGTCGCTCCCGCGGGGGAATCGATCGAGGACCAGAAGGCCACCGTCGCGAAGATGGTGCAGGCCATGAACGCCATCGATGGTGTCGACAGCGTCATGGGCCCGTTCGGCCCCTATGCGGGCAACGCCGTGAGCGACGACGAGTCGATGGCGATCATCCGCGTGCAGCTCAAGGGCGTATCCACCGACGTCACCGACGACACGCTCGAGCAGCTCACCGCCACCGCCGAGATCGGGCGAGATGCCGGACTCGAGGTTGAATTTGGCGGCCAGGTCTTCCAGGAAACGAGTGTCGAGATCTCGATCATCGAGGTCTTCGGCGTGGTGTTCGCGGGTGTCGTGCTCTTCATCACGTTCGGCTCACTCCTTGCTGCGGGCATGCCACTGCTGAGCGCGCTCATCGGGGTCGGTGTGGTCATGGGCGCGATCATGACGTATACGGCATTCGCCGATGTCTCGAGCTCTGCCCCTCTTCTCGCGCTCATGATCGGGCTCGCCGTCGGCATCGACTACGCGCTCTTCATCCTGTCTCGGCACCGCACGCAACTCGCCCGCGGGGAGGAACCCGAGGAGTCGGCGGCAATGGCCGTCGGCACGGCGGGAAGCGCGGTCGTGTTTGCGGGCGTCACGGTCATCATCGCGCTGCTGGGCCTGCTCGTGGTGGGCATCCCGTTCCTCAGCGTCATGGGCGTGGGCGCGGCCGTGGCCGTGCTCATCGCGATCGGAATCGCGACCACCCTATTGCCCGCACTGCTCGGACTCGCTGGTGCGCGACTCGCGCCCAAGCCGGGGTCGCGGTCGTGGAAGCGGGCGCAGGTCTCGACAGGCTCGACCACCGGTGATCGAGCGGCGTCGATATCCATGGGAATGCGGTGGGTCACCGGCGTCATGAAGCGTCCGATCCTCGCCACCCTTGGTGTCGTCGCACTGCTCGGCACTCTCGCGATCCCCGCGCTCAGCCTCGACCTCAACCTGCCCGACGGCGGCTCGCAGCCCGTCGACTCGACGCAGCGCAAGGCCTACGACCTCATCTCGGAGGGTTTCGGAGCCGGCTACAACGGTCCACTCGTCATTGCCGTCGACATCACCCAGACCATCGACATCCTCGATGACCTCGACGGCATCCGCGCCGACCTCGAGGCTCTCGACGATGTCGATTACGTGTCGCAGGGTTTCCCCGATGACGGTCTCGACACGGCAATCCTTCAGGTCACCCCCTCGAGCGCGCCCGACTCGGTCGAGACGAAGGAGCTAGTTCAAACGATCCGTGACCTAGCTCCTTCGATCGAGCAGAAGTACGACACGCCCATCTTCGTGACGGGCACCACGGCGGTCGGTATCGACATTTCGAACCGACTGACGAACGCGCTCGTGCCCTTTGGTCTCATCGTGGTGGGGCTGTCGATCGTGCTGCTCATGGCGGTATTCCGCTCGGTGCTCGTTCCGCTCAAGGCCGCGCTCGGATTCCTGCTGTCGATCGTCGCGTCGTTCGGTGTTGTCGTCGCGGTCTTCCAGTGGGGGTGGCTGGCGGATCTCGTCGGGGTCGAGAACCCCGGCCCCATCCTGAGCTTCATGCCGATCATCCTCATGGCCGTTCTCTTCGGCCTCGCGATGGACTACGAGGTATTCCTCGTGAGCGGTATGCGCGAGGAGTACGTGAAGACGGGCGACGCACGGTACGCCGTGAGTCACGGATTCGCGGGCGGCGCGCGCGTCGTGACGGCGGCGGCCCTCATCATGTTCTTCGTCTTCTTCGCCTTCGTGCCGCACGGCGCGGGCATGATCAAGCCCATCGCTCTCGGTCTCGCCGTGGGTATCGCGTTCGACGCATTCCTCGTGCGCATGACGCTCGTTCCCGCGCTCATGACGCTCTTCGGTCGCGCCGCGTGGTGGCTGCCGCGGTGGCTCGCACGCATCCTTCCGAACGTGGACATCGAGGGCGAGCAACTGCGCGACCACAAGTCGGCCGTCGACTGGCGAGCACCGAGCAGGGCACCATCCTGAGCGCCGAGTACCTCGTCGCCGGTTCGCGCGAGCACGAGGTTGGTCCGCTCAGCGTGAGTGTGCCGCAGGGTGCGATCGTGATGGCGAGCGGCGACCCGATCGACCGCAGGCTCGTCGCGGCGACGCTCTCGGGTCGGCTCGACCCGGTGTCGGGGCGAGCGCAGGTGGGCGGGCATCCGCTTCCCTCTGAGTCGTCGCGGGTGCGATCGATCGTCGCGCTCGCCGACGTCGGCGGTGTGCAGCGCAGCGAGACGAGTGTCACTATCGGCGAGCTGCTCACCGAGCGCATCGAGATGACCCAGCCGTGGTATCGCTTGCTCACGACGAGGCGTACCGCACAGCGCTGGCTCGACCGGGTGGGCATGGTGCTCGCGGATGTTGCGGGCCGCCCGACCACGACGGTGCGGTTGACCTCGACTCTGGTAGAGCTTCCGCAGCTCGAACGTGCTGTCGCCCTCGCGACCGTCGCCCTCGCGGAGCGTACCCCCATCGTGATGCTCGACCAGCTCGACGCCTTCGCGTCCTCGGATGACGAGGCCGCCTTCATCGCCGCGATTTCGCGGCTCGCGCCAGCGACGACGACCCTCGTGGTCGGCACGCCGCTTCCGGCCCGCGCAACCGCACTCGTCACCGAGCGCGAGCTCATCGACGTCGATCTCTACTCGCTCACGGAAGGACTCGTGCGATGACCCCGAAGAAGAAGTGGCTGCGCTGGATGGGACTCGCGGCAGTCGTGCTCGTGCCGCTGGCATTCGCCGGACTGTTCGTCGGTGCGATCGGGCAGGGTGATCAGGCCCTCGACCGCATACCCGTGGCAATCGTCAACGACGACTCTCTGCAGGTTCTGAAGAATCCGGACGGAACCGAGACGAACGTTTTCGCCGGTCGCCAGCTGGTCACCGAGCTCACGGGCTCGGAGGGCTTCACGTGGACGATCACGAACGCGAAGGATGCCGCGGCCAAGCTCGCGTCTGGCGAGGTCTATGCGGTTCTGACGGTCCCGAAGGACTTCTCCAGGTCGATCCTCTCGTTGCAGTCGGATGATCCCCAGAAGGCTGACATCACGATCCAGACCGATGACGCACACTCGTATCTCACCGGCTCGGTCGCCCAGGTGGTCGGACAGACCATGACCGACACCTTCGGCAAGGCCATCACAGCCCAGTACATCGGGGGCATCTTCTCGAGCCTCGGTGACCTGGGCGCCTCCCTCACCGCCGCCGCGGACGGAGCGACGGGACTGCAGAATGGCGCGACCGCCCTCAGTTCGGGCATCAGTCAGTACACGGGCGGGGTAGCCGACCTCGAGTCGGGGCTCTGGACAATCAGCAACAACACCGCGGGGCTCGGCAGCCTGTCGTCGGGCATCTCCCAGTACGCGGGCGGGGTGTCGCAGCTCTCGGCGGGAATCGCGGCGACGAGCGCTCAACTCCAGGCCGACCCGACCAACCCCGCGCTACTCGGTCAGCTGCAGTACCTCTCGGACCAGCTGGCCGGGGTGGCCGGTAGTGGGTCTGCTCTCGCGAGCGGGGCGGCGGGTCTTCCCGCCCTGCACGACGGCATTACCCAGGCGGCGTCGGGCGCATCGCAGCTCAGCGACAACGGACCGGCGCTCGTCTCCGGCGCCGATCAGCTGGCGGCGGGGGCCGGGCAACTGGCGACAGGACTCGCGGATGGTGCATCCCAGGTTCCCTCGGCAGACGCCGATGCCGCAGCCGACTCGGCCGCCGTGGTCGCCGACCCCGTGGGCCTCACGGTGTCCACGGACAACCCGGTGAGCGAAGTCGGTCAGGTCGTCGCGACCTTCTTCGTGCCGCTCGGACTGTGGATCGGTGCCCTCGCGGTCTTCCTCGTCATGCGTCCCGTCACGCGTCGCGCTCTCACCTCGACCGCGCGCAACAGTCGCCTCGTCGCCGCCGCTGTCGGTCGCGCGTTCCTCGTCACGGGAGCCCAGGCGGTTCTGCTCGTGGGTCTGCTGCACGGCGCGCTCGGCGTGGGCTGGAACCTCCTGCCCGCGACGCTTGGATTCTCGCTGCTCATGGCACTCGCCTTCACCGCGTTCCACTACCTGCTCACGATCGGCCTGGGTCGCGCGGGGCTCGTCGTGTCGCTCTTCGTGCTCGCCGTGCAGGTGACCTCGACGGGCGGCGTCTACCCGATCGAGCTGCTCTCGTCGCCGTTCCAACTCGTGAGCCCGTTCCTGCCGCTGACCTACGCGGTCGACGGTATGCAGGGGATCCTTGCGGGCGGCAATCCGGGGGGCGTGGTCGCCGCGGCGCTCACGCTGCTGGCGTTCGGTGTCGGCAGCGTGCTCATCTCGCTCCTCGCGATCCGGCGCACGCGTCGAGCCAGCGCACTGGGGCTCGTTCCCGTGGCCGTCTGAAGGGCGTAGCGCCCACTCTCATGCGCGGGTGCCGCGTCCGCTAACGCGAGCCATCGGGCCGATGTCCGCTGCGTATTGACATCGAGTAGGTAGCCAAATACATTTGTGTAATCGATTTCTCACACCACAATGGAGTGCAGTCATGAGGAGCACGAAGGCCTTGGCGTCGTGACGCCGTCCCACCTCGGTGGTCACGAGATCGACCTCGATCACGACCTGGACATCGTTCTGCGCGACGGCGTCGTCACCCGCGCCGACCTGTGGATTTCGCGATCCCGTGAGCGAGTGCCGACGATCCTCGTGCGTACTCCCTACGGCAAAGAGACGCACTTTCACATGTCACCGGTCGACCCTCGAACCGCCATCGCGCGTGGGTACGCCATGGTCATTCAGGATGTCCGCGGTCGGGGGACATCGTTAGGACACTTCGTTCCTTTCGACCAGGAGCGAGCAGACGGCCAAGACACGATCGCATGGATTGCAGAGCAACCGTGGTCGGATGGACGCGTCGTCATGACCGGGCCGTCTTACGTCGGGACGACGCAGTGGCTCGCGGCATCGACCCATCCCCCCGCCCTCAAGGCGATCGCGCCGCTCAACTCGACACCGCTCCTCGGGGAAGGGTTCATCCACACCAACTCAGTTCGTGAGAACGGATTCATCACCGCATGGGTCTGTTCGTCCTTAGGGCCTACAGCTCTCCAACGACCCGATGACATCGACGAGGCTGATGCGGACCCGCTCACGCTCGCCGAATTGGTTCCGCAAGTGAAGAAGTGGTTCGAGAGCCCGTCAGACTCCCCTTACTGGAGCGAACTCGATGTCGATGCGACGGAGATTGACATTCCCGTGCTCACCGTTGGCGGGTGGTACGACATCTTCATTCGTGGCTCCATCGAGGGATTCACGCGCAGAGGTGACCCACGCGACCGCATGGTGATCGGAGCCTGGGGTCATGACAACTACTTCTCTCATCTTGTCGGTCCCCGCAGCCAGGGGGCGTCCGGCAGCGGAGCGGGACTCTCGGAAGTCCTGCTCGACTTCTTCGACGCGGCGCTCGCGGGCGTACCTGCGCCGATGCCGGTCGTGCGCGTGTACGACTCTGCGGCGCGGCGATGGCAAGACTTCGCGCAGTGGCCACCACGTGAGACGAGTAACGTCCGGTGGTCCCTCAACCCGGGCGTCATCACCGTCGACCCCCGCGATCTGCCCCCCTCTGCAGGGGGACGTTGGCTGCGCGTGGGAGAGCCCGGAGGCAACTGGGGGCCAGTCGATCAACGAACGCTCGCTGCTCGCGAAGACGTCACCTCGACTGAGATCACCCTTCGGGAACGCCTGGTGCTGGCTGGCCCCGGCAGTGTGACCATCGACTTCGAAACGGACTCAGACGACGAGCGGCTGTGGACGGTGGTGCTGTGCCAACGCCACCCGGATAGCTCACTCGATGTGCTCACGGAAGGAGTCGCCCGTATCAGTGCAGCTCAGGGCTCTGCGGTCATTCCTCTCGGAGATCTGTTCCTCACCCTGGAGGCGGGTTCCCGATTGGAGCTTCTCATCGGCGGCGGACTATTTCCCCGCTGGGATCCAACCACCGCGGGGGGCGAGCAACGAATTCTCGCGTCGTCCGTTCTCAATCTCACGACTCACCCCAGCATAGACAACACAACCAAGGAGGAAGAATGACACTCACATCACGCCCCCGAATCCGATACGCGCGGGCTGCGCTTGCGGGAGCAGCGCTAGTCGCGTTGCTCGCGGCATGCACGAACGCAGCGGTCGAGGATCCTGGTACCGGGCCCACGGCTGGCGGCGGCGACACCACCGCGCTCGAGCCGTTCGTCTGGGATCAGGACGGGGGAGAGGTTCCCGACCTACCGGCTCGTATCTCGTGGGCCAACACCTCGAATGCGGAGTTCTTCCTCGCTTTCACCGCGGGAATGGAATCGGCGGCAGCAGACCGGGATGTCGAGTTCCTCACCGCAATCGCCGATGACAACCCGGAGAAGAACATTCAGCAGATCGAATCGTTCCTCGCTCGAGGAGTGGGCGCTCTGATGTATCAGCCGCTCGACATGGCGTCGCAGAAGCCCATTCTCGACCAGGCAATCGCCGACGGCATCTTCGTTCCCGGCCTCATCAGCTACCCGTCGACGCTTCAGATCGCTGCCAGTCAGTACGACATCGGCTTTACCCAGGGCAAGGCTGCGGCCGACTGGGCCGTAGAGAACCTCGGCGGCGTTGCCGAAGTGCACTACTTCAACCTCGACACCGTGGGACCTCAGCTTGTACTTCGGCACGACGGCGTGCTGGATGGTCTCGCAACCGGAGGCGACGGGATCACCGTAGTCAGCGATCTCGGCGCGGGAATCACGACAGAAGATGGCTTCGAGATCATGACGACGGTGCTGCAGGCACATCCCGGCATCGACATCGTGCTGGGTGGTGACAGCCCCGTAGTCGGAGCGTACAAGGCCATAGAGCAGTCCGGCATGGACATGTCTCAGATGTACCTTTCCGGTGTCGATGGCGACAAGCAAGCACTCGCGCTGATCAAGGAAGGCGGGGCCTACAAGGCGAGCATCGCATTCCCGTGGCAGCTCATGGGATATGGAATTGGTCAGTTCAGTGCAGATTGGCTCGAGGGCAAAGAGGTGCCCCGAATCATGGTCGCCGCACCGACGCTCGTGAATTCCCCCGAGATCGTCGAAGAGTTCCTCGCTGCCAACTCTGACCCCTCGAGCGTCTTCAAGGACCGCGCGAAGTTTGAGCAGTATCTCCCTCTGCTCGGCCAGGTTAGCTACGCCACGCGCGACACCGTGTGGTCGACCGAGTACGTGCCCGAGTAACGCCCACTCTCACAAAGGAAAGATGACAGATGCTGCCTCAAAACTGGCGGGAACGACGACTAGCCTCGATTCCCCGGAGCCTCGACCCCGGCGAGTCCAGTCGCCGAATAGGACTCGCGGTTTTGGGTGCAGCACTGTTCATCTTCTTCAGCGTGCGTTTCGACAACTTCTTCGCGGTCAGTAACATCCTGACGACCGCGCAGAACATGTCGTCGATCGCAATCGCGTCGGTCGGAATGATGGCGCTGTTGATCAGCGGCAACGTCGACCTATCCATCGGCAGTCAGTTCGCACTGATCTCCGTGACGACAGCGACCGTTGTGCGCGATACGCAGAATGCGCTCGCCGGAGTGCTCACGGCGCTCGTCTTGGGAGCGCTTCTCGGGTTCATCAACGGTGTGTTGGTGAAGGTCCTCAAGATATCGCCCCTCATCGTGACGCTCGGGATGCTCGCGATTTATCGCGGTGCCGCTTTCGTGGTCGCCGGTGGGGTCTCGGTTTACGGTTTCCCGTACAGTTTCACCTCGATCGCGGGTGTTCGGATCGCGGGCGTCCCGATCACCGTGATCCTCGCCGCGGTGATCTTCCTCGCCGGCGGCTGGTTCCTGCTCAGAACCGTGACCGGCATGCGTCTATACGCGATCGGCGGCAACGTGGACTCCGCAAAGATGGTCGGAATTCGCGTCGATCGAACGGTCATCGCCACCTTTACCGCGACGGGCGTGCTCATGGGCGTCGTTGCGCTGCTCTCTACCTCCCGGCTGGGTAGCGGAAGCCCCAACGTCGGCATGCAGTTCGAGCTCGACGTGCTCACAGCAGTGATTCTCGGCGGCGTCATCTTCACTGGCGGCGCTGGTCATCCGATCGGGGTCATCGTCGGAGTGTTCACGATCGGTGTCCTCAACGCGGGTCTGATATTTGCCGGATTCCAGGACTGGTGGCAACAGATCACGAAGGGCGGACTGCTTCTTCTGGCCCTTGCGATCGACCAATTCTTGCCCTGGTGGAGAGCGCGGCGCGACCGCGAAAAGTCAACGAGCACGTCATCGCCCACGAGCACGGATCTTGTGGATCGCGACGCCTTGCGGGGAAGCAAACCTCTTGGCCCCCCCGTTCTCGAGGTGGAGGGCATCACCGTCGCGTATGGGCCGGTGAAGGCTCTCGACAGTGCATCCCTCACCGTGCACGCTGGCGAAGTCGTTTGTCTCATCGGTGACAACGGCGCGGGCAAGTCGACGTTCATCAAGGCGATCTCGGGGGTGACCCGGTTCGACGAGGGAACAATCACGCTGGAGGGTCGCGCCGTCGACTTCCCCAGTCCGGCTGATGCGAGGCGCGCGGGCATCGAGACGGTATTCCAAGACCTCGCACTGTGCCAGAACCTCGGAGTGGCGCACAATCTCGTGCTCGGTGAGGAGCCCGTTCGGCGGGTTCTCGGGGTGATCCCCGTGCGTGACGATCGAGCTGCGATCGTCCAGGCAAAAGCACGCCTCGCCTCGCTTGGCGTGACGATGACGGATTTCCGCAGGCCGGTGCGCTTTCTGTCGGGAGGACAGAGGCAAGCGGTGGCGATCTCCCGCGTCCTGCGCGACGACGTTCGTGTGGTCATCATGGATGAGCCGACCGCCGCGCTCGGGGTGGCGCAGACCGGGCAGGTGCTCAAACTGGTCCGATCGGTCGCTGACGAGGGTCGCGGCGTCATCCTGATCAGCCATGACATCGAAGACATCTTCGCGGTGGCCGATCGAATCGTTGTCTTGCAACTGGGTCATGTCGTGTTCGACGGCCCGATCACGGGCCTCAGCCGACTCGACCTGGTGCAGTTGATGGCCGGGATGTCGCTCCAGCCGGCCGGAAGCTAGACGACGTTGCCGCTCGGAAGCACAACCGTCTGCGGGGGAGTGGATGGCTCTTCGATGCCCGCCATCATGAGCCCGGCCGCAAGGGCGCCCAAGTGGTAGCTGGGGTGATCGAGCACGCGCACCGCGCGCTCCGGGTCGGCGCTCCACGGGAGCGGGTCGAAGCTCGCAAGGGCCACGGCGCTGCGTTCGTCGGAAGATTCAGCCAATCGTCGCAGAACCCCGATCGTCATGACGTTGTTGCCGACGAACACCGCATCGGGACGGGGCGAGAGTCGCAGCAGCTGTTCCATGGCTTCGTACCCTCCCTGCTCGGTGTAGTCACTCTCGATCGCGAGTTCGGGAACGAACGCGCGTCCGTATCCCGCCAGCGCGTCTTGATATCCAGCGAGCCGCTGAACGGCAGTGGATGTTCTGCGCGGGCCGCCGATGTGCGCGACGATCGCGGCTTGCTCGAGCAGTTCCCGGGTGAGCGCTTCGGCCCCTGTGGCGTTGTCCAGCACGACGGTGTCGACGTCCTGCCCTTCGAGCGATCGGTCGATGACGACCATTCGGACTCCGCCATCTCTGGCTTCGGCCATTCCTGTGGAAGTCGTGGAGGCCGGGGCGAGGATGATGCCGGCGGCCTGCTGGTCGACCAGCAGTTCCAAATAGGCGTTCTCTTTATTCGGATCGTCGTCGCTATTGCACAGGACGAGCAGAAATCCTGCCGCCCTCACACCGTCTTCGATTCCCCTGACCACGTCGGTGAAGAACGGATTGGACACATCGGGGATGACCGCGCCGATCACGTTGTTGCGTTGCTGCCGCAGTCCGCTGGCGAGCCTGTTGCGCCGGTACTTCAATGTGGCGAGTGCCATGTTCACCCGGTCGGTGATGTCGGCATCTACTCGACTGTTGCCGTTCAGAACTCGCGATACGGTCGCCGACGACACCCCGGCGAGCGCAGCAACGTCGCTGATCTTCGCTCGAGTAGCCACGTGGCTCCCTTAGGTCGAGTGGTGGCTGGATGACCCCACTGTAGCGTCTCTGAGAAATCGATTGCCAACCTCAGGCCCACCTCACAATGGAACAAGGAATTGTCATGATTTACGACCTCCCCGTACAACCTCCCCGTGCTTTGGCCGCCCCCCGAACCGCCTACCTGGTGGCCAGTGGCGATCTGCGTCAATCGGCCAACCGGGCAGGCTGGCCGACACAAGCTGCCCTTGAGCGGAGCATCGAGGGATCTCTCGCCCAGCTCGGGTGGTCGTTGCAGCGCGCTCATCCCGTCGACCCCGTCAAGGGCCACGGTTTCATCGATAGTCAGCGAATGGGCATCGATGTTTTCAGCACCATTCCCGAGGATGCTCCGCTCATCGTCGCCGAGTCCGTCTGGCAGTACAGCCACCACGTATTGGGTGGGCTCAGGAGCCACCGGGGCCCTGTTCTCACTATCGCCAACTTCGCGCCGGACTGGCCTGGGCTTGTTGGTCTGCTGGGGCTGAATGCCGGCCTGACAAAGATGAACCGACCGTACTCGACCCTCTGGAGCGTCGATTTCACCGACGAGTGGTTCGCGAGCGGCCTGGAAGAGTGGACGCGCACAGGAACCATCACTCACGATGACTCCCACGTGCATCCGAGCTTCGCGCCCCTCGACAGTCCCGAGACCGAACTGGGTACTCGGCTGGCCGAGCAGCTGATGCGAGACAAGGCCATCATCGGTGTGTTCGACGAGGGCTGCATGGGCATGTACAACGCGATAATCGACGACGAGCTGCTCAACCCGCTCGGAATCTATAAGGAACGCCTCTCACAGAGCGCGTTGTACGCAGAGATGTTGACGGTGTCTGATCAGGAGGCGACCGCCGTCGGAGTCTGGCTACGGACCGCCGGAATGACTTTCAGACTCGGCACTGACGAGGCGACCGAACTCACCGAGAGTCAACTTCAGTGGCAGTACAAGATGTACATTGCCGCATTGCGGATCGCTGATGATTTTGGTCTCGATGCCGTGGGCATCCAGTACCAGCAGGGACTCAAGGATCTCGTGCCGGCGAGCGACCTAGCCGAGGGGATGCTGAACTCGACAGAGCGCCCCCCGGTACTCAGTCGCGCAGGCGATCGAGTGCTGCACGAGGGTCTCGCGATGCCCCACTTCAACGAGGTGGACGAAGGGGTCGCCGTGGACGCCCTCGTCACCGACCGGGCGTGGCGGTCTATGGGGCTGATACCCGACAACACGCTGCACGACGTTCGCTGGGGAGAGGAGATCGGCGACGACTTCGTCTGGGTTTTCGAGATCTCGGGCTCGGTGCCTGCCTCCCACCTTGGCGGTTGGGGCAACGCGGAGGGGTGGCGTCAGGGTGCCGTGTTCTTTCCGGCGGGTGGGAGCACAATCAATGGCGTCTCGGTGCCCGGTGAGGTGGTCTGGTCGCGCGTGTATATCGCCGAGGGCTCGCTTCACGTCGATATTGGCAGAGGCAGCGTGGTGGAACTCTCGTACGAAGAAACCGCACGAAGAAAGAATGCGACCAACCCCGAATGGCCTATCGCCCACGTCGTGCTCCACGGTGTCAGCCGCAACCAGTTCATGGCTCGGCACAAGGCGAACCACGTACAGATCGCCTATGCGCCCGATGCCGCGACAGCGGATCGAGCTCTCACGGTGAAGGCTGCGATGTTCGGCGCACTGGGGTTGCACGTGCATCTCATCGGCCACGCTCGGCTGACATAGATGCGCGCCGTACTCGGAGTCGACATCGGCACATCGAGCAGCAAGGGTGTGCTCGTTGATTTCTCAGGGAACATCATCGCCTCGACGACGCGAGAACACGCTGTCGAGCACCCGCATCCTGGGTGGGCCGAGATGGAGATGACGCAGTGGTGGGACGAGTTCTGCTCCATCTCCCGCGAACTCGTGGGCGAACACGAGATCGCGGCTGTCGCCACGAGCGGGATGGGCCCCTGTGTGGGAGTTGCGGACGCCGACGGAGTTCCCCTTCGTCCTGCCATCCTGTACGGCATCGATGGGCGAGCGGTCGAACAGATAGCGAGAATGACAACCGAGCTAGGTGACGCGGCGATCGTGGAGAGGGGCGGGTCCTCGTTGTCGACCCAGGCGGTCGGTCCCAAACTGGCGTGGCTTGCGCACCATGAGCCGCACGTATTCGGTCGCGCCCGAAAGCTGTTCATGCCGGCATCCTGGCTGGTCTACCAGCTCACGGGACGGTATGTGCTCGACCATCACTCGGCCAGTCAGTCCAGCCCCATGTACGACACGATCGCGTGCGAGTGGTTCGAGGACTGGGCACTTCCCCTCGCCGGGAACATCGAGCTGCCCGAACTGGTCTGGTCAGACGAAGTTGTGGGAACCGTGGGGACAGGGGCCTCTCTGGCGACAGGTCTTCCCGAAGGCACCCCCGTCGTAGCGGGAACCATCGATGCGTGGGCCGAGGCGATCAGCGTCGGCGCGCACACGCCCGGCACTCTCATGATCATGTACGGCACGACCATGTTCTTCGTCAACACAACCGAGGACCGTCTGATTGTCGACTCGTTGTGGAGCACCGTTGGCGCGTTCAGCGGGTCGCGCTCGATCGCCGCTGGCATGGCGACGTCCGGGGCGATCACCTCGTGGCTGCGACATCTCCTCGGTGACCCTTCCCACGAGCAGCTCGTCGACTCGGCCGCAGCAAGTCCCGCGGGCTCGAACGGCTTGCTCGCTCTGCCCTACTTCGCGGGCGAAAGGACTCCTATCGCTGACCCTGATGCGCGTGGGATGTTTGCTGGTCTCACGGTGGAGCACGGGGTGGGTGACCTCTATCGCTCGATCCTCGAGGCCACCGCATTCGGCGTGCGGCACAACATCGCCGCGATGTCGGCGGGCGGTGCGGCCCCGCACCGGGTAGTCAGTGTGGGGGGCGGCACCCAATCCACCCTGTGGACCCAGATCGTCTCGGACGTGACTGGGGTACGCCAGGAACTCCCCAGGGTGACGATCGGAGCCAGCTACGGTTCGGCCTTCCTCGCGGCGAGCGCGGTCGAACCAGTGGACATCACGACGTGGAATCCCGTCGCGCGCGTGGTCAAGCCAAACCCAGACCTCTCCGGGGTCTATGGGCTTCTTTACGGCCTGTACCTCGAGTTGTATGAGGCCACGTCCCACATCTCCCACCAACTGGCCGCCATCCAGCGCTCCAGTGCTCGCTTCTAGTAGAGCGGCGTCCGACCTGGGGGAGGCTACGCGGCATTGCGGGAGCGGATGCGGCTCGCGACCGAGGCGGACTCGGCTTCGCGATCGACGTCGACGGCGACGGAATCCGGTCCGGTGCGACGGATGAGGAGCTCCTCCTCGATGTGTCGCCACAGCTCTTCGTGCTCGGCGATCGGGTCGTGCGTGCTCTCGTGACGGGCGGCGGAGGCGTCGGCATCCGCCGTGCTCGCTGATGCGCCGCGTTCGGCGATCGCGCGGGCAACTTCCCAGGCCACCGTCGTCGCGACGGTGTCGGTGAAGACGGCGTCGTCGGCGGTCGGGCGGCCGAGCGTGATGCGAAAGCTGCCGCCCGGCCCGAAGAGCTCATTGAGGCGCTCGCGCATGAGCTCGTAGACGGCCTCGGTGCTGGCTGCTTCACTGGATTCGCGCACGTCCTCAGTGTGGGGGACTCCACCAGTGGTTGAAGGTCAACACGCCGAAATCACAGCCACTTGCGGGTCTTGAACACCACGTACAGAGTCACGCTCGAGGCGAGCATGAGGCCGATGGCGAGCGGGTAGCCGTATTCCCACTGCAGTTCGGGCATGTTGACGAAGTTCATTCCGTAGATCGAGCCGATCAGGCTGGGGGCGAACAGGATTGCCGCCCACCCCGAGATCTTCTTGACCTGCTCGCCCTGCTCGATGCTCGCGCGGGAGAGCGCGCGCATCTCGTCGTTCTGCGACTGCGTCACGAGCGTCGAGTGCACCGTGAGCGCGTTTTGAAGCGTTTCCCGAAACGCGTCGGCCTTCGCCACGACCGTGAGCACGTGATCGTGTACGTCGCGAAAATTACGACGCAATTCCAGGTCGACGGCGTACTTGTCGAACCCGTTCTCGAGTGCCTGCAGAATCTCGACGAGCGGGTGGGTGGCGCGCTGAAAGTTCATGGCCTCGGTGGCGAGGTCGTAGATGCGACGCGAGACGCGAGGATCCCCGTGGAAGAGCTGGTCTTCGATCTCGTCGATGTCGTTCTCGAGTCCCTTGATGACCGGGAGGTATTCATCGACGACCTCGTCGAGCACGGCGTAGAGCACCGCCTGGGGGCCGAGCACCAGCAGGTCGGGGGTGCCCTGTAGGCGTTTGCGCACCCGACCGAGGTCCGGCGATTCCGCGTGTCGCACCGTGATCGCAAAATTCGGTCCGACGAACATGTGCACCTCGCCGAACTCCACCTCTTCAGGTGCATCGAGGTAGCGCGCCGGGCGCAGCACGACGAACAGGGTGTCGCCGTAGCGCTCGATCTTGGGGCGCTGGTGTCCCGCGAGTGCGTCCTCCACCGCGAGGGGATGCAGGGCGAACTCGTCTGCTACGGCGCGCAACTCCGTCTCGGTGGGTCGATACATACCGATCCAGGCGAAGCCGCCGTTATCCCGCAGTTCCTCGAAGGTCTGGTCGAGTGTCACGGGATGGGACTGGCGCACACCATCGCGGTAGATGGCATTGTCGACGATGGGCACTCGCCTACACTAGGCCGCATGACTCGACGTCGGATCATCGCAATCGCCGCAATCCTCGCCGCGATTGCCATCGTGGTCGTCGGCCTCGTGTTCAAGCCGTGGCTGCTGTTCGTCGACGTTCGGGTGGATGATGCCATCCCCCCTATCCCCACGGCCGTTCAGACCCCCGCCGCCGCATCCCCGTCGCCGGCTCCCGCCGAACCCGTGGCACTGTCTTCCGGTGTGTTCACGAGTCACGAGCACGAGACGTCGGGAACCGCCACGATCATCGAGAACCCGGATGGCACGGTCGTGCTCGCGCTCACCGATCTAGCGACCTCGTCGGGTCCAGACGTGCATGTGTGGCTGAGCGCAGCGGACGTCGTGGAGGGAGTGGACGGCTGGTTCACCGCGGGCGGTGCGCCGTACCTCGACCTCGGTCCCATCAAGGGCAACCTCGGCAACCAGGTCTACGAGATTCCGCCCGGCACCGATCTCTCCGCCTACCGCAGCGTCGACCTGTGGTGCGTGCAGTTCGCTGTCTCGTTCGGTGCTGCACAACTGGGCTAGCGCAATCAACCCCGCCAGACACGCGATACCGGGCTGATACCGTGGACGACGATGCCTCTACCCGCGCAGTCCTACGACTTCATCGTCGTCTCCAACCGTCTCCCGGTCGATCGTGTCGTCGCCCAGGACGGCTCGGCGAGCTGGTCACGGTCCCCGGGTGGACTCGTCACAGCGCTCGAGCCTGTCATGCGCGAGGCCGACGGTGCCTGGGTGGGATGGGGCGGGCAGCCCGACCTCGACTTCGAGCCGTTCGAGAGCGACGGCATCCACATCGTTCATGTCGCGTTGAGCGCGGCCGATGTCGAGAACTACTACGAGGGCTTCAGCAACGACACCCTGTGGCCGCTTTACCACGACGTCATCGCCCCGCCCGGCTTCCATCGCGTCTGGTGGGACAGCTATGTCGAGGTCAATCAGCGCTTCGCGGATGCTGCGGTCGCCGTCGCGGCTGAGAACGCGACGGTCTGGGTGCAGGACTACCAGCTGCAATTGGTGCCGCGGATGCTGCGGGAGTCGCGTCCGGATCTCACGATCGGCTTCTTCAACCACATCCCGTTCCCGCCGTATGGCATCTACTCCCAGTTGCCGTGGCGCCGGCAGGTGATCGAGGGTCTTCTCGGAGCGGATGTCATCGGGTTCCAACGCGTGCAAGATGCCTCCAACTTCTCGCGCGCCGTGCGCCGCATCACGGGTTACGCGACGAAGACCCCCGCGATCGAGGTCGCCCCGCCGGGCCAGCCGACCCGTCGTGTGGTGGCGCGCTCGTTCCCCATTTCGATCGACGCGAAGAGCTTCGAGGATCTCGCGCGCGAGCCGCGCATCCAGGAGCGGGCGCGCGAGATCCGAGCGGGTCTCGGCAATCCGCGCACGATCATGCTCGGGGTCGATCGCCTCGACTACACGAAGGGCATCGGGCACCGACTGAAGGCCTTCGGCGAGTTGCTTGCCGAGGGGCGCCTCAGTGTCGAGGATGTCACGCTCGTGCAGGTCGCGAGCCCCAGCCGCGAGCGGGTCGCCGCCTATATGCAGTTGCGGGACGAGATCGAGTTGACCGTCGGACGCATCAACGGCGACTTCGGCACCATGAGTCACCAGGCGATCAGCTACCACCACCACGGCTATCCGCGCGACGAGATGGTCGCTCTCTACCTCGCGGCCGACGTATTGCTCGTCACGGCTCTGCGCGACGGCATGAACCTCGTCGCGAAGGAGTACATCGCGAGCCGCTTCGACGAAGACGGCGTACTCGTGCTCAGCGAGTTCACGGGCGCCTCTGACGAGCTCAAGCGGGCGCTGCTGGTTAACCCGCATGACATCGATGGCCTGAAGGATACGATCATGCAGGCCATCGAGATGCCCGAGCGGGATCGCTCCCAGCGCATGCGGGCCTTGCGCAAACGGGTGCTCGAGAACGATGTTGCCCGCTGGTCGAGCAACTTCCTGCAGACCCTCGAGCAGGCACGTGCGGCTCGCTTCGATCGCATCTCACCCATCGAGTTACCCGACGAGCTCGAGTGGACCGTCGACAGGCGGTGGAGCAACTAACCCATGGTCGACGTGGACACACCACCGAAGTTCTCCCGCTTGCCCGAGCCGCTCGTGGGTGCCCTGCGTGAACTCGCGCGCACCAAGCGACTGCTCGTCGCCCTCGACTTCGACGGCACTCTCGCCCCGGAGGTCGATGACCCCGAGAAGGCGCGTGCCCTGCCGGAGGCGCGCACGGCCGTGCTCCGTCTGCTCGGTATGCCCAACACTCGCGTCGCGCTCGTGTCCGGCCGAGCACTCAAGTCCCTGGAGGTCGTCGCGGACCTCCCCGACTCGACGCTGCTCGTGGGCTCGCACGGCATCGAGATCCGGCTGGATTCGCCCGACATTCAGCTCACGCTCGACACCGCCGAGATTCGGCAGGTCGACGTTCTCTCCACGGTGCTGGGCGAGGTGGCGGATGCCGTCGACCAGGTCTGGCTCGAGCCGAAGCCCGCGGGGTTCGCGTTGCACACCCGCCTTGCCACCGAGCACAACAGTCGCGTCGCGCACCTGGTGGCCCGCAGCGAGGCGACGGCGGAGGTGCAGGAGCTGACCATCCGTGAGGGCAAGAATGTGCTCGAATTCTCGGTGCGCTCGACGACGAAGGGTGAGGCGGTCGAGCATCTTCGTCGGTACACCCAGGCCGATGCCGTGTTCTATGCGGGCGACGACGTGACGGATGAGGATGCCTTCGCCGCGCTCAGCCCCGACGACCTGGGGCTCAAGAGCGGTGACGGTCCGACGCTCGCCAACTTCCGAGTTCCTGGGCCCACGCAGGTCGCTCGCGCTCTCGCGCTGCTCGCGGATCTCCGCGAGGGCGATGTGCATGAGCAGTAGTAGTGGGGGGCGAGTGCGCGCAGCGCGCCCTATAAAATAGGGGCGCGGCCTCGGGGATGATCCCGGGTGCTCCCCAGTGACGTGCACCTGCCGCCTCGAACGCCCTGGGAGGACCGATGCTCGCGTTCCTTGTGGTGTTCGCCGGCGTGGCCATTGTGATGCCCCTCCTCGTGCGTTGGTGGGGCCGCTCGGCATTCTTCGTCGCCGCCGCAGTGCCCGCGGCCGCATTCGTCCACACGGTGCTGATGGCGCCGCGCGTCATCGACGGCGGATCGGTCGTCGAGTCGGTGCCGTGGATCCCGCAGCTCGACTTCTCCCTGACGATGCGGCTCGACACGCTTTCTTGGGCGCTCGCGCTCGTCGTCACCGGAGTCGGCGCCCTCGTGCTCGTCTACTGCACGCGGTACTTCCGCAGCGACGAGCAGTCCCTCGGGCGGTTCGCGGGGGTGCTGCTTGCCTTCGCCGGCGCGATGTACGGACTCGTCCTCGCCGACGACGTGTACTTGCTCTTCGTGCTGTGGGAGGCGACGAGCGTGCTCTCCTACCTGCTCATCGGGCACTCAACTCAGCGCAAAACCAGTCGCGGGGCTGCCCTCCAAGCCCTCCTCGTGACGACGCTCGGTGGTCTGTCGATGCTCGTCGGCCTTGTCATCCTCGCGGTGACGACCGGCACCACGAGTCTGGCGGCGATCATCGCCCTCGCCCCACGCGGCGATCTCATCACGGTCGCGATCATGCTCGTGCTCGTGGGCGCGATCACCAAGTCGGCGATCTTCCCGTTCCACTTCTGGCTTCCTGCGGCGATGGCGGCACCGACTCCCGTGAGCGCGTACCTCCACGCGGCCGCGATGGTCAAAGCGGGCATCTACCTCGTGGCTCGCCTCGCCCCCGGCTTTGCTGACATTCCGGGGTGGCGCGAGGTGCTCATCCTCCTCGGGGTTGTCACGATGCTGCTGGGCGGATGGACCGCGCTCAAGCAACACGACCTCAAACTTGTTCTCGCGTACGGCACGGTAAGCCAGTTGGGCCTTCTGATTCTGGTGGTCGGATTCGGCACGCCCACTGCAGCCCTTGCGGGCCTCGCGCTGCTGCTCGCCCACGCCATGTACAAAGCCGCGCTGTTCCTCGTCGTCGGCATCATCGACCACCGCACCGGAACGCGCGACCTGCGCAAGCTCTCCGGGCTGGGGCGCAAATCTCCTGCCCTCGCGAGCCTCACCGCGCTTGCTCTCGCCTCGATGATCGGTCTTCCGCCCACCCTCGGCTTCGTCGCCAAGGAGGGCGTCTTCACCGCGCTCATCGAGGATGCACTGCTCGGGGGACCGCTCGCCTGGGTCGCTCTCATCGGCGTCGCTGCGGGCACAGTGCTCACCGCCGCGTACAGCGCGCGGTTCTTCTGGGGGGCCTTCGCTCGCAAGCCCGACGTGGAGCCGGTCGCCGACGCCACCGGGCACCCCGACTTCCTCATCTCACCCGCCATCCTCGCGGTCGCGGGAGTGGGGCTGGGGGTTGCGGCACCTCTCGTCGACGGCTGGCTCGCCGGATACCCGGCGACCTTTGCCGCCGGGACGGGGGAGACCTATCACCTCGCGCTCTGGCACGGCTTCGAGCCGGCGCTCGGCATCTCTGTCCTCACGATCGCGCTGGGTGCTGTCCTGTTCATCGCGCGCTCCGCGGTGAGCAGACTCCAGACGAGGCTCGGCACCGGGTGGTCGGCGGCGAACGTCTACGGCGCGACGATGCGCACAATCGATCGCACCGCGGCGCGCACGACGAGTCTCACCCAGCGCGGTTCCCTTCCGTTCTACCTCGGTGTCATCCTGCTCATGTTCACCGTTGCGATCACCTCCGGTCTCGTGCTCAACCGCACTTGGCCGACGGAGTTTCGGGTGTGGGACTACCCCGCGCAGGTTGCCATCGGCGCCATCATGATCGTCGCGGGCATCGCCGCGGTGCGAGCCACCAAACGCTTTCAGGCGGTCGTGCTCGTCGGCGTCACGGGTTTCGGTATGGCCGCGCTCTTTGCGCTTCAGGGTGCCCCCGACCTCGCCCTCACTCAAATCCTTGTCGAGGTCGTCACGCTCGTCGCATTCGTTCTCGTACTCAGGCGCCTACCCGCCAAGCTCGGAACCCACAATGGCAGCGGCCGCCGGGCCTTGCGCGCCGTACTCGGCATCGCCTTCGGGGTTCTCATGGCGGTTGTCGCGGTCGTCGCGCTCGGTGCGCGCACCGACCTCCCGATCTCCCTCGCCTGGGCCGAACTCGCGTACGAGCAGGCACACGGCCGCAACATCGTCAACGTGGCACTCGTCGACCTGCGCGGCTGGGACACCATGGGTGAGCTCGCGGTCATCATCGCCGCCGCGACGGGAGTTGCGAGCCTCATCTTCATCCGGGGGCGCAGCGATAACCTGCCGCGAATCACGATGAAGGATGCCCGCAAGAAGGGCCGCGCGCGACTACTGCGACCCGTTGACACCGAAGCGAGCGACCGCGGTTCCTGGCTTCTTGCGGGTCGCACGCTTGCCGCCCGCAACCGCTCCATCCTGCTCGAGGTCGTCGTGCGCCTCATCTTCCACTCCGTCATCGTCGTGTCGATCTACCTGCTGCTCGTCGGGCACAACGCCCCGGGCGGCGGGTTCGCCGGCGGTCTCGTCGCGGGCATGGCGCTCGTCGCACGCTATCTCGCTGGTGGGCGGTACGAGCTGGGTGCGGCTGCTCCCTTCGACGCGGGCAAGATCCTCGGCACCGGACTGGTCCTCGCGGTCGGAACGGCGCTCGTGCCGCTCTTCTTCGGAGCCGACGCCCTCACGTCGACGTGGTTCGAGTGGAATCTGGGGGTGTTCGGTGAACTCGAGTTCGTCACATCCACGATCTTCGACATCGGTGTCTACCTCGTCGTGATCGGGCTCGTGCTCGATGTGCTCCGCAGCCTCGGCGCCGAAGTCGACCGTGAGCAGGAAGAAGAGCAGGGAACAGAGGTGAAGGCCTCGTGAGCGTCTCCCTCGTTCTGCTCGTCGTCATGGCCGTGCTGTACGCGTGCGGCGTCTATCTTCTGCTCGAGCGCAGCATGACGCGCGTGCTTCTTGGGTTCCTGCTCGTCGGCAACGCGACCAACTTGCTCATCATCATGATGGCGGGCAAGGCGGGAGTCGCCCCGATCGTCACAGACGGCGTCTCGCCCCAAGAGATGACGGATCCGCTTCCCGAGGCGCTCATCCTCACCGCGATCGTCATCACCTTCGGGGTGTCGGCGTTCCTCATGGCGCTCATCTACCGCTCCTGGCGCCTCGCTCGTGAGGACGTGCTGTACGACGACGCCGACGACATCGCGATGCGCGAAGGTTCGATCATCCCGGCGGGAGAGGGGTCGGATGACCCCGCCTCCGGTCCCGACGAGCCGGACACCGAATTTCCCGAAGGGAGTGAGACCCGATGAATTCACTCGTTCCGCTCGTCGTACTCATCCCGCTCGTGGGGGCCGCGTCTGCCCTCATCCTCAGCCGCAGCCCGCGTGCTCAGCGCATCGTCGCGATCGTCGCGCTCCTGGCGGTGCTCGTACTCGGATCGGTCATGCTGTGGGTGGTCGACACGATGGGCCCGCTCGTCATGGAGGTCGGCGGCTGGGCGGCCCCGTTCGGCATCGTGCTCGTCGTCGATCGGCTCGCCGCACTCATGGTCGTCGTCTCCGCCCTCGTGCTGCTCGCGGTGCTCATCTTCTCGGTGGGGCAGGGTCTCGCCGACGGCGACGACGAGACTCCCGTCTCCATCTACTACCCGACCTACCTGATCCTTGCCACGGGCGTCTTCAACGCCTTCATCGCGGGGGACCTCTTCAATCTCTACGTCGGCTTCGAGATTCTGCTCGTGTCGAGCTACGTCTTGCTCACCCTCGGCGGAACCGAGGCGCGCATTCGCGCGGGCACGACCTACATCGTCGTGAGTCTCGTCTCATCGATGCTCTTCCTCGCCTCGATCGCCATGATCTACGGTGCGGTCGGCACGGTGAATATCGCACAAATCTCGGTGCGCATGGTCGACATCCCGATCGACGTGCAGGTGCTGCTGCACATCATGTTGCTCGTCGCGTTCGGCATCAAGGCAGCCGTCTTCCCGCTCTCCTTCTGGCTACCCGACTCCTATCCGACGGCGCCCGCGCCCGTCACGGCGGTGTTCGCGGGCCTGCTCACGAAGGTCGGCGTCTACGCGATCATCCGTACAGAGACGATCATCTTCCCGGGCTCGGAACTCAACGTCGCCCTCATGGTCGTGGCACTGCTGACGATGGTCGTGGGTGTGCTGGGTGCCGTCGCGCAGGCGGACATCAAGAGGCTGC
>CAYZHZ010000017.1:0-28442 GCA_964477625.1 uncultured Salinibacterium sp.
CCGTGACGGTAGTCATAAAGGTGGTAGGACTCCGTCCACGCCTGAGAGACCTCGCGCATCTTGAGGGCAGCCTCTTGCGCGAGTCCGTAGGCCCAGTTCGCCCCCAGGAAGACAAAGTGGCTGAAGTCCTGAACGCGCACGGGGAGCGGTGATGCTACGGCCTTCTCTGCCTGGAGGGCGACACTCTTGATGTTGTGCCCCAGAGCCGCGCGGGCCTGAATGAGGAAGGTCGTCGGGAAGCGCGTCGGGACGATGGACGCTTCGTCGGCCCAGCTGAGGTCGAGCACGTCATCGGCAAGCTGCGCAGCGGGCGAACTCGGATCAGCCGTGACCACGACCTTACGCATGCCGGCGGGGAGGTTTCGTAGCGCATGCAGCACCTCACTGGTCTGGCCTGAGCGACTGATCGCGACGACGCGATCCCAGTCCCGCCAGGCGCGAGGCTCGGAGGCGGGCCCCGCATCGGTGGTGCCGTGTCCCGACCGTTCACGGATCTGCGCGTACGAGCTGGCGATGTAGGCCGACGTACCGCAGCCGATGGTGAGCACGCGTTCTCCCGACGCGACGATGGTGTCTCTCGCGGGTCCGATCTCGTTGAGCGCCCGACGCCAGAGGCTGGGCTGCGTGTTGATCTCTTCTGAGGTGATGCACATGGTTGGGCTCCGGTTGGTGGGGCGCGCGAGCATGCTCGCGCGGGGGCGGGGAAGAGACCCGGGCGGCGACCCGAATCGCCGCCCGGGTGTGGGTCCTTGACTTGGGGGATGTCATCAAGGGCCCTGGGCCAGAAAAGGCCCGGATCGATGGCCGACGGGAACGGCCACCGAAGTCGGCTATGGCACGTGCAACCTCGCAAGGTCAGATCGCACGGGCACGGGACAGTATCGCTCGCGCCGCACGGCACCCGCCGAGGTGTCGAAGAGCACTGCGAGCGCTCGCGACAGATGCTTGGATGACGAGAATCCTGCCCGAGATGCGATCTCACCCATCGTGAGCGAGTCATATTCGGGGTTCGCGAGCATCGCGATCGCCTCGGTGACCCTCACGGTGCGGATGTACTCACTGATTCCTCCCAGGGACGACGCGGTGAGGTCGTAGAGCGTGCGGCGAGAGATCTTGAGCGCGCTCGCGAGGGCGACGGGGGTCAGGCGTCGATCACTCGAGTGCCGCTCGACGATGCGAGTCGCTTGGGCGAGTCGAGCGCGCGAGAGGACGGAACCGCTAGGGGTGACCCCCGTTACACCCGCGATGATCGTGCCGAAAGTGCGCGCCCACGCTGGCTCGAGCGAGAAAGGAGGCGCAGCATGGCTTGACGACTGTAGGTAGGTCGCGCGCAGCTGGGCGAGCATCGGCTCGACCGCCGTCTCGCGCGAAGAGAGATCCCCGCAAGCGATGAGCTCGGCGATCTGCTCGTCATCTGCCGGCACCAGATCCCGGATGATGCGGATGACGAACGTGCCTACGGACACGTCTTCCGTCACTGCGGGATCGCCGTCTGCACAGAACGCGAGTCGCTCGAGGGCCGTCCCCGCCGCGAGCGTGTCGCCCATCTCGACGTACGCCGTCAGTGTCGAGTTCTCTATCATGGCTGACCCCCCTCGAAGTAGTAGTGCATGGGTGCCGTGTACTCGCGGGTCACCGGATCGACGTACCCGTAGACGACATCGTGGGGTCCGGGCGACACGAACCCGACGTACACAGGGATTACTCCGTTCGGCCCAACCGTCGATACTGGGCCGGGCTGGCCGTCGACAGTGACGAGATACGTAGCTCCAGGCCATCCATAGGCGTACACATCGATCACCGAGGCAAAGGGGGCCCAGTTCGGCGCTAGTCCGAGTGTCGGGCGGAAGCCGGGATTGATCGTCGCCGCGGGGGACACGTTGCCCGCAGCATCCGTCTGGGTGATGACGAGGGCCGTCGTGTGAGGCTGGAGCGCGAGAGTCGGCGTGACCCAGTTGCCCTGCGAGTCGGTGAGGACCGTCGCCAGCACCCCCGACGAATCAGACACGGAGACGGTCGAGCCGGGTTCGCCCGTTCCCGAGAGCGGGACGCCGGCGGTCGCCGCGGGGTCGATCGTCGTGAGCACCTGCGGCGAGGTGGGTGGCGTGACATCCGCCGTGGGAGCGGGTGGCTGGCTCGGCGGCGGAGGCGCACTCGGGGTGCGAGGTTGCGCGCCGGTGGCATCATCCGTGGGGGGTGCCGGGGTGGTGGTCGGGGTCGGCGTCGCGGTCGTGAGGGGGGCTGGCGTGCCTGTGCCGTGACCATCCGTCGAGGTGTCGACGACGTCAGAGGGGCTCTCTTGCGACTGCTCGGACTGCGTGGGGGACGACGATACCGAGTTGGCTGGCGGTCCGGTGATCGTGGCGGCGGCAATCGTGATCACCGTGGCGACCGCGATCACCGCCGTCACGGCGGTCGGCACGTGCGCCACCGCCAACACCGAGGAGGCCGTCGCCGCGCTGGAGGACACGGCCACGACGGCCGAAGCCTCGGAAGCATTGCGGGTGAGGAGCTCGATCAGGATGCCCCCCGTGGTTCCGCCCAGCAGCAGTGGAGCGAGAACCATCCTCAGGCGCGCGGGAGCATCTTCTGCAGTGGCGGCCAACGTGCTGCATCGTGCACAGACCGACATATGCGCCGCGAGTCGAGGCGAGATGTCTGCCGATCGCTCGAACTCGCGCGCGGCCTCAGCGCAGACCTCGGGAAGGGAGGTGTCGAGGAGATGCTTCTCGAGCCACTGCCGACGGAAGCCGTCGCGCGCTCGGTAGCTGAGGGCTGCCACGCTGTTCGAGGTCATCCCCAGGATGGGCGCGACCTCACTCGCGGACATACCCTCCACCTCGGTGTACCAGAGCACCTCTTGCCATCGCTGTGGGAGTGAGCGGAAGGCGACCGAGACGACGGAGCGATCGAGTGATTCCACGGTCGGATCGTCGAGAGTGGAGGGGTCGACAATGAGCTCGAAGTCGATGTCGACTGTTGCCCTTTGCTCGCTGTCACGCCGCGACCACCGCATGGCGATGTTGCGGATCGCGACGTAGATGTAGGGCCGGAAGAGCCCGTCCGGGCCTCCGCCGTTCTGGAGTGCCTGGAGGGTGTTCGCGAACGCCTCGGACGTCACATCCTCCGCGTCCGTGGGCGGAACTAGCCGCTTGGCGAGGCGCAGCGCGGCGTCTTGGTGACGCTCCCACAGGAGGGCGAATGCGTGCAGATCGCCGGTGCGGGCAAGCACGATCAGGTCGGAATCCGGTGCCTCTTCGACGCTTGTTGTCTGCATGATCCACACCCCGTTTCGTGTCTTGCTTCTGGAGGAATCCAGAACGGGAAAGTGTTTCCCTACCTATTAAGAGACGCGAGCGCTGGGATTATGACGGCAGATAAAAAATACTTTGCTCATATTTTTCAGAGCACAAAACTGCCGGTCACAGTCGGTTTTGAGGGAAGACATGGATGCTCTACTTCTCGAGTCCGAGAGAGATCAGTGCGCGCGGCCAGTCGTTGCCCATCACGAACTGTGCAGCCTGAATCCCCGCGCGGCTGTTGCAGACTGCATCTGCCACCGAAATATCCATTTGGTCTTTTCGTGCAGTCACCGAATCATCGCTCGGGAGCGGCCAGAGGTTGGCGAAGTCGTTTGCCCCGCCGAGGCTGCGCGGGATGAGGTAGTCGATCGTGTAGTTCGCGGCATCTGTTTCATCGATGCCGTACGCGGCAAAAACGGATCGCGCCGCACCTTCGTCGACGGCAGGTTCCTCAGCGTTGGAACTGAGGCATACCGGTGAAGTGTCAGCCGCAGAAATGGCGGACGTAATGGCCCCGGGCGTGCACTTCGCGTCAGGCAACAGTGCGTCCCCGTCCTCCGCGACTATGCAGCTCCCCGCCGCTGGCGCGGAGCCGGATGTGGTCTCGGTCCAGACATCTCCAGCCACTCGAGGCTCGCCTTGTGGATCGATCGTCGGGCCTACGCAGCCCGTGAGCGCCGTTAGAGTCGCCGTCGCGATCAGAACTTGTACATACCGTCTCGTGTTCATCACCAGTTCCCCCCTGAATCAGATACGGGAGCGTCGGGGCTGATGGGGGTCTACATCAGCCCCGACACTCTTTAGGACGTGGCGGAGTGCTTGGCTCGATTGCGGCGTCGCCCGAACGCCACCGCAATCAGCCCGAGTACCAGCACCACGCCGGCCCCGATGAGTACGCCCGCCTGGATGGATCCGCCTGTTGAGGCGAGTCCGGCTGGGCGCACCACGACCCGAACAGTTTCATCGGGATCTCCCGCGACGAGCGTCACCGCTTCGGTCGTGGGGGTGGCACCAATCTCGGTCGAGTACGAGTAGCATCCGGCGTCGGCGAGAGCGACGATCGGTGTGTCGTACGTACCGTCTCCGAGAGTGGTGAGCGTTCCCGTGTAGAGCACCGGCGACGCTGTCCAGTCGACTGCATCACAGGAACCGGCTACGGGCGTCTCGGGCCCGTACAACTCCCACGTGATCACCGGCTGCGCACCGCGCGTGTTCCCGACGAAGATTTGGTCGAACACCGTGTCACCCACGTAGACCTGCTTGGAGCTGATCAGGGTGGATGCCGTCGGCACGAGTGCCTCGATGAGCGCCGTCTCCGCGGGGTCGCCCGCCGCAAGAGTCACCGCAGACGAGCTCGGCGTTGCCGCGAGAGCACCCGTGTAGCTGTAGCAGCCGGGCAGCGGGAGCGTCGAGTCACTCGTCTGGTAGGTGCTGGTTCCCGGGTTGACGGTGAAGAAACCGAGGTCGAGTACCGGGGCGCCCGTCCAGATCACCGTGTCGCACGATCCATTGATCGCGGGCACCGGGCCCAACAGTGTCCAGTCGTAGCGGGCCGGGGTGAGACCGAAGTTGGTCACCTCGACGCCGTCTGCAATGGTGTCACCGGGCAGGCCGTTGTTGAACGTCGCCGTCGTGACCACGTCAGGGTCGAACGGGGCGAGCAAGAACGTCTCTGCCGGGATGCCCGCCGCGAGCACTACGGCGTCGCTCGTCGGTGTCGCCGCGAACTCCCCGGTGTAGCTGTAGCAGCCCGCGTCGTTGACCGTGGTGGACGGTGTCGTGGTGGTTCCGTCTCCCGTGATCGAGTAGGAGCCGCTCGCGACGACCGTGCCATCCACTGCCCAGTTGACCGCGTCACAGTCGCCGGTGCCGTCGGGCTGGGCGAAGACGAGTGTCCAGCTGTATGTCGTCGTCACTCCCCCGCTTCCGGACACCGTGACAGCGTCGGTAGTGGATCCACCGGGCTGGGTTGCTGCCGTCGCGACGGTCGTGACGGTCGGCTCGAACGCGTCGATGAGGAAGGTCTCATTGAGATCGCCCGGGTTGAGCGTTACCGGGTCGGTCGTGGCCGAGGCCGCGAGGCTACCCGTGTAGGTGTAGCACCCGACGTCGGAAAGGGTGGTCGTCGGAGTCGTGTGGGTACCGTTTCCGAGACCTGGAAGCGAACCGGTTGCCACCGTCGGTGCGCCGGTCCAGACGACCGTCGCGCACGAGTCGTTGATGGCGGCGACCGGTCCCAGCAGGTTCCAGGTGTAGTCGGCAGTTGCCGCACCCATTCCGCTGATCTCGATCGAGTCGCTCACGACCGCGCCCGGCAATCCGGTTCCGTCATCGGCAATTGTCGTCACGGTCGGCAGGTTGGTCGCGATGCGCACGGTCTCGACGGGAACGCCGGGAGCCTGCGTGACCGCGGTCGAGCTCACGGATGCCGCGATGCTTCCTCCGTAGCTGTAGCAACCCACAGCCGTCAGAGTCGTCGCGGGGGTCGTGTACGTGGTCGCTCCGGTCGTCACGATCGTGCCGGAGTCACGCACCGGCGCGCCCGTCCAATCGAGCCCCGTGCAGTCCGCGCCGGGCGTGATGGGTCCGTAGAGCGTCCACGTGTAGACGGTTCCGGGAGCCACCGGTCCGGTGAGCTGCACCGAGTCGGTCACCGACAGTCCCGGCAACCCGGTCGAAGCACTGGCCGTGGTGGCCAGCGTCGGCGTTGCTGCGGTGACCAGTGTGGTCTCCAGCGGGTCGCCTGCCTCAAGGGTCACTCCCGAGCTTGTCGGGGTCGGGTCAAGAACACCCGTGTAGCTGTAGCAGCCAGCCGCGAGCACGGTCACCGCGGGTGTCGAGAACGTTCCGTTACCCACTCCCGTGACGTCACCGGCCTGAACAGTGGCGGCTCCGGTCCACGCCGGTCCGGCGGGCGGACACGTGGTCGCGGTCGCCGGTGGCACCGGTCCCACCAGGGTCCAGTGGTAGTCGGTCGTTTCGTTGGCGAGGCCAGACACGGTGACCGAGTCAGTCACAGTGTCGCCACTCGTCGTGGTCTGATCCGAGATCGTCGTCGCCACTGCGGCGGCGTTGGCATCGACGCGAACAGTCTCCGCGGGGACACCCGCGGCCTGGATGAACCGGGCGCTCGAAGCGGTTGCCGCGAGGTCGCTCGTGTACGAGTAGCAGCCGGGCAGGGTAAGCGTGCTCGGCGGCGTCGTGTAGGTTCCATCACCAGCGACCGCGAAGGATCCGCTGGTGAACACGAGTCCGGTCGACCAGTCGATACCCGCACACGTGCCCGGGGTGACGGGCGCCATCGGCCCGACAAGCGTCCACGCGTAGGTGCTCGCCTGAGCTCCCAGACCCGAGATGACGACGGAGTCAGTCACCACGGTGCCGGGGGCCGCGACATTCACGGACGCCTGGGTTGTGGCCGTGGGTGTGTTTGCTGCAATGAGCGCCGTCTCTGCGGGAACTCCGGCAGCGAGCACGACGGGGGTGCTCGTAGCGGTGCCCGCGAGGTTACCGGTGTACGAGTAGCATCCGGCGGCGTTGAGAGTCGTCGACGCGGTGGTGTAGGTGCCGTTGCCGGTGACTACGAGTGATCCACTGTCGAAGATCGCGGCGGTCGACCAGTCGATCCCTACGCACGTTCCCGCGGTCACGGGAGCTGCGGGGCCCAGCAGGGTCCAGGTGTAGGTCGCCGTCTCACCGGTGAGCCCAGACACGATGACGGAGTCATTGAGGCTCACACCCGGTGAGGCGGTGTTGGTCGAGGCCTGAGTGACGACCTGCGGTTGGTTCGCGGTGACGCGAACTGTCTCGAGCGGGTCACCCGGTGCCTGTGAAGCGGCGTTGGTGGTGCCGGTTGCCGCGACCGTGCCGATGTAGGTGTAGCACCCGACGGCTGCGAGCACCGTCGCGGGCGTCTGGTAGGTACCGTTACCGTTCACCGGGAATGAGCCGGTGTCGTAGGGCGTCGCGAGTGCGGGCGTCCAGTCGACCGCGTCGCACGCGCCGGCTACCTCGGGGAGCGGCCCCAAGAGCGACCAGGTGTACGTGCTCGCCTCCGTGCCCAGACCCGTGATCACGACAGAGTCGGTGACGCTCGTTTGCGGCGTCGTGGCGTTGATCGACGCCTGGGTCGCGATACCGGGGGTGTTCGCGTTCACCATGATCGTTTCGGCAGGAATTCCGCGCGCAGTGGTGAACGCGTTGGTCGTTGCCGTCGCCGGGAGAGAGCCGGTGTAGGTGTAGCACCCGGCGTTGCCGAGCACCGACGAATCGGTCGAGAACGTTCCGTCACCGGTGATCGCTTCTGTTCCCGTGTCGAAGACAGGAGCCGTCGACCAGTCGATGCCCACGCACGTGCCCGTGGTGACCGGAGTTACCGGTCCATAGAGAACCCAGGTGTAGGTCACGTTCTGCGTGCCGAGCCCGGAGACCGTCACCGAGTCCGACACCGACGTGAGCGGTCCCGTCGAGTTGGTCGACGCCTGGGTCGAGATGCCGGGCGTTGTCGAGTTCGCCAGCACGGTCTCCTCGGGTACACCGGCGGGCAGAATCACCGCGTTGCTCGCACCCGTCGCGGCGAGCGTGCCGATGTAGGTGAAGCAGCCCGAGGCGGGCAGCGTCACCGCTGGGGTGAGGTGAGAACCGTTCGCCGGTATGGCGATCGTGCCCGAGCCCACGGTCGCCGCGCCCGCCCAGTTCACGGTGTCGCAGACGCCGCCGATGGGGGCAACCGGACCGAGAAGCGCCCAGTCGTAGGTGGTCGGTCCGACGAGTCCGTTGACGAGGACGGTGTCGGTGACTGACGAACCTGCGGCAGCGGTGTTGGATGACGCTTGCGTCGAAACCGTCGGGGTGACGGCCGACACGAGCACCGTCTCCGCGGGCTCACCGGCCGGCAACGCCACCGCGTCGCTGGTCGCCGTAGCCGCGAGGGCACCCGTGTAGCTGTAGCAGCCCGCGTTGCCGAGCACCGTGGAGCTCGTTTGGTACGTGCCGTCTCCCGGGACAATCTGCGAGCCCGAGTCGAAGACGGGCGCACCCACCCAGTTCACGGTCGTGCAGGAGCCACCGATCGCGGGAACCGGTCCGAGGAGCGTCCACGAGTACGTCGCGGACTGCGAGCCGAGGTCGCTGATCGTGAAGTTGTCGAAGACCGTGTCGGTCGGTCCGGCGTTGTTCTGAGACGCCGTCGTGGTGATGTCGGGTGCGTTCGCGGAGATCTGGAACGACTCGATCGGGATACCGGGCAGGAGTGTCACGGCGTTGCTCGTGGGCGTCGCCGCGAGTGATCCTGAGTACGTGTAGCAACCCACCGCTGTCACGGTGCGGTTTCCGGTGTTGTAGTCGGTCGTGCCGGGCGTGACCGCGAAGGTGTCCGTCGCGACGACCGGCGGAGCGCCAGTCCAGTCGACAGCGTCACAGCTGCCGCCGACGGGTGCGAGCGGACCGAGCAACGACCAGGTGTAGGTCGTGTTTTCGCTGAGACCCGTGATCGTGACGTCGTCGCTCACAGTCGCGCCGGGACGGTTGGTGCTGTTCTGGGCAACAGTCGCGACATTCGGAGTGTTCGCCGACACGAGCACGGTTTCCGCTGCAAGACCGCGCGGGTGGGTGAGGGTCACTCCCCCGAGCCCGTCGATGAGGAACGAGCCGCTGTACGTGTAGCAGCCGACTCCGGCGTCAAGAGCGACGACCGGGGTGGTCGCGGAGCTCGTACCGGCGGGCACCAGGAGGCTTCCGCTCTCGTGCGCGAGCGCAGTGGTCCAGTCGATGCCGACACACGTGCCGGGAGTGACAGGTGCAACCGGACCGTAAATCGTCCAGGTGTACGTGCCTGCGGTGACGTCGGTGAACTGCACGAGGTCGGTGACCGTCGCGCCGGGCGCCGCGGCCTGACTCGAGATGGTGGTCTGGATGTACGGCGTGCCGTCGACCGTGTCAGGCAGGTCGTATCCAAAGTCCACGTCTGTTCGGTCTTGATTGACCCCGAGCGGGAAGTTTCCGCTATCACCATTGGGCGACGTGGTGCCGCCGTCAAGGTCATAAGTGGGCACGATGCTCGCGGAGTACGGCAGCGTGGACTGGTCGATCGCTACGCGGTAGTCGCCGGAGCGAAGGCCCGGGAACGTGTACAGACCGTTGGAGTCTGTCGTCGTAGTCGCGAGTACGTTGCCCAGTCCGTCGAGGAGCGTGACGGTGACCCCGCCAATGCCGGGCTCACCCGGCTCCTGGGTGCCGTTGCGGTCGAGGTCCCACCACACCGTGTCGCCGACGCTCGAGGCGACGACGTCGACGCGAACCTGGTTCGACTGCGGGATAGGTTGCGGGAAGTTGGCCGTGCGCCCGAGGCTCACGACGTTCTGGTAGACGTCGCCCTCGACGTTGCCGGTCGGCTGCATCGTGAAGTGAACGCCGCCCTGGCGCCCGGCGCTGAGGTTACCAATCGTGATGCGGATGGCAGTCGTTGCCCCGATGTTCGCGGGACACGAGCCAGTGCCGAAGTCACCCGCGACACACCAGGTGGTCGCACCAGCGGGCTGATTGGAGGGCGCGTTCGGGTCGCCGTCAATCGCGCCGGGCGTGCGCGACGTGTACTCAATCGTCACGTCATTGGTCGGCGTACCGAGCAGGTTGAGGGAGAGCAGGGACAGGCTGCCGGAGAAACTCGTGCCACGACCGTCACCATTGTACGGGAGGATGTCGATCCAGCGGGTGAGTCCCGCGTCGCTCGCGAGGGTGTTGGACCACTGGGCGGAGAAACCGATCTGGTCCTGAATCTGCACCTGTGGGGCATCCACGAACTTGGTGATGTCGACGAGACCGGAACCACGCACGGACATGTTCTGGGTGTCGCGGCGCGCGGCGTCATCCTGCGCGTTGCCCGGCGCGGAGACGGTCGCAGTGTTGAAGTGCAGCGAGTTATCGAGAGACGCGGGTGAGATCGTCACGGAGTAGTCGATCGCAGGAACGGCGACGTTGGGCGTGAGCGGGCTCAGTGACGTGAAGGTCAGGATCGGGCCTGACACATCGTCGGGCGAGCAGATGATCCCGTCGGGGCCCGGGTCGGCAGGAGTGATGACGACGTCCCAGGAGAGCAGAGTCGCCGGGGCGATCGTGGGCGAGAGGTAGCACGAGTCGAGCGGGTCAACCACGGTGAGCACCTGCGGGTCGCTTCCACCGCCCGGCTGGCTGAAGACCGGCGAGATAGTGAAAGGCACGACCTCATTGCGCACGGCGTCTCCGGCGACCTGTCCGTTTGAGCGCTTCGTTACGCTCAGCACGTTGCTGGTCACCGTGTATGACGCCGACCGATCGTTGCTGAACGGCTTCGTCGTGTGGCTCGAGCCGACGTAGTCAATCGCGCGGTCCAGCGGCGTGCTCGAAACGTTGATCATGGGGATCTTGAAGTCAAAGGTGACCTGCGGCATGGTCCCGGTGAAAACCACACGCACCGAGCTGACGTTGGCCGGGCCTCCCGCCGCGGCGACGCTCGGATACCACGGACCGTCCGTGGTGGTGTCACCCGGGAACCCGCACGTTGCGGTCGATACCTGACCACCGACAATCGGCTGGGTGCTGTACTCGAAGATGTACGGCGGCGTAGTTCCGGCAGTCACGATGCTCGGAGCTCCGTTGACCTGCTGCTTGGTGGGCTCGAACTTCTCGCACACCAGGAGGTTCTCGGGGTTGGATGACGGGTCTGTGTTGATGACCGGAATCTTGGTCTCGAAAGTCTGACCTGGCGCGACGGCGGCATCGCCATTCAACGAGGTGACCGCCGGAACCACATCGATGCTCTTGAGGATTTGATACGTGCCCGTCGGAGCGTACGGCTGAAGCGGAACCTCCGCACAGTTGTCGTTCGGATCGGGGCTCGTGCACGTGTCGGCTGGAGCCCCACCGGGCTCCCAGTTGCCGTCGTAGTTCTGCGCACCTCCGGCCGACGGGGCGAATCCGCGCAGTTGGTTCTCAGCAACGACGCCGCCCGGGGGGATCGACGCGGCGGGGATGAGCAAACGGAAGGCGCCAGCGAAGATCGTCTTGCCGTTGAGGTCTGTGGACGAACCCCTGCCTGATGTGTCGGCACCCGTCACCGTGATGGTAATCGGCTGCCCGGGGCCAGCTTGCGTGCAGAACCACGTGCCCGGCAGCGACGACGTCGTTGGGCTACCACCCGTGGGCGCACGCCGACAGTCGCCGTTGTTCACCTCGAGGGTCGTATTGGCGGGCATTCCGGCCAGGTCGTCAACGAAAGTGAATGGCGTGTCGATGGCCGCGACACCCTTGGCGTTGGCGAACCCGTCTTGCACGCCGGCGACATTCACGAGAACGCGAGTCTGAGTGGGGCTGACGTCAACACCGACCATGGACGCCTTGATGAGGTTGACACGAACGTCAGAGCGCACCGTGACGGGTTCAGCCGGGTCCGTCGTCGCGCCCGCGCCCTGGTCGTACACGAAGTCGGAGTTCACGACAAAACCGTCGGGCACGGTGGGGCCGACTAGCGCGAACATGTCGAAGAAGCCCGAGCGCGAGGCGACGGTGGGCTGGAACGTCACGACGCACGTGAGAGTACGCCCGCCGTCAGTGATGACTCCGGTGCCGGTGAAGTTCGGGCCGGCCTCGCAGACCGTCGTGTTGTTTGCCTGCCACGTGAGCCCCACGGGAAGCGTCTGGGTCATCGTGACTGTGACGGTCTCGTTCGAGGGAATGTCATAGGCCCAGCGATACCGCACCGTGTCGTTAGTGCACACAACACCGTCGGTGGGCGTATTGTCACCACCCGGGCCGGTGATCGTGCAGCCCGCGGCTGTACCCTGACCGGTGCCGTCTTCCGCGACCGATACGCTGAACCCGCCGGCGGCGGCGACGGGCGAAACGCCCAGAATCTGTCCCCCGACGATCGCAACGATCGCGAGCAGTGCTGCGATGACCCAGCGCCAACGCGCCCCCCGGGCATCCGCGAATACGGATTGGGTCGTAAAAGTCGAAGTAGCCACAATGAACCCCTAGCTGTACGCACGACGCCCATTCGCATCGAGCCGTACGCCGAAAGCTATAACAGCAGTCAGCAGTTATGGGGACACAATTTCTTTTGCTAACAGGCCACTGACCAGGGATTTTGATGGGGTAGACAGTTTTGTCCACTCGTCCATAGCGTGCAATGGGGTACAAAACCGAGAGAAGTCGAAAAGGCTTCAAATGGGGTACAGCTGCTCAGATTGGGTTCGACCGATTTCGTTTTTAAAAGGGTGAATTCGACTCAGTTGCACAATATGTCCCCGCGACAACGTCACCGCCCAATTCGTGTAACGCCGTTTGCGGCGAACTTCTCCGCCGGAAACTATCTCGCGATCGCCGTTATCAAATTGTTATCTAAACCGACGTACCCCGATCGGATATTCGCTCATGTTTTTGGCACCCAGGCTCATAAGCACGGAGCCCGGCGGCGGCTCCTCGGTTCGTGGCGGCCGTTATATCCGCGATCTGGCTGCATCTGTCAAGCCATGTCATTGCGCAGTCTCATCCCGCAGTATGTGGACAAAAGTTAACAGCTCAGGAAGCCCTTCAATGACGATTCCGTCCCTTCCCACGCCCCGCCCAGATCTGCTCCCGCGGGGACGGATACTGAGCACGTTCGTCGAGATCGGGACGAGTCTCGACCAGCGGCCAGAACTTGACCCGAGCAGCCTCATCGTGCGAAGCCTGAGGCTATTCGCCGGCAATACCGGGTACCCCCGCGAGGAGGATGGCGGCACGACGTTCGTCGTCGTGCAGGTGTATGCCGACCTCGTGCCTGCCGAACCGGGCGCCGTGGATGCGGTCATTGAACTCGGCGAGCTCGCGCACTATCCCGACGCGGCGCAAGCTGCGCTCGCCACCATGCACGGTCTCTCCAAGAGTCTGATCGGAGTGAATGACAGCCGCTTCTCGCTCGAGAGCGCGTGGGCGCGGACCCTCGGGGGGATGGTGAACGCGCTCGCGAACTGCAGCCCTTCGGTGGAGCGCCTCAAGCGCTCACGCGAGGCACAGCTGGCGCGCATCCTGGAACGGTTTGTGACCGACCCCATGCTCACCCCGGAGTCCATCGCCGAGGCGCTCGGGGTATCTCGGCGCACCCTCTATAGTCTCGATACGCCGATGGGCGGCCCGATCAGCGAACAAATCCGACACCTGCGCGCCACCCACGCCGCCCGCTTGCTCAGGCAGGCCGAGTGGGACGGGGTGACGCTCGCGAGCATCGCCCAGCGCACGGGATTCTCGAGCGCGAAACACATGAGTCGGGCGCTCGCGGCGTCGGGTCTCGGCACTCCGGAGCAGTTGCGCCGCGACCGCGCCTGACACGAGGATGCCCGGCCCCGCGCGGGGAGAGCCGGGCATCCGTCGCCCTTCACTTAGCTAGTCGAGGCAGGTTACCTTCGGGTCGCCCCACGCGGCGTGATCCCACGACGGGTCACCCTCGCGCAGTGTCGTGAGTGCGATTTCCCGCGTTCCGCTGATCGGGATCTCGAGGTGGGTTGCACCCATCGAACCACTCACATAGCCCGACCACTTCATGGTGGAGTCCGCCCACACCTGCATCTGCACGTAACCGTTTCCGCCAGCCGAGTCATCGATGCCGACATCCGCGATGAACGTCGTGCAACTCGGGCTCACCGGGATCCGGATGATGCTGTTCGAGTGCGCGCCGATGCCGTGCTGGTACTGGGTGCCTCGGATGCTCACCGGTGCGGTCTTCGTGAGATTGAGGTTGCGCTGAGACGGGAAGTCCGACCACTCGTCCTTGCGCCACGGCAGGTCGGCGACGTACTGAGTCGACGGCTGCAGCGATGTGAGCACCGCCGCGTTCTCCCGGCACGTCAGGGTGGGATAGCCCCACACTCCGTGATCCCAGTTGATGCCGTCGCCCGCATCGGTCACCCGCAACTCGAGCGATCGCACACCCGAGATGTTCGCGTTCAACGGCACGACTCCGTTCGTCCAGTTCATCACGGGGCTGGTGACAAGCGTGGTGCCATCACCCACCAGTGAGAACTGCAACGTTCCCGCGCTCACGCGTCGGGCGTAGTCGTCAAGACCGACCGTCGCCGAGAATCCGGTGCACTCGCCCTGCGTCTGGATGCGGATGACGCTTCCCGACACGGCTGCGATCGCCTTCACCGGATAGGTGCCGTTGTTGTACGAAACCGCCGTGCCGGTGTCGAGGTTCGTGCCACGAGTCGCCGGACGATAGACGAACTGGTTCTCCTCCCACTTCACATCGAGAGCCGAGATGTCCTTCGTGCTACCGGGAGGCGTGGACGGCGGCGTGGGGGTGGGAGCCGGCGGTTCCGGCGCCGGCGGGGGCGTCGTCGTGGATGCCGCGCTGCCGCCACACCCGATGACAGGGTTGCCCCAGCCCGCGTGATCCATGTTGACGCTGTCGCCACCGTCCGTCACCTTGAGCGTGAGTCGAGACACACCGATGATGTTCGCCTGGATGAACGCTGCCGTCTCTCCCGCTCGCATCACGCGGCTCTGAGCGAGGCGCTTTTCGCCGTCCCACAGCTCGAACACGATGCTGCTCGCGTCGTTACCCGTCGAGACGACTCCGATGTCGGCCATGAAGACCGAGCAGTCCTTGCGGGGAATCGTGACGTCGAATTTGCTGAGCGAGTGAGCGAAGATGCCGACAGGGAAGACGAGACCACCGATCTCGATCGGGCCTTCGTTTACCGGGTTGATGTTGCGACGGGCCTTACCCCAGTGCCACGAGATCTCGTTGCTCCAGGTCAGGTCGTTCACCGAGATGTACTCCATGGCGACGGGCTTGGCCGGGGTCGGCTTGGTGCCGGTCCTGGGTTCCTGCACCTTGCACTTCAGACCGGGCTCGATGATGTTGACGTGCGACTGGCTATTGTCGTTGCCGCTGGGGGCGATGCGCAGCTGGATCATGTGCGGACCGTAGGGGAACGCCACCTCAGCCTTGACCACAGGATTCCGGTCTGGGTAGGGCGCCAGCTGCACCGTCTTCTTGAACACGCCATCGATGTATACCTCGACCGAGACCGGCTTTCGCGATCCACCTCCCGCCATGTGGTCGTCGAACGCGACACCAAAAACGAAGGCGGAGCACGTGGGTGACGTGAGACCCCACTCCACCGTCGAGGGAGAGTGCAGCCCGATAGCCTTGGGGTACGCGAGCCCTTCCGATCGAGTGGGAGTGCCGTTGCAGGAATATCCGACGTAGTCGGGTCGAGCGTTGCACGGGTACCCCTCGCTCGGCGTCGCGTTCGGGCGGAGGTTGAGGTACGGATCCGCCGCGACCTGCGCCGGGGTCGCTGCGAGGTTCGCGACGACATCAGAGACGTCGCCGATGTACGCGCTGCGAATGTAATCGTCACCCGGCTTGTCGGTCTCGGGCGCGCACGTGATCTCGGGCTTCGAAAGCACGATCGCGTCACGGTTTCCGTCAAGCACGTTGCTCATCTTCGACACGTCCTGGCTTTCACGGTCGGGACGGTAGGCGCGGATTGCGATCGCCTCGGTCCCCGCAGGGATATCGAGGGAGATCTGCCCGTGTGCGAGCATCCCCGCCAGGCTTCCGGGGTTGGGTGCCAAGTAGTCGCCGAGCTCGCGGTCGTACTGCGGCTGTCCGCCCACCATAGAGACGGCAAACACCTTCACCCGCTGCTCGAACTCGCGGTTCTTCGGTGCCGTGCCGCCGATAGTCGCGGTGAGACGGGTACACGCCTTCCCTGTCCAGAAGCCCACCTCGCTGCCCGCCGGCATCACGATGCTCTCGGTGGTGTTCGTGCGATTGCCGAACTGGCCCCACATCGAGACGGGTGCTGGAGTGTCTGTCTTCTGGAACGGAATCTTCGCCGCCGGGGTTCCCGACGCGTACCGGTCGGTGGTGGGAGCAACGGCGAGGTTCCTGGTTACCGGGTTACCCTGCGGGTAGGTCGAGTATAGGAAGGGGTAGGTGTCGAGCGACATCGTTCCTGAAGGGGCTCGCATGAGGGGCTCATCCACGATCGGGAAGCTCAGCTTCGACATGTTCGGCACATAGCTCAATCGCGGATCACCCGGCTTCCAGCCCGCGGGAACACCGTTGTCCCAGCAGTTCCTGATCTCTGCAGGTGTCATCGGAACGATGTGCAGGATGGGCACTCCGAACTGGTTCTGTTTCCCGGTCGTGTCGCCAGGGTTCTTGAACCCACCGTTGACCCACTCATGAACGTTGATGGTCTGTACCGCGCTCATGACGTTGTTCGGCCGCTTGGGGTCGGGGGTCCACCGCCACAAGACGTCTGCCTGCTGATAGAGGTCTTTGTATCCGTAATAGGCCCAGGAGTAGCCGGGAATGGGCATGTCGGTGGTGCCGTTGCGCCATTTACCCGTCTGGATGGCCACGCGCTCGTCCGTTCCGAACGACCAGGTGTTCGTCGTCGAGGCCGAGATGCTGATCTCGGAGCTCGAGCCGAATCCGAAGATGCCGGTCTTGAAGCCGTTAGTCACCGTGACACCCGCAGTGAACCCATTCGACGTCGACGTCGAGTGGGTGGTGGCATTCTCGACATACTGCACGTCACTCCAGCTCGTGCCGATGTTCACGATCGGGTCGGGGCTGCAGTTGGGGACGAGGTCACTAATCTTGCGCTCGGCGATGAGCTGCTGCGGCATCTGGTTCTTCGAGATGACGACCGAGTTGCAGTTGAGGTTCGCAAAGGCCTTGTCAGCAACGTCGCTGGGCCACGCCTTAGCGTCCTTCTGCTGCAAGATGTACGTGCACGGGTTGAGTGCCGTCACATCCGCGGCGACGGAGAGTCCACTCGTGTCAGGGAAGTACGGCGTCGGATCGGTATTTCCGGCGGCCTCGGCGGGGGGCGCCGCAAGTCCGTCGGCCACGGCGAATCCGCCGAGGAGCGTCAGCGCCAGGGCCACGGCGGTGAGCCGCATCCCCCGTCGCCTCGCGTCGGGTTTGTTCATTGTTTCGCTCGCATTCTGAGGCGCCTCGGTACTTCCGATGGCGTGCGGGGACGCTAGCAGCGCATGGGAGCGATCCCAGATGGGCGGTAATTCTGGGCAGTACGTGGCGCGAGAAAGACGATTGGTGCGCTGCGAGGCCCGCGAAATGCTCGAGTTGTGGCATATCCGACGGTCATTCTGAGCACACGCCCGGAGTGGGGTGGGGGCGTGGATGGGCCCGCCGATGCAAAGAAGTACCATAGCGCGACGTTCCAGTATCAGTCGGAGCGAGTCGCGCGGGCAGTGTCATGTGCGCGATAGCCTCACGATGTGAACACCGCAGCTCAGAATTCACTCGTGACCCTCGGCGAGACCATGGGACTCGCCCGCGCCACCGAACTCGGCACGCTCGACCACGTCTCGCACCTCGCGGTGGGCATCGGCGGCGCCGAGAGCAATGTCGCGATCGGCGTCGCTCGCCTCGGCGGGCGCTCCACCTGGATGGGCCGAGTCGGCGCCGACTCGCTCGGGCGCCGGGTGCTTCGCGAGCTGCGCGCCGAATCGGTGACCGTACTGGCGGTCACCGACCCGGGTGCGAACACGGGATTCATGCTCAAGGAACGCCCGACCGGCAGCACGACCCGCGTGACCTACTACCGTGCCGGCAGCGCGGGGAGCCGACTCGAGCCGGGAGATGTGGATGAGGCGGCCATCGCCGGCTGCGGCATCCTGCACGTCTCGGGCATCACCCTTGCCCTCTCGGCGACGGCCGCCGCGGCGATCGATCGTGCCGTAGACATCGCGCGCAGCAACGGCGTGACGGTGTCATTCGATGTCAACCATCGCTCCAGCCTGTGGGTCGGTCGGGACCCCGCACTCCTCTACCGCTCACTCGTGGAGCGCGCAGACATCGTGTTCGCGGGTGACGACGAGGCGCGGATCGTGGTCGACGACGGTACCCCGATCGAGCTGGCGAAACGGCTGCACGACCTCGGCCCCGCGACCGCGGTCATCAAGCTCGGGGCTGAGGGCTGCGTTGCGCTCATCGACGGTGACGAGTTCGCCTCGCCGGCGTTCCGGGTGAACCCCGTCGATACCGTCGGCGCGGGAGACGCGTTCGTGGCGGGCTTCCTCACGGGAGTACTCGAAGGTCTCGGCCCGGTCGAGTGCGTCGACCTGGCCCAGCGCTGTGGCGCCTTCGCGGTGATGGGTCCCGGCGACTGGGAGAGCCTGCCGCGCCGCGCCGACCTCGCAAGCCTCGATTCGACGGGCGACCCCGTAGCTCGGTGATGCTCGACGGGCAGCCCACAGCGACTACGAGCCGCGGGCACCGCCCGGATCGATCGTCTCCTCGACGGCAGCCGCTGCTTCGGGTCCCGGCGCAGGCACGGGCTCTCGACGCCGCGTCGTCACGAGGTACGACCCGGCAAGCACGAGCACGAATCCGACGATCGTCCAGACGGTGACCTGCTCGCCGAGCACGAGCACCCCGGCGATGATGGCGACAGCAGGATTGACATAGGTGATCGCGGTCGCCTTGACCGGGCCGATCTCGCCGATGAGACCAACCATGAGCAAAAACGCGAGGGCGCTGCAGACGACCGCGAGTACGACCACCGCGACGATGACGTTGCCGGAGGGCATCGCGGTCGGCCAGCTTCCCAGCAGCACGACGACCGGAACGTAGAAGAGGGCGGCGCCGGCGAGAGAAACGGCGACGACACCGACGCCGGGGAGGTCGGGCATCCATCGCGCCAGAATGGCGGGGCCGAGAGCGTAACCGATGACGACGATGCCGACTTCGGCGACAGCGCCGATGTCGGAGCCCGACACGTCGAGGCCCACGAGGGCGGCAACGCCGAGCATGCCGATGAGAATGCCCAGCCAGTTGAGAAGGGCGAGTCGCTCAGGGCGCCCCAGGAGGAAAGCGATGCCCACCCCGGCGAGCGGCACCGCAGAGATGAGGAGCCCCGCCGTGGAGCTCGGCAGCCGCAGCTCGGCCGAGCTCAAGAAGTACCACGGGATGATGATCTCGACCACGGTGTACGCGAGCATGGGCTTCCAGCGCTTGAGCACCGGGATGATCTGCTTGCGGAAGAGGGCGAGGGGCAGCAGTAGCATGGCCGCGAGTCCAGACCGCGCGAGAACGATCATTTCGGGCGACAGTTCGGCTACCGCGATCTTGATGAAGAGATACGGGATGCCCCACGCGATGCCGAGCGCGATGAAGAGGATGAGGCCGCGTCGAGTCACCTCCCTATTGTGGTGTGCGCCGCAGATGCTTGCCAGAACTCCCGAGCACCGTGGCGGTATCCGCCCGCGGAATGGCAGACGCACGCGTATTCTGTGCTGGTGAGCGCAGCCGGATACCTCGCCGCCACAGTGCCGCTGAGGCTCGCCGGAGCCGGAGCCGCCGTCGCGATCCCCCTACTCGCGGTCTCGGAGTACGACGACGTCGCTCTCGGCGGCGCCCTCGTGGCGGCGTCGCTCGCACCCGCCGTCGTCGCCGCGCCGCTCGTCGGAGCCGTCATGGATCGGGTGCGTCATCCGCGTCTTCTCGTCATGGCCTCAGGTGTCGTGACATTCGTCGCGTTCGGCGCCACGGCCCTGCTCGGCACCGTACCGATCGAGGTGATCTTCGTGCTGCTGGTCGCGGCGGGCGCCGTGTCGCCGTTCTATATGGGCGGGGCGTCGAGCTTCGTCACCGACGAGATCGTCGATGAACGCCGGGCGTTCGCCTACGATTCGGGCTCCTACAACATCGGGTACGTCGGCGGCCCCGCGATCGTCGCGGTGAGCGCGGTCGGCGGCTCGGCAGTGCTCGCGATGTGGCTCATGGCGGGTGCGGCTCTCGCGGGCGCGATCGCGACCCTCGCGCTGCGCATGCCTGCCCGCCCGCAGGCGATCGAGTCGATGTGGCAGACGATCGCGGCGGGAGCCAAGCACCTCGTCGGCCACCGTCCCCTGACCGTCGTGATCGCGTCGAGCACACTGGCGTACTCGGGCAGCGGCGCTCTGCCCATCGCGACCGTCGCGCTGTCGCTCGAACGCACCGGCTCGGCCGCCGACGCCGCCATAATCGTCACTGCGTTCGCGATCGGGGGACTCGTCGGGTCTGTGCTCGCGATCGTGCGACCCTCTGAGCGATTCTCGCCGGAGATGGTCATGGGCCTCGGCTTCGCCGCAATCGGTGCCTTCACCCTCGTCGCGGTACCCAACCTCGGGCTCGGATGGACGATCGCGGCCATCGGAGCCTCGGGCGTCTTCACGGCCTCGAGCAATATCGCGATGCTTCAACTGCGCAAGCAACAGAGCCCCCTGGGCGTGCGGTCGCAGATCTTCACGATCGGGGCTGGGCTTCGCACGACCGCCGCGGCGGCGGGGGCAGCCGTAGCCGGGCTTGTCGCGGGGCTTCCGGCGGGCATCCTGCTCGCGGGCATCGCGCTGTCGTGGCTCGCCTCGGGTGCGATCATGCTGCTCTACCCACGCGGCACGCAGCCCCTACCCGAGGACTGAATCGTCGGGGAGTCCGTGGCAAGATCGAACCCGTGACGATGGCGCGCGAGAACGAGATTCTGGGCGCGGGATGAGGCTCTTTCCGCGTAAGAAGCGATTCCGCTTCCGAAAGTTCGAGCCTCCCGAGCCCCGTCCTGCGCTGCCGATCGAGACCCTCATCGACGAGGGGCTACTCATCGTGACCACGGGAATCCGCATGGCCGTGAAGAACCAGGCCATTCTGTGGGTGTTGCGCGACGGCGAGGACTTCGACGTCGACAAGTACCTGCAGTCGACACGGGATCTCGTGCTCGCCGCATCCGCCGAAGCGACCGCCGACGCGAACCGTATCGAGGCGATGCCCGAGGTCGAGGACTGGGAGGACGAGTCGGTGGCGCGCGCTCGTGCCATCGACCCCGACCGTCGCGAACGCCGACAGAACATGCTGCGCGGGATGAGCGCACGGCTCGACGCGCTCGCCGACGACGAGGCCTTCCTCGCGGGTCTGGCGCTCGAAGCTCGCGACGCGGCATGGGAGGAGATCGGCGGCGCAGTCACCGCGAACGCTCTTCGGTCGTTCCCCGAGGCCCCGCACCTACGCGGCGAGGAACACGACCGCGCCCTCGCGCTCCTGCGGTTCGACCTCGAGGACCTCGAGCGGGAGCGGCTGAGCTACTGAGCGACTGCGCGCGAGCCGATTTCGGACGATCGAGGCTGCCGTGGCGGACTCGCCGCGCCGAAAACGACTCGTAAGCTCTACCCGACCGTGGCGAGCGCCAGATCCGCGTGGACAGGGCCGCTAGTGGCGCACGATCTTCTTGTTCGCGAACTCGTCCATACCGAGCGGGCCGAGCTCACGGCCGATGCCGGAGTTCTTCACGCCGCCGAAGGGCAGGTCGGCCTGTGATCCGCCGGCCTGGTTGACGTACACCATGCCCGCATCGATGCGAGAGCCCACGCGACGCGCCCGCTCTCGATCGGCGCTGAAGACGCTCGAGCCGAGACCGAAGGGGGTGTCGTTGGCGAGGCGGATCGCCTCATCCTCGTTCTCGACCTTGAAGACGATCGCGACGGGGCCGAACACCTCGTCGTGGTACGCGGCCATGCCGGGCTTCACGTCGGTGAGCACGGCGGGCTGCACGTACGCACCCGGGCCGTCGATGAGCTCGCCACCCGTGTGCAGGGTCGCGCCCTCGGCGACGGCGGTCTTGACCTGCTCGGCGACCGTCTCGGCGGCAGCACGCGAGGAGAGAGGCGCGAGCGTGGTCGACTCGTCGAAGGGGTCGCCCGGGCGGTACTCGGCGAAGCGCTTCGTGAGGCCCTCGACGAAGTCGTCGTAGAGGTCCGCGAGAACGATCATGCGCTTGGGGGCGTTGCACGCCTGACCCACGTTGCCCATGCGGGACTCGGCGGCGATGTCGATCGTCGCCTCGAGGTCGTCGGAGTCGAGCACGATCATCGGGTCGGATCCGCCGAGCTCGAGCACCGTCTTCTTGAGGTTGGCCCCGGCGATCGCGGCGACGGCGCGACCGGCGCGCTCACTACCCGTGAGAGAGACGCCCTGCACGCGCGGGTCGGCAAGCACCCACTCGATCTGCTTGTTGGTGGCGTAGATGTTGATGTAGGCATCGGCGGGCACGCCGGCGTCGTGCAGCACCTTCTCGATGGCTGCCGAGGAGCGCGGGCAGTTCGAGGCGTGCTTGAGCAGCACCGTGTTGCCGAGCACGAGGTTGGGTGCGGCGAATCGGGCGACCTGGTAGTACGGGTAGTTCCACGGCATGATGCCGAGAATCACGCCGATGGGGTGCTTCTGGATGCTCGCCGAGCCGCCCTCGATGTCGAGCAGTTCGTCGGCGGTGAGCTTCTCAGCGTTCGACGCGTAGTAGCGCGTGATGTCGACGAACGCGCCCACCTCGCCGCGGGACTCCGCGATGCGCTTGCCCATCTCGAGGGTGATGATGGCGGCGAGCTCGTCGGTGCGCTCTTCGAAGAGGTCGGCGGCACGCAGCAGGATCGCGGCGCGGTCGGCGACGGTGCGGGAACTCCACGGCACGAATTCGGCGGCCGCACGATCCACGGCCGCCTTCAGGTCGGCGTCGCTGATGTCGTCGAACTTCTCGACGACGGTGTTGTCGACGGGGTTGGTCACTGCGTACATGGGTGGTGCTCCTGTTCTGAAAAGCGCGAAGGCCTAGACGTAGTCTCGCTCGCGCAGGTTGGCGAAGAAAGCCCTGATGCCCACGGTCCACTCGGGGGCGCGGTGCGAATAGGTGACGGTGTTGGTGAGCGCGCCGAGCCGGTCGGTCGCGATCGTGACGACATCGCCGAGGTCGTGGGTGAACCCGGCGCCCGGCGCGTGCCGGTCCTGGGTCGGCGCGAAGAGGGTACCGGTGAAGAGCACGAAGCCGTCGGGGTACTGGTGGTGCGGGGCGCGTGCGTGGCCGACGAGCTCGAGCGGGTCGCGACTGATGCGGCTCATCGAGCTCGTGCCGTCGAGCACAAAACCGTCGAGTCCCTCGACCCGCAGAGTGATCTCGAAGCGCCGCACATCATCCATGGTGAAGCCGTCGTCGAAGAGGCGGATGAGACCACCGATCGAGCACGAGGCGTTGTTGTCCTTCGCCTCACCGAGGAGCAGCGCACTGCGGCCCTCGATGTCGCGCAGGTTGACGTCGTTGCCGAGCGTAGCGCCCACCGCGGTGCCGTCGGAACGCACGACCATGACGAGTTCGGGCTCCGGGTTGTTCCACGACGAGTCCTCGCGAATGCCGATCTGCTGACCCCAGCCGACGGCCGAGAGAACGGGTGCCTTGGTGAAGATCTCGGGATCGGGGCCGATGCCCACCTCGAGGTACTGCGACCACAGCCCCTGCTCCTGCAGCACGCGCTTGGCCTTCTCCGCCTGCTCACTGCCGGGCTTGATCGACGAGATCGTCGCGCCGATCGCCTCCGCGAGCGCGTCGCGCGTCGCCGCGGCCTGCGCCGAGTCACCCTGCGCACGCTCCTCGATGACCCGCTCGATCATCGAGTCGACGAAGGTGACACCGGCGGCCTTGATGACCTGCAGGTCGATGGGTGCGAGCATGCGCACGCTCGACGGGTCGGGGTCGGGGGTGGATGCCGCCAGCACGGGCGCGATCGAGAACCGGTGTCGCCCGGGCTCGTCCGCGGCCGCCCGCACGAGGGCGGCGACGCCGTCGCGCTCGAACAGGTCGGAGACAGTGGGCCCCAGGTCGGTGATGTCGACGAAGTCGTCCCCCGAGACGGTGACGATGCGCGCTCCCCCGACGGACGGGTCGAGCACGCGGCCGACGAGGGTCGCTTCGGCGGCGTCGGTGGGCAGGAAGGGCCGGGTCATCCCTCGTTCACCAGGCCCGGCTCGCCGCCCTCGTACCAGGCGAAGAACTCCCAGAACTCACCCGAGGGACCAGCGAAGTAGATGCAGCGGGCGTTCCACGGGTAGTCCTTGGGCTCACCGTAGAACTCGACCCCGCGTGAGCGGTACAGCTCGTAGACGCGGTCGATGTCTTCGGGGGAATCCAGTTCGCACGCGAGCATGACGCCGTGTCCGGTCTGCTCCGCGGTGCGTCCCACGATTCCCGTGGTCTTCGCGAGCTGCTGGGCGTCCCACATGGCGACGATGACACCCGGGCCCTCGAAGTCGGCGAAGCCGGGCATCCTCGAACGCAGCGTGAAATCGAGCTTCTTCGTGTAGAACTCGATGCCGGCGTCGATGTCGGTCGCGATGAGGCACACATCGGTGATGATGGGGTGGCGCGGGGTGGGCATTACTTCTCCTTGTGGGGGGCGGCCTTGTCAGACGAGGCGGGTCGGGTCTTCAACGGACCAGTCGTTCTCGTGGGGGAACATCCAGGGCAGGGGCAGCAGGGAGGCCGCGGGCACCGCTCTGACCTCGCCGTGCACGTCGACGAGAACCGTCGAGTCGGGCAGGTAGGTGCCCATGAGCTCGCGGCACACACCGCAGGGGTTCGTGACGACGATGTCGCCCGCGTCGTTCTTGCAGACCGCGACCATCGCGACGATGTCTTCGTCGCCCTCCATGCGAGCATTCGCGATCGCCGACGACTCGGCGCACACGTTGATGCGGCGGGAGCCGATGTGCAGTCCCTGGTAGATGCGCCCATCGGCCGTGCGAGCGGCGGCCGCGACCTGGTGGATGACCGGGTCGTGGCGGCTCGCGAGCAGGTCGCGGGCGTGCTTGAAGAGCTCGATCTCGTCGGAGCTGGGGCGGCGGGCATCCATGTCAGTCCTCCAGGGCCGGGGTCACCATGCGCATGCCGCCCTGCTTCGAGGTGCGGGCGAGCACCACGAGGCCGACGAATGCGACGACATAGGGGATCATCTGTGCGAACTGCGGCGGCATGATCGTGTCGTCGATGACGACTGCGGCCGCCGACGACATACCGAACAGCAGACACATGAGAGCGAGCAGCAGCACGTTGCCGCGACAGAAGATGACGGCCGCGAGTGCGACGAATCCCATGCCGCTCGTCATGCCCTCGGTGAAGAGGGTGAGCTGGCCCATGCTCAACTGCACGCCCGCGAGAGCACACAGGGCGAAGCACCAGACCTGGGCGGCGATGCGCATCCACGTGACGCTGCCACCCGCGGACTCGAGGGCACCCGGGTGCTCGCCGGCGGCTTTCATGCGACGCACGAGCACCGTGTAGCGAGCGGCGAACACGATGAAGATGACGATCGCCCAGCTCACGTAGGTGAGCACGGTCTGGCCGGAGAGGATGCCGCCGAGGATCGGGATGTCGTCGATCACCGGGATCGTGACCTTGGTGACCGAGGGGATGCCCGGGTCGCTCAGGGTGCCCTTGACGCCGAAGAGGGACCGCAGGAGGTAAACGGTCGCCCCTCCGGCGAAGATATTGAGCACGATGCCGGCGATGAAGACGTTGACCTTGAGCACCGTGATGAGCAGGCCGAACACCAGCCCCGAGAGGGCAGCCATGCCGACGACGATGAGGATGGCCAGGGGCAGCGAGCCCGTCGTGAGGCCGACGACGACACCGAAGAACGACCCGAAGAGCATGATGCCCTCGAGACCCACGTTGAGGTCTTTCGTCCACAGGGTCGCGAGGCAACCGAGGGCCGCGAGCAGGATCGGGGTCGTGAAGCGCACGCCCGACGCCAGGAACGCATCGACGAAATCCATGGTCACTTCCTCCAACCGCGGGTCAGCACGGCGAGTCGGGCGAAGAGGCCCGAGCGCGCGGCGGCCGCGATGATGATCACCGAGATGAGGATGAGCGAGAGCTCGGAGGGCACCGTCGAGACCTGCTCGATGCCGCGCGCGGTGGAACGCATGATGCAGTAAATGCCGACCCAGATCATGGTGGGGATGGGGCGGGCTCGTGCGATGAGAGCGATGAGTACGGCATCCCAGCCGATGCCGGAGCCGATCTCGGTCCAGAAGCGGCCCTGCGATGCGGTCACGAGCAGCGACCCGCCGACACCCGCGAGCGCACCGCTCACGAACATCGACATGACGCGCGAGCGGGCGACGTCGATACCGGCGGCGGCCGCGAAGCCGGGGCTCTGGCCGGTCATGCGCCAGCGGTACCCGGCGACGCTGCGGTCACTCAACCACCAGCATCCGACGCCCACGATGATGACGACGACGACCGCCCAGGTGAGACCCGTGCGCGGGATGATCTCGCCGAACATGGCCGAGTCGAAGACGCGCGGCGTCGTGCCCGACTGACGCGTGGTGTCGCGCAGCGGCCCCGTCGCGAGGTAGGCGCAGAACAGCACGATGATGTAGTTGGAGAGCAGTGTGGAGAGCACCTCGTCGACGTTCCAGCGGGCGCGCAGCCAGCCGAGTCCGCCCGCGATGAGTCCGCCCGCAAGAGCTGCTGCGAGGGTGCACAGCAGGATGTGCAGGCCCGTGAACATCGGGCCGATGTAGGCACCCGCGATCGCCGCAGCCATCGCCCCCGCGAAAACCTGTCCCTCCGCCCCGATGTTGAACATGCCGGAGCGGTTCGCGATCGAGACGCCGAGCGCCGTGACGAAGAGCGGGAGACCCCACGCGAACGTGCGCGCGATCGCCGTCGGTGTGCCGAGGGCGTACTCGAAGCCCGCGCCGAGCGTCGGAATAGCGGCGTAGCCCTGCAGCTGGATGAGCAGCATCGCGGCGACGAGCGCGACCGCGAGGATGTAGGCGCCGTTGACGAGGTGCGTCACCGTGCGTGAGCTGAGGGGACCGCGGCGGGTCTCGGTCGTGAGCACGGTCATGCTGCGCCCTTCTTTGCCGTGGACTTCTGGGCGGCATCGACGTCGATACCGGCCATGAACATGCCGATTCGCTCGCGCGTCGCGGTGGCGGCGGGCTCGTCCGCGACGATGCGCCCGCCGTACATGACGACGATGCGGTCGGCGAGGCGGAAGATCTCGTCGAGGTCGGCGGAGATGAGCACGACGGCGCAGCCACGCTCCGTCGCCTCCGCGACCTTTCCGTACATGAACTCGATCGCGCCGAGGTCGACACCGCGGGTGGGCTGGGCGAGCACGAGAACCTCCGGCTCGGCATCCAGTTCGCGGGCGATGACGACCTTCTGCTGGTTACCGCCCGAAAGCTGGCCGCAGTGGGCGTCGAGGCCGGGCGTCTTGATCGCGTAGTCGTCGACCTGCTCCCCCGCCCAGCGTCTCAGGCTCGGGCGGAACGTGTTGCCGAGTGCGCCGAGGCCGCGGCGAGCGCGGATGCGCCCCGCGCTCATGCCCTCGAGCACGCTGCCGCCCATCGGCAGACCCTCGCGGTGGCGATCCTCCGGAACGTACGAGAAGCCCTTGTCGCGGCGGGCCGCAACCCCGAGGGCCGTGACGTCGGCGCCGCCCAGGCTGATAGAGCCGGAGGTTGCGGGAACGACTCCGATGAGAGTCTCCGCGAGCACGGACTGTCCGTTGCCCTCCACGCCGGCGACCCCGACGATCTCGCCCGCACGAACCGCGAAGGTCACGTCGCTCAGGGCGCTGTCGTGGGACTGGGTGGCGGTGGACAGACCGTCGACGGTGAGGGCGATGGTGGCATCATCCGATTCATTGCGGATAATGCGCCCCAAGTTGACGTCGCTGCGCCCCGTCATGGCGGCCACCGTGTCTTCGAGCGTCGTCTCGGCGACGTCGCGGCTGACGATTGTCTTGCCGCCGCGCAGTACCGTGACGCGGTCGGCGAGTGCGAAGACTTCGCGCAGCTTGTGCGAGATGAAGATGATCGACGAGCCGTCGTCGGCGAGGCGTCGCAGGAGTGCGAAGAGTTCCGTCGTCTCCTGGGGCGTCAGTACCGCGGTGGGCTCATCGAGGATGATGACGCGTGCGCCGCGGTAGAGCACCTTGGCGATCTCGATCTTCTGCTGGGTGGCGACGCTGAGGTCGCCGACGATGGCGTCGGGGTCGATCGTGACGGCCAGACGGTCCATGGTCTCGCGCACGGCGGCCGAGGCGGCGGCGTGGTCGAAGAGCCCGCCGCGTCGCGGCTCCGCCCCGAGGGTGAGATTCTCGGCGACGGTGAAACTGGGGACGAGCATGAAGTGCTGGTGCACCATGCCGATGCCGTGCTTGATGGCGTCGGTCGGGTTGCGGAACACCGTGGGTTCACCCTCGAAGCGGATGGTTCCCGCGTCGGCGTGGTACATGCCGTAGAGGATGCGCATGAGGGTGGTCTTG
>CAYZHZ010000018.1:0-28318 GCA_964477625.1 uncultured Salinibacterium sp.
CTCGTTCCTGCACCCGGATGAGGAGCCGCGCGTTCCCTACGTGACTCACAAGCTCTCGGGTGCGCCAGGACCGTTCATCGCGGTAAGCGACTTCATGCATGCGGTTCCGGATCAGATCCGCCAGTTCGTTCCGGGCGACTACGCGACGCTCGGAGCCGACGACTTCGGATTCTCGGACACGCGCGCCGCCGCACGTCGCTACTTCAAGATCGACGGTCCGTCGATCGTCGTGCGCACGCTCGAGTCGCTCGCGAAGCAGGGTGTTGTCGATCGTTCGCTCGCCGGCCGAGCGATCGAGAAGTATCGCTTGCTCGATGTAACGGCTGGCACCACCGGTTCCGCTGGTGGCGAGAGCTAGGCCGCGGGGGCGACAGGAAGGGTTCGTCGGCGACGGTGCAGAGAACGAAGGAGCAGACGCTCGCGTGGCTGCGGACCATCTCGGGCGAGCTCGCTACGGCAACCCTGAAACGGCTTGAGGACACTCTCCCCTGGTACGGCGACATGCCACCGGGACGACGCTCCGCCGTCGGTCTCGTGGCTCAAGCGGGCATCACGAGCTTCATCTCGTGGTTTGACGACCCCAAGTCAACCCCGTGGATCGCGGCAGACGTCTTCGGCGCGGCTCCGCGCGAACTTCTCCGCTCGGTGTCGCTCACCCAGACCCTCCAGCTCATCCGAATCACGGTGGAGGTCGTCGAAGAGCGGGTGAAAGACGATGGCGACAGCGTCTTCCGCGAAGCGATCCTCCTTTACTCACGCGAGATCGCGTTCGCCGCAGCAGACGTTTACGCGCGCGCAGCCGAGGCCCGGGGGTTATGGGATGCTCGACTCGAGGCTCTCGTCGTCGATTCGATCCTCAGCGGAGAGTACGACAACGAGCTCCCGTCCCGCATCGCCGCCCTCGGCTGGAACGGACACGGCGAAGTCTGCGTTCTCGTGGGGACCGCACCCAAGATGCTCGACGTCGACCAATTGCGACGCACAGCGCGCCACCTCAACGCGGACGTACTCATCGGTGTGCAGGGCAGCCGACTTGTTCTCGTGATCGGCCGAGCAGAGCCGGTGGGCGACCCGGAAACCGATGAGCCGCTTCCTTTCCTCACGATCGCCGAGCAACTCGAGCCAGGATTCGGCCCCGGGCATCTTGTACTCGGTCACGAGGTAGCCTCTCTCGTGGACGCATCGAAGAGCGCCAAGGCCGCTCTCGCGGGGTTCGCCGTCGCCCGCTCGTGGCGCAACGCACCGCGGCCCACCCTTGCCGACGACCTGCTCCCCGAGCGAGCGTTCGCGGGTGATCCGCTCGCCCGCTCGACTCTCATCAACAAGATCTACCGTCCCCTTCAGGCCCACTCGACTGACCTGCTCGCGACGCTCTGGTGCTACCTCGATAACGGTCGCTCCCTTGAGGCAACGGCGCGGGAGCTTTTCGTTCATCCGAATACTGTGAGGTATCGGCTCAAGCGGGTGAGTGATGTGATCGGGTGGGACGCGACCGGGGCTCGTGAAGCGCTCATCCTGCAGTCCGCTCTGATCGTCGGCTCGATCGCCGACCCTGATTCAGCGCGCAAGCGCTGAGAATTCCGTACTCCGCATACAGAGATCGACGGGTTTCTTGGTCGAAACCTCACACCGCGCAGCGCCCGAACTTGGCAGACTAGTCAGGTGATCGTCATCGTCGCGCCCGGACAGGGCTCCCAGACCCCCGGCTTCCTCGAACCCTGGCTCACCGAGTCCAGCTTCCGCGACCACCTCGGCGCGATCTCCGACGGTGTCGGCATCGATCTCGTCGCACACGGCACCGTCTCGGATGCCGACACGATCCGCGACACGAAGGTCGCTCAGCCCCTCATCGTGGCCGCTGGACTGCTCACCCTCTCCGCCCTGCTCGACGGGGGTCGCCGCGAGAAGGTCGGCGGCGTTGCCGGTCACTCGGTCGGTGAAGTCACGGCGGCGGCAGCCGCGGGCATCCTGAGCGAAAACGACGCCGTGAGCTTCGTGCGCGAACGCGGCAGGTCGATGGCCGAGGCCGCCGCGCTTGAATCGACCGGCATGTCAGCCGTCATCGGGGGCGATGAGGATGCCCTACTCGCGCGCCTCACCGAACTGGGTCTCTTCCCCGCCAACTTCAACGGTGGCGGGCAGCTCGTGGTTGCGGGGGCCCTAGCCGCACTCGCTCAGCTCGCCGAGGATCCCGTGCCCGGCACCCGTGTCATCCCGCTGCAGGTGGCTGGCGCCTTCCACACGTCGTACATGCAGCCCGCCGTCGCGCACCTCGAGTACTTCGCCGCGGGGCTCGAGAAGCACGATCCCACCCTCCCGATCTGGACCAACCGGGACGGCTCACGTATCGCGAGCGGTTCCCACTTTGTCGACCTCATGGTGGGGCAGGTGTCCTCTCCGGTGCGCTGGGACCTCACGATGCACTCCCTTGAGGCCGCGGGCGTCACCGGTATTGTCGAACTTGCTCCCGCGGGTGCCCTCGTGGGTCTCGCGAAGCGCGGGCTCAAGGGCGTTCCGGCGGTCGCCGTGAAAACTCCCGACGATCTTGCAGCTGCATTCGACCTCATCGATTCCGCTTCTTAACAACTCCGACACGTCCGACGGGAAGTAATGGCCAGGCCAACTCTCACACAGTCCCAGGGTGCACAGTTCACCCGCATCTACAGCTATGGCGCCGCTCGCGGCGACCGAGTTGTCGGCAATGACGAGCTCATCGAGGCGATCGACTCGAGCGACGAGTGGATCCGCCAGCGCACCGGCATCATCACGCGCACGCGCTCGTCCGCGGGTATCCTCGCGATCGACCTAGCAACGGATGCTGCGCTCGAGGCCATCGAGAAGTCTGGGGTATCCCCCGCGGACATCGACCTCGTGATCGTCGCGACCATCAGCAACGTGCAGCAATCGCCCTCGATGGCCGCTGTCGTCGCTGACCGCGTTGGCGCCAACCCCGCAGCCGCCTACGACGAGAACGCTGCGTGCGCGGGGTTCAGCTACGGCGTGACGCAGGCGGACGCGCTCATCCGTTCGGGCGCCGCGCACTACGCGCTCGTGATCGGCGCAGAGAAGCTCTCCGACATCGTCGACCCGGCCGACCGCTCGATCTCCTTCCTCCTTGGCGATGGCGCAGGCGCAGTGGTCATTGGGCCGAGCGACTTTCCCGGTATCGGGGCCCCGGTCTGGGGTTCCGACGGGTCCAAGGCCGATTCGGTCGGCATGAACTCGAACCTCATCGATTTTCGCGAGGGCGACGCCGAATGGCCGACCCTACGACAGGACGGTCAAGTCGTCTTTCGGTGGGCAGTGTGGGAGATGGCGAAGGTCGCCAAGCAGGCGCTGGATGCCGCGGGCGTGACGAGCGCCGACCTCGCGGCGTTTATCCCCCACCAGGCCAACATGCGCATCATCGACGAGTTCGCGAAGCAACTGGGCCTCCCCGAGTCGGTCGTCGTCGCGAGGGATATCGCGACAACGGGCAACACGAGCGCGGCATCCATCCCTCTCGCCACCCACCGTCTACTCCAGGAGCACCCCGAGCTCAGCGGCGGACTCGCCCTGCAGATCGGATTCGGCGCGGGCCTCGTCTTCGGAGCCCAAGTCGTGGTACTCCCGTAAGCTTGTCCACGGTCAAATCACATCCCCCAAGGAGAGACACACAATGGCATTGTCCACCGAAGAAGTCCTGGCCGGCCTGGCCGAACTCATCAACGACGAAACCGGCATCGCGACGGACACGGTCGAGCTGGACAAGTCGTTCACCGACGACCTGGACATCGACTCCATCTCGATGATGACCATCGTCGTCAACGCGGAAGAGAAGTTCGACGTCAAGATCCCCGACGAAGAGGTCAAGAACCTCAAGACCGTCGGCGACGCCGTGAACTTCATCACCAGCGCGCAGGGCTAGCGAGTTGTGCGGCGGGTCGGCCGGTGATCCGGTCGACTCGCTCCGCAGCGTGTACGGACTCCAACAGAAGAGTGTGAAATGACCAAGAAGATCGTCGTCACCGGTATCGGTGCAACCTCCCCCCTCGGCGGAACCGCGAGCGACTCGTGGGATGCCCTCCTCGCGGGCGAATCAGGAGCACACACGCTCCAGCACGAGTGGGTCGAGAAGTACGACCTCCCCGTGACGTTCGCCGCGGAGGCGAAGGTGCGCCCCGAGGAGGTGCTCGAGCGCGTCGAGTCCAAGCGCCTCGACCCCTCCGCCCAGTTCGCTCTCATCTCCGCACGTGAAGCGTGGGCTGACGCGGGGTCGCCCGACGTCGATCCGATCCGGGTGGGAGTCGACTACTCGACCGGGATCGGCGGTCTCTGGACCCTCCTCGAAGCGTGGGACACGCTCAAGGAGAAGGGTCCTCGTCGCGTGCTTCCGATGACGATTCCCATGCTCATGCCGAACGCGGCTGCGGCGGCAATCAGTATGTCCATCCCGTCGCGTGCGTACGCACGCACCGACGTCTCCGCGTGCGCGTCAAGCACCGAGGCGATCGCGAACGCTTACGTGCACCTGCAGGCGGGGCTCGCCGATGTGGTGATCGCGGGCGGAACCGAGTCGGTTGTGCATCCGCTGCCCATCGCCTCGTTCGCCGCGATGCAAGCACTCTCGAAGCGCAACGACGATCCCGCGACCGCCTCGCGCCCCTACGACGTGACGCGTGACGGTTTCGTGCTTGGCGAGGGTGCGGGAACCGTCGTGCTCGAGACCGAAGAGCACGCGCTCGCGCGTGGCGCTCGCATCTACGCCGAACTCGCCGGTGGATCAGTGACGAGCGACTCGTTCCACATCACCGCTCCCGACCCCGAGGGGTCGGCCGCGGCGCGCGCCATGCTCGCTGCGCTCGAGCAGGCTGGCGCCCAACCCACCGACGTCGCACACATCAACGCACACGCGACGAGCACCCCGGTCGGGGATATTGCTGAGTACAACGCGATGCTGCGCGTCTTCGGCGACCATCTGCCCAATATCGCCGTCTCGGCAACGAAAGCCTCCACAGGTCACCTACTCGGCGGCACCGGCGCGCTCGAGGCGATCTTCACGATCCTCGCTCTGCACACGCGCACGGCTCCCCCGACGATCAACCTCACGTCGCAAGATCCCGAGATCCCGCTCGACGTGGTGACGTCGCCGCGTGCGCTTGGTGACGGCGAACTACTCGCGTTGAGCAACTCGTTCGGATTCGGCGGCCACAATGCCGTCGTAGCATTCCGCAGCTACAGCGCGTAGCGCCGGTCGCCCAGCCGCGCCGAGGGTGATCGGGCATAGTCCCGGCTCGGACGGTGCCAGCACGCTAGTTCAGGCGACGGTCCAGAACCGGACGGCAGCCATCGTGCAGTGAGCATTCGCCCTCGAAGACCTGAAGCTCGTCCTGGGTCGCGAGGCGCTCCAGCTGGGCGAGATCGATAAGGGGCGGATCGATCTCGAGGAGGATTTCTTCGAGCTCTGTGCGCAGCGTGTCCATCGTCGTCTCCCTCTCTCCCGGTGCCGTTATCCGACCTTGTGTAGCCACACGACGGCAGCATCTTGGCCAGCGTGACGGAATGCCTCGAGTTCGTCGTCCCAGGCCTGCCCCAGCGCGAGCCGCAGTTCACGGTGCAGCTCGATCGCGTTGGCTCCGGCGACCTCCATCGCGTAGCGGATGCGATCCTCGGGGATGACGACGTTGCCCACGGTGTCGGTCTGGGCGAAGAAGATGCCGAGGTCGGGGGTGTGCATCCAGCGTCCACCGTCGGTGCCGAGCCCGGCGTCCTCGGTGACTTCGTAGCGCAGGTGCTCCCATCCGCGCAGGGCGGAGGCGAGCTTGGCACCCGTGCCGCGGGGGCCTTCCCAGTAGAACTCGGCGCGCTGCGAACCCTTGAGAACAGGCTGGGGATCCCAGGCGAAGTTGACGGCACGCTCAAGAGCGCGCCCCGCCGCCCACTCGATGTGCGGGCACAGAGCACGAGGAGCGGAGTGCACATACAGCACTCCGCGAGCTTGTTGCGTAGTCACATGCAGTTCAGACATCCCTGCCTCCGTTCCGTTTGGTGCGACTTCCCCATCGACCATGGAACGGTTTCGTGTGACCACGAGTTTTCGGTTGTACGGTACGCCGCTAACGGTGCACCGCTGAGCCTCATTATCGCTGATGAGATAGGTGAATTACAAGCGTGTCGTTACCGCGTTGTCGTGTGCCGAGACGGTCGGCCCCGGCGCGGGGCGTCAGTATCGACTCCGTACGGTCGCGCGGCCGCAACGATGTCAGGTAAGCGGTCGAGCCAGGAGAGCTCCGCCTCGGCGGCGAGGATGAGCGCCTCAATGACAACCCGGCGTTCGAGCGTGAGAGATTTCTCGGCTCTCAGTCGGGTGAGCTCAGCGAGCGTCGCGTCGCGTTGCGCGCTCACGATGGCTGCGACGTCGAGTGCGGGGATGGTCAGGGCCAGGGCCACCTTGGGGGCGAGTTCGTCGCGAGCATCCGCGCTGGCAACCGGCGATTCGAGCCACCGTCGCGCCTCAGCTCGACCGCTCGCGGTGATGTGGTAGACAACGAGCCCCGCGGCATCGGGCGACGCCTTGGTGACACATCCATCGCGCTCGAGGCGATCGAGCGTCGAATACACCTGTCCCACGTTGAGCCCGCGACCGCCTCCCGATCGTCGTTCGAACTCCACTCGCAGCTGGTTGCCGTAGCAGGGTGCGATCGAGAGGATCGCAAGGAGGGCAGGGCGCACAGACATGACGGAATCCTCGACTACTTGGCCTGGCCGTAGTCGTCCACGATCGCGACCGTGAGCGGGAAATCGGCGGGGATGGGGCCGAACAGAAGCGACCCGGCCTCCGCCGCAGCCTCGCGGACCTGCGCGGCGACGTCGTCGGCGAGTGCGGCGGGAGTGTGCACCACGATCTCGTCGTGGAGGAAAAAGACCAGATGCGGGGCATCCGTCAGCCAGGCGTCGCCGCCAAGCATCGTGAGTCGACGCCGGATGCTCGCCATCCAGCAGAGCGCCCACTCGGCCGCCGTGCCCTGAACGACGAAGTTGCGAGTGAAGCGGCCCCAGGCACGCGACTGGCCGCGCGCGCGGCTCGTCTCCGACTCTGTCGCGGTCTCGTCATATGCCTGCGATTGGGCATGCTGCCACTGCGAGCCCGGCAACGGTGAGCTGCGGCCGAGCTGGGTCGTGACAATCTCCCCTCGCTCCCCCGCTCGGGCGGCCCTCTCGACGAGGCCGATCGCCTTGGGGTAGGCGCGTGCGAGCTTGGGCATGAGTCGGCCGCTCTCGCCCGTCGTCGCCCCATACATCGCCCCGAGCATCGCTACCTTCGCCTGGTCGCGTGTCTCGACCGCACCACTGGCGACGATTCCGGCGTAGAGGTCGCCGGCGGCCCCCGCGGCCACCATGTCACGATCTCCGGCCATGGCAGCGAGGATGCGCGGCTCGAGCTGGGATGCGTCCGCGACGACGAGCTTCCAGCCGTCATCGGCGACGACGGCACGCCGGATCTGCCGCGGGAGTTGGAGGGCTCCACCGCCACTCGTGGCCCAGCGCCCGGTCACGACGCCGCCGGGAACGTAGTCGGGACGGAACCGGCCCCCCACGACCCACGTGTCGAGCCAGTGCCAGCCGTTGGCCGACAGCAACCGAGCAAGCTTCTTGTACTCCAGCAGTGGAGCAATCGCCGGGTGGTCGAGCTGCTTGAGCTCCCACGACCGCGTCGAGGTGACCAGGAGGCCTGCGTTGCGCAGTGCTCTCAGCAGGTCGGCGGGCGAATCGGGATTGAGATCGGGCGCGTCGAGCAGGTCTCGCAGGACAGCGAGGACGCCCGCGAGCACCGCGGGTCGGTCACCGTCGAGTCGCGGACGGTCCCCGAGAATGCCTCGGAGGACCTCGTCGTGTACGTCGGCCCGCCACGGCAACCCCACGAACTGCATTTCGCACGCGATGAGGGCACCCGCCGACTCCGCGGCAAGCAGTCGAGAAATGCGGCCCGGTTCCGTCGCCGACGCGACCGCTGCGCGCTGCAACATAAACTCGGCGAGCGGATCGGCGGGGAGCGCCGGCGGTGCATCATCCTCGAGGTCGAAAAGAGCGTCAGCGATCTCGGGCCGCTCGCGTGCGGGTGGCGCGTCCCACACTCCCGGGGGCGAGGCAGCGAGTTGTGAAGTGGCCGTGAGCGTCGAGTTCCTCAGGATGGTGTGGCACAGACGCAAATCGTGGCATCGCTCGACGCGCACGCCCGAGTCGAGCAAATACGGGTACCAGCGTGCGGTGTCATCCCAGACCCAGCGCGGCCGGTTGACTTCCTCCGCCCGCACGAATTCCGCAGGGTCGAGCACGTACTCGAGCCCGAGTGATCCGCCGTCGTCGCCGAGGCGCACCGCCATCACCTTGTCGGCCGCGACCCGAGCGAGAACGATATGCACGTCAGACAGTCTGGCGCGATCGACGGGTGCTGGTCATAGATCCCGGCTCACTCGGCGTGCAGCAGCGTTCCGTCCTTGCGGAGCACGTTCTTCTCGCCCGCCTCGATGGGTACGCCAAAGCGGTTCTGTTTGGGAGGCATGGGGCAGTTGAATGCGTAGCTGAACGCACACGGCGGCAAGACCGCGAGGTTGAAATCGAGGGTGATGGTGCCATCCGGGTTGGGGGCGAGGAACAGGAAACGACCCACACTGTAGGTGTCCACGCCGCTTGTGGAGTCGGCAAACACCAGCTGTAGGGCGCGGCCCGCCTTGAACGCCGCGAGGTTGTAGTCGACGCCGTCTTTGGTGAACGTAATCTCGCCGGGGATCACCTCATCCTTGGTCTTGCCGTTGTCTTTGAGGTGCTCGAACCCCATGGTCGTGCCAGCGGGGTTCTCGGTGAAGGTGCCAGTGATCACCCAGTCTGGGTTGTAGGGGTAGGCGTCGATGCTGCCGAAGTCACGGATGCCCTCCGATTGCGAGTCCCACACGCGAAGCGCATACCCATCACCCGCGATGACGAAGCCGCTCACGGTGTCGCTGAAGGTCACGGTGCTCGGATTCGCATGATCCTTGCCGCGCACTACCGCCTCACCGTTGACCAGCTCGCCGTCGACGCGGATGTTGTCGTCGGCAGTCGCGATGACCTTGAGACCGGATTCCCCCTCCGGCAGCGGCGCCCACCGCCCCGGAACGCCGTACACGGGCTGCTCGGAGTCGATCCACTGCGTGTTCACGAGGGCCAGGTTGCCGAGGGGTTGCACCACCGACTGCTCGCGACGAGCATGATACGTGGCGTAGCGCTGCTCGGGTGTCGGCTGATCGGATGCGGGTGTCGTCGCGGCGGTGTCGGTCATGTGATCCATTCTGCTGGGAGGTACCGGCATCAACGTGGCGGCTCACGGTTCTATGCCCGGACACACCGTTTGTCGGGTGTCAGAGTCGATCGCCGACTCAGCGCCACGCGGGCCCGCTCGTGCCCCACGGGACCGCGGGTGACGCCCAGTCGTCGGGGCCACCCGCGTAGTGCGGTGCCGCCGCGGCGCTTGTGACACTTGCGCGTGTGACCGTCGTCGGCACCCAGGTCGGAAGCTTCGCGCGGCGGACACGCGGCCGCTCGAGCGCGAGCAACTCGGCGGCAACTCTCGCGAGTGAGACGTCGGCGAGCCACGATCCGCCCTCATCCATTCGGCGGCGCACAGCCGAGGTAACGGCGGCAGCCAGCAGGTACCCGGCGGAGTGATCGAGAGCCTGCGCCGGGAGGGCGCCGGGCTTGGTGCCGTCCGAGCTCTCCAGCCACGCGATCCCGGAGGCGGCCTGCACGATGCTGTCGAATCCCCGTCGATCGCTCGACTGACCCCACGCGCTCACTCGCGCGACGACGACCCCGGGACGGCGACGAGCGAGCTCCCGCGGCGAGAGTCCGAACTGATCGAACGACCCCGGTCGGTAGCCCGTGACGACGACATCGGCTCGCTCCACGAGCGCGTCCAACGCGGCCCGCTCGCGCCGGAAGTCGACGAGCGCGGAACGTTTCCCCGCGCCAGTATCGAGGTGCTGCCAGGCGATCTCCGGGTGCTCGGGCGAGTCAAGGCGCAGAACCTCGGCTCCCCAGAGAGCGAGTGTGCGGGTGGCCACAGGACCGGCAAGCACCCGCGTGAGATCGAGAACGCGGATGCCCTGCGCCGGCAGCGCCGCATCATCCAGCACCGCAACCGGGGCGTCGCCCGCGCGCACCATGTCGATCAGTGGCCCCGACGGCAACTGAAGCTCCCCCTCGCGGCGGACGATCGAGGCGATGCCGCCCGCGGTCACGACCGCGGCTTCGACCTCGAGACTCGACCGCTTGTGCAGGTGTCGGAGCAGGTCGTCGGCCGTCGTGGTGTCGGAAAGTCCGAGCGCAGCGAGGAGTGCCGTGCGGTGGTGCGGGTAGTTCGCGTGCGTACGGATCCAGCCGTCGGCGGTCGGCCAGAAGCCCGACAGTTCGGCCCAGGCGTTCATCGGCACGCCGTCGACACGGAAGTGGCGTTCGCTCGTGACGGCCGTCGCGACCCGGATCGGATCGAGCTCCACTTGGGGAACCGCCGAGGTGCCTCGTCTCGCCGCGAGGAGGGCGGCCGACAGCGAGGCGGCGGCGATCGAGTCGTGCACGAGACGAGTCACCGGGAGCGCCGACTCCAGGGGGATGCCCGCGGCCGTGTCGCGCACGAGGGCAAGAGCCGCGGGGTCCTCGCCGAGTGCCCGCCACGCGGCATCCAGAACCATCATGCATTCGATCGTACGACTGCCGCCGTCGCACCAGGGGTTTGCGCGCTGCGCGCCCGCCCCGTTCGTCGGTACCACTCCCAGAGGCGGTCGCTCGCCTCTTCCAGGGTCGCCGCATAGCCGAGGAGCTGGTGCTGAGAGCTGAGACCACGCAAGCCGGAGGCACCATTGATGCGCCCCAGCTGGATGTAGCCGACGAGGTAGCCACGGTCGTACATCCGCCATTCGCCAGGGCGGAACGACGCCTCGAGGTGATCGCTCGCGCGCCAGTGGTGCACCATGCAATCGAAGATATGTTCGAGAGTGCTACGAGGACAAGCCCTGATACTGTTTTGTCGATCTCGGGGAAAGCTCAAACACCGCCACTGTGACGGAAGCCTCCCCGGTGGAAAAGCGGAGGAATCCCATGGGACTGTTTGGCATCGGCGACAAGGACGACAAGAGCAAGGGCAAGGCGGAGGAGACCGCCGCGGAGGCAGCGAAGCGCCGCAGCGAGGAAGCCAAGAAGGCTGGCGCACAGGCTCGCAATGACAAGGCATTCGCCGAGGCCAAGGCCAAGCGCGCGGAGGCTGCTGCCGCCGCCCCCGCGGCCGCGGGTGCCGGTGCCGGGCTCACGGTCGACGGAGAGTTCGGGCCCGCCACGGTGAGCGCGCTACAGAAGCGTCTCGGTGTGACGGTGGACGGTTCCTTCGGACCCGAGACCGCCAAGGTGCTGCAGGGCTACCTGGGTCAGCCGCAGGACGGCGAGTTCGGGCCGAACAGCACGTCAGCCCTCCAGACCCACCTGGGCGTCGCGGTCGACGGCGACTGGGGAGCGGCGACCACCACAGCGCTGCAGAACCGCCTCAACGCCGGAACCTTCTAATAGCGACACCCTCGACAACGAAGCCCGGCGCCTCTCGCGTCGGGCTTCGTTGCGTCAGGGACGCTACTCCCCGGCCACGAGCACGCCGTCGACGACCGTGGCACGAGTGCTCGTGAGGTGGATGTCCGTCTCATCGCCGTCGAACGGGTTGCGGTTCGCAACCGCGAGGTCCGCGGGCTCGCCGACCGCGAGCAGTCCCGTCCCCTCCCCCAGCAATGCCGCTGATCCGCGGGTGTAGGCATCGAGCGCGTAGTCGAGCGTGAGCGACTGATCGGCACGCAGGGGTGGTGTGACGGTGTCGCCGGGCGCGCGACGCGTGACCGCGACGTGGATGCCCTGCCACGGGTCGAAGTCGGAGACCGGCCAATCGGAGCCCATCGCCGTCAGCACGCCGGCCCTCTGCAGCTCGCCGAATACGAACAGCCGGCCGGCCCGTTCCTCGCCGAGCAACGGGATCGTCCTCTGCCGCGCCAGGGGGCTCTCGTAAGCCCAGAACGGCTGCAGGTTGGCCGTCACTCCCAGCGCTGCAAAGCGCGGCACGTCGCGCTCGTCAATGAGCTGCACGTGTGCGATGTGGTTGCGTACGGCAGCGCGGTCCTCTGGCGCCGCGGCGGCAAATCCGTCGAGCGCGTCACCCACCGCGCGGTCACCGATGGCGTGCACGTGCACCGCAAAACCCGCGGCGTTCGCGGACGAGATGAGCCGCTGGATGAACTCCGGCTCGAAGTACGACAACCCGCGGCTGCCGTCTGCATCATCGCCGAAATACGGTTCGTACAACGCGGCCGTGCGAGTCTCGACGATTCCATCGAGCATGAGCTTGATCGTGGGCGTGGGGAAGCCAGCCGCAGCGTTGGCATCGCGAGTGACCGCCGCACCGGCAATGAAGTCGGCTATACCCGCGACGGCGAGGTCGCGAGGGGTCCAGATCGCGCCGCTCGGTCGACCTTTCACGAGTCCCCGGGCGAGTGCCTCCCGGTAGGCATCCGTGAAGTCGGGGAACCCGCCGTAGGCGCCCAGGGCCGCCTCCTGCCACGTCGTTATACCCGTCGCGAGGATCCGGTCGGCGGCGGCGCCGATCGCCCTCGCGAGCTCGTCCGTCGACGGCGAGGGCATGACACGCGCGACGAGCTGCACGGCGCCCTCGTTGAGCATGCCCGAGGGTGTGCCATCGGCGTTGCGCTCGATTCGTCCGTCCGCCGGGTCGGGCGTGGACGCGTCGATGCCTGCCGCGCGCAGCGCCGCACTGTTTGCCCACGCGCCGTGGTGGTCGGCGTTAAGGAGCAGGGCAGGACGGTCAGAGACGACGGTGTCGAGCTGCGCTGCTGTGGGGTATCCGCCGGTGAAGAGAGCGAGGTCCCACCCACCGCCGGAGACCCAGGGGCGGGACGACGACGCAGCGAAAGCGGCCACGCGGGAGAGGCATTCGTCGACACTCGTGGCGCCCGCGAGGTTGCACTGGAGGGCATCCATGGCGACGACGCCGAGGTGGATGTGGCAGTCACCGAATCCCGCCGTCACGAGCCCGCCCCTGGCATCGATCTCGGGACCTGCCGGGTCGGCGAGGGCCCTCACGTCATCGAGACTGCCAACGCCAGCGATCACCCCGTTCGCGATGGCGATCGTGTCGCCGTCGAGGCGACGTCCCGACCAGGGCACGGCGTTACGGATGAGCACGGGATGCCTCCTCGATGGGTGTGTCGGGTGCGGCGATATCGAACACGACGAGCCCGTCGTGCCACTCGGTGAGGAGCGCGGCGACCGGGGCATGTGCCGGGTGTGGAAGATAGGCGTCACGCGCCGTCGAGTCGACGAAGGTGATGACGAGCGCCCACTCGTACCCGGCCTCGAGGTGCTCGGGACTGACGCTCGGGCCGAGGGCTATCGAGAGGATGCCGGGTACGGCCGACGCGAGAGCGTCGAGGTGCTCCGTCAGGGCGTCGAGCGCGGATGTGGGCACGTCGCGTCGCCACGTCACCAGCACAATATGGATCACCGGGGGCATGTTCTCGCTTTCCACCGGGCGACGATCGAATGCATTACCCGCGATACCTGAGGATATTGCGGAGAGTGTGCGCGCGATTGCGCCGCCCCGCATGTGTGCAATGGCGGTAGCGATGAAGTATGCGAGCGCATCGAGTCTCAGAGGGTCAGAAGGCGTTCGATGATGTTGGGGACAGTGAAGCTCAGCAGCAGCAGCCCGTGAACTGCTATTGCCCACCATGCGCTCTTCCCCGCGCGCCGTTTCACTGCGATCACGGCAAGCACGAGGCCCGCCAAGAGCGGGGCGAGCCACAGCAGCGCGAGCACGATCCAGGGCCCCCAAGCCTCTACGTAAAAGCTGTCGCCGGGCTGACTCGGCGTAAACCCGAAAACGAGGCGCAGGATCGGTTCCGAAAGCAGGATGTAGATGGCTGACCACGCCACAAACGCCGGCAGCACCCACCACGACAACAGGGCCAACCTCCGCGTCCGCGCGCTCCGCATCGGTGCGTTGGTCGGTTTCACGAAGTCGATTCTGGCACCACCACGGACAACCGAGGGTGATCGGGCGAGAACGACAACAAGAGAAGTGAACTACAGATTCTTGACGACTGTGAGGAGGATTGCGCAGTCCTCGAGGGCGTGGAGCGAGTGCCGGGTGTCCGGGATGGCAATCAGGTCGCCGACTGAGCCGTTCCATGACACGTCACCAGCCTGCAGGAGAACTCGTCCCTCAAGGACCTGCAGGGTCGCCTCGCCGGGATTCTCGTGTTCCGTCAGCTCCTCACCGGCGCATAGGGCGATAAGGGTTTGGCGGAGTCGATGTTCGTGGCCTCCGAAGACTGTTTTCGCGCTGCGGCCGCTAGAGGCTCCGCGCGCTTGACCGAGTTCCTGTTGCGCTAGCGCGATCAGTGATGTCCCCTGCATGCATCAAGGATGTGCCCTATCTACCTGATTTTCTACCTGCGCTGGGAATCGGAGCGGGTTGTGGAGTGTCTTTCTTCAAGACCCTCCAGGCTCATGCCCAAAAAATCCACGCAAACGTATGTAGGGCGGACGGGACTTGAACCCGTGACCGACGGATTATGAGTCCGCTGCTCTAACCAGCTGAGCTACCGCCCCGCGGCACGCGCGACTAGGTTCACGAATGCCGGAACTCAACGATACAGGGGTGCGCGGCGGAGGCCGTACCTTGCTAGCGAGTCAGAAGGGCGGCGGGTCGGCGGTGCGGGTCGCGCCGGTGGGGCTCGTCCAGACGATGCCCGATTCGGTCTGCCTAACGCTCCACGCGCTGTTGTGTTTCAGCCGGTGGTGGTGGCGGCACAGGTGGGCGAGGTTGGTGGCCACAGTGGATCCGCCGTGCTGCCAGGCGACCGTGTGGTCAAGGTCGCACGCGCGGGTGCGGCGACCGCAGCCCGGGAAGGTACACGAGCCGTCGCGCACGCCGAGCCAGCGCTTGAGATCGGCGGGGACGCGGTACGTCGTGCGGTCGACATCGAGCACGGCACCCGAGATCGGGTGGGTCAGGATGCGGCTGAAGGAGGGGGCGTGCGCGACGAGCGCGCGGGCGGTCTCGGCATCGATGGGCCCGTAGCCGTCGAGGGTTGCTGGTGCCTCATCCAGACCTAAGAGGCTGAGCACGGGAACCGTCATGGCGACCGAGACACCCACCGAGCCTTCGGCACCGAGGATGCCCGCGAGCAGGTCTCCCGTGACGTCGGCGCGCAGTTGCGCGAGCGTTCGGGTCTCATCGGGCTGCGCCGCGAGCGACACGGCGGCCGCGTCGACGCGTGCCATCGCGCGCTCCGCGGTGGCAGCCGGGAGGTAGGCCGTGAGCCAGCACATGCCGTCGACGTCGGGTTCGAGGAAGACTCGGCGGTGCTCGGCTCCGCGCGCGTGACGCTCAGGAAGGGTGCGGGCATCGCGCAGCGCACGCGCGAACGGACGGAAGCGGGCCGGCGCGACGGTGGAAGCGCGCTCGATCACGGCATCCTCAAAATGCGACCAGGTGTGATCGGGCATGTCGTGTACGAGCTGGGCGATCGTGCGAGCATTGGCGCCCGCGATCTCGCCCGCGCGGAACAGCTCCCACACACGCGGGGCGCGCGTGAGAAGCATGTCGGCCTCGTGCGCCTGGCTGCGGACGACCTGCTCGGCCACACCGAGACGCACCGCGATGTCGGCCACCGCCGCCCGTTCGGCGAACTCGACCGAGTCACGGTCGGCACGCGCACCCGGCCCGAGGTAGATCTCAGGGAACGCCCGCGCCTCGGCGAGGATGCCGTACACAGCCGCCATCTGGTCGGCGAAGGCGACGCTCGCTGAACGAGCTGCGTATTCGGCCCGCGCAAGACCGAACTCGACCCGCACGTCGGGTCGACTCGCGTCGATGTGCGGGATCGGGTGCGGCATAGGGCAATGCAATCACTAGCCACTGACAATGAGAGATTGACAGAAAATGCTGGTCATGAGGTATATTCGGCAACGCGAGGGGCGCGAATGATAGGCGGATACCACCATCGCGCTCCCCCGTCGAGCCCCTGACACGAGCATCCACCCGCCTCTACCGTGAAGGAGACGAAAGGATCCACCATGGCCGAGACGACCACCCACACCGCGAAGGTCCCCGCCGGGGGTGGCGCGCGACGCACGCGACGCCAGAACGCCGAGAAGGGCTTCACCGCCTCGAAGGAGCTGACCGACAACCTGCAGCAGGTACTCGTCGATCTGATCGAACTCGGCGGTCAGGGCAAGCAGGCGCACTGGAACGTCGTGGGCCGCAACTTCCGTGACACCCACCGCATTCTGGACGAGATCATCGAGGAGTCCCGCGAGTTCAGCGACACCGTCGCCGAACGCATGCGTGCCCTCCACGCGATCCCGGATGGTCGCAGCGACACGGTCGCGGCGACGACGACGCTGCCGGAGTATCCCAACGGCGAGGTGAGCACCACCGACACCGTCGACCTCGTCACCGAGCGCCTTGAGGCCGTCGTCGCGACCATGCGCGACGTGCACGACGCCGTCGACGAGGAAGACCCGACAAGCGCCGACATTCTGCACGCCGTCATCGAGCGGCTCGAGCAGTTCGCGTGGCTCGTCTCGGCCGAGAACCGCACGCCGACGGCGGGCACGCCGACGACGCCAGCGAAGAAGAGCTAGAGTTCCACATCCTCACCGCGGTACAGACTCTCGAACGTGTCGAGGGTGCGCTGGATGTCGTGAGCCTCGACGATCTTGAGGCTTTCGTTCTTCAGCTTCAGCAGCTCGTCCTGCGGCATCGTGAGCACGCGCGTGAGCTTCTCGGCAAACTCGTCCACGTTGCCCGGTTCGAAGAGGAACCCGTTCTCGCCGTCGTGGACAAGGTGCGGGAGGGCCATCGCGTTGGCGGCGACGATCGGTAGACCCGAGGCCATGGCCTCCATGGTCGAGATGGACTGCAATTCCGCGATCGACGGCATCGCGAACACCGTGGCGCGAGTGAGGGCGTTTCGCAGGTAGTCCTCTTCGACGTATCCGGTAAACGTCACTCGATCAGCAATGCCGAGCTGGAGCGCGAGCGACTTGAGTCGGAACTCCTGGTCCCCGCCGCCGACGATCTCGAGGCGGGCATCCAGACTCTCATCGAGCTTGGCGAAGGCGCGAAGGAGCTTGTCGATCTGCTTCTCTTCGACCACGCGGCCGAGGAAGACGATGAGGTTATCCGTTCGCGGCTGCATGTTGGGCGTGTAGTTGTGGGCGTCGATTCCGCAGGAGATCGCGAGCACGTTCTCCACCGACGTGTTCGCCTCGAGGTACTCGGCGGCCTTGCGGGTGGGTGTCGTCACCCGCTCGGCGCGACTAAATGACCGATCGGCGGCCTGCCACGCAAGGCCCGACGCCCATTCGCGCAGGAAGGGCGGGATGATCAGGGTGTACTCGAGCAGATTCTCGGGCATGAAGTGGTTGGTGCCGATGAGCCGAATGCCGCGCTTGAGTCCCTCGATCGTCATGCCTCGGCCGATCACGATGTGCGACTGGAAGTGCACGACATCGGGCTTGACGCGGTCGAGAATCTTGGCCGAGTTCTGCTTGATGCGCCACGGCAGCGCAAAACGCAACCACGGATGCGGGTACCAGCGCCACGAGTAGATGCGGTGCACCGTCATCTTCTGACCCTCGTGTTCCTCGATCTGGGGACCCAGCTTGCGGTTCGAGTACGCCGGAGCGGCGACGTGAACGTCGTGACCGCGCTGCACCAGACCCGCCGCGAGACGCTGAACGAAGCTCGCCGCGCCGTTGATCTCGGGCCAGAATGTGTCGGCCCCGAGCAGGATTCGCAGGCGCGGCTTGTCCTCGTGCGGTGAACGGCGAGGAGTGTCAGTCACGATGCGAATGTTCCTTGTCTGTGGGTGAGTCAGCCTTCGGCAGCAGGTCCTGGGGCAGCTTCTCTTCTGCCGCGTCAGCGAAAGCCGTATTGGCGAGTGCCTGAGGGTGGTGCCGCGACAGCGAGATTACCCCCCAGATCGCGGCGGCGGCCGCGAGACCGAACGCGATGATCGCCCACCACGGCGCGCCCGCAGCCTCGCCGAGCACGATGACGCCGATGGAGACTGCGACGAGGGGGTCGATCACGGTGAGGCCCGCGACGACGAGGTCGGGGGGATTCGAGGAGTGCGCCGTCTGCACGAAGTACATGCCGAGAAGCGCGGCGGTCGCGAGACCGACGAGACACAGGATGGTGAGGATGTCCGACGAATCAAACTCGAAGTCCGTGAAGGCCACGGTCTTCAGCCGGTCGATCACGACCTTCGCGAGCGTGACAACGAAACCGAAGAGCACTCCAGCCGCGATGACATAGAAGATGGGACGCGGCTTGCGGTTGCGCATGATGATGAAGAGCGTCACGAACGCCGCAAGCACGACGGCGAGGATGATGAGCACGGTCACAAGCTGTCGAGCGGTGATCGGATGCGACTGGGCGACGAACGCCGCGATCGTCACGAAAGCGCCCACCCCGACGACACAAATGACAATCGCGCGGATCGAGATGCGGTCGAGTGGCACCCTCGTGACGCGGGAGTTGACGATCGCGGTGATCACGAGCGCGACCGCACCCAGGGGCTGCACGACGATCAGGGGCGCGAAGCCGAGGCTTGTGAGTTGGAGCACAACCGCGAGGCCGAGGAGGAGTGTGCCCGCGACCCACGACGGGCGAGCCAGAAGGGAACGGAGCTGGGTGAAGCTCAGACCGGTCTTCGCTTCCGACCCTGAACTCGCCTCGACAAGGGCGACACCGCGGTGTTGAAACTGCGTGCCGAGTGCCAAAAGCACCGCAGCGATGAGCGCAAGACCAATACCGACAACAGGGATGTTGTCCAGCGTGAGCTGGTCGGCAAGATCCTGGAAGTCGGGCGGCACCCGACGAATCTACCCGTTTCGACCCGGATATTCTGTCTGAATGGCCGTACTCCCGATTGTCATTACTGGCGACCCCGTGCTTCACACTCCGGCCGAGCCGGTCACACAATTCGACGCCGAGCTCCACCAGCTCGTCGCTAACATGTACGAAACGATGGCCGAGGCACCCGGAGTCGGGCTTGCCGCACCGCAGGTCGGAGCTGCTCTGCGCCTCTTCGTCTTCAACTGGACTGACGACGACCAGGTGCTCTGGCGGGGTGTCGCCATCAACCCCGAACTGTGGATCAGCCCCACCCCGATCGGCGAGGCCGACGAGGACGACGAATCCGAGGGCTGCCTCTCTGTGCCGGGCGAGCGATTCCCTCTCCGTCGGTCGCAGCGGGCCATACTACGCGCCGTCGACCTCGACCAGAAGCCCTTCGAAATTCTCGCCGAGGGCTGGCTCGCTCGCATCTTCCAGCACGAGACGGACCACCTCGACGGAGTGCTGTACGTCGACCGCCTCGCCCACGAATATCAGCGTCCCGCCGCCAAGGCGATCCGCAAGAACGGCTGGGGTTCGCCCGGTCAGAGCTGGACACCGGGAATCGACGACCTCGAGGGGTAGCTGCCCCTAGAAGACGAACCGGATGAGCGCTGCGGTCGCAGCAGCGGCGGCGACCACGATGATGAACGGCACGCGCAGCGCGAACAAACCCGCCGCGACGAGGATGGCCGGCACCCGAGCATCGATCGCGATGCCCTGCCCCGCACCAAGGGTTTGCACCGCGATGAGCGCCGAGAGCAACGCCACGGTCAGGAGGTTCGAGACGCGGGCGGGGACGGGCCGCTCCACGAACGACGGCGGAACGAGATAGCCGACGAGCTTGAGCGCGAAGACCGCGATCGACGCGAGGATGATGACCTGCCAGACCGTCACGGTGCCCCCTCCCCCACGGGCTCGATCGGCTGTTCGCCCGGCATCGGCTTCGGTCCAAGCCAATTCGTGAGACCCACGCCGACGGCCACGAGGGCGGCGACGAGCACGGGGATTCCGGCGGGCAGGGCGGGTGTCAGCACGGCTGCAACGACGGCTGCTCCGATGGCGACGACCACGGGCTGGAGTGTCTTGAGCCGGGGCCACAGCAGACCCAGGAACGCGGCGGCGGCAGCGGCATCCAACCCATACTGACTCACGTCGCCCAGCAGGTCGCCGATGAGCGCGCCAATGAGTGTCGTGAGGTTCCAGCCGACGTAGATGATCGCGCCCGTCCACCAGAAGCCCGTGCGCTGACCCTCAAGCGTCTTCTGCGCGGTCGACACGGCGGTGGTCTCGTCTATCGTCCAGTGGGCGGCGAGGATCTTGCGAAACCAAGTACCCCCGATGAAGGGCGAGACCCGCAGGGCGTACAAGCCGTTTCGGGTACCGAGCAGCGCCGCGCTCGCAATGCCCGCGGGACCGGCCGCGACCCCGCCGCTCGCGAGTACCCCGACGAGAGCGAACTGAGATCCGCCCGAGAACATGAGGAGGCTGAGCGCGCACGTCTGCCAGATGTCGAGCCCCGCGGCGACCGCGAGAGCTCCGAACGAGATGCCGTACGCTGCTACGGCGAGACCGACGGCGAGACTGGCTCGAATCGCGGCAGAGGCCTCGGGACTTCGACTCATGAGTGCGTGCCGGTCATAACAAAGACGATCTCCCTCCACGCCCTGACTCCGGGCGTAGAGGGAGACTCTATCTGCTGCGGCCCGAGGTGCAATCGGGCCAATATCTACTTTGCGGTCGGGGCTGCGGGGCCGTTGTTGGCACGCAGCACCTCGAGGCGAGCGCGATACTCCTTCTCGTCGATGTCACCCTGCGCAAAGCGCTCGGCGAGCGTGGACTCCGCGGAGCGAGCGGCCCCACCGGCACCCCAACCGTGGCCACCGTGAGCGTAGGCCCAGCCGGGTCCACCCGGGCCCCAGCCGCCGCGGCTCCAGCGGCGACGGGCGAGGCTCGCGAAGAGCACGATGAGCCCGATCCAGAACAGCGGGATCAGGATGAAGAAGAGGCCAAAGCCCCACCCGGGCCCACCGGGATGGGCAGCAAGGCCGACGAGGGCAAGAGATGTGAACACGAGCGTTTCCCTTTCACTGGCGGTCCGAAAGTGAACCGATAACCCCAGCCTGGACTCCCACGCTCTCCCGCGAATCTGCCGCATGGCGACACCTCGCGTACTCCCCCGGATGCAGAAATGCGTGTGCCGACTACTCCGCGCGACCCGCCGCGACGAGGCCCGTCTCGTAGGCGATCACGACAAGCTGAACGCGGTCGCGAGCGGCGAGCTTCGCCATGATGCGAGAGACATGGGTTTTCGCAGTCAGCGGGCTCAGGAATAGCTCGCGTCCGATTTCCTCATTGGTCAGGCCTTGACCGACGAGGGCGAGCACTTCGCGCTCGCGGTCGGTGATGACGTCGAGTTGGCTCGCGTCGGGCACGTCGCGCAGTTGGGAAGAAATGCGCTCGAGGAGACGTCGAGTCACTCCCGGGCTCAACAGGGCGTCACCGGCGGCGACGACTCGCACGGCGCGGATGAACTCGATGGGTTCGGTGTCTTTGACGAGGAATCCGCTCGCCCCCGCACGTATCGCACGGCCGACATACTCATCGAGCTCGAAAGTCGTGACGATGACGATATGGGTCGACGCGAGCGACGGGTTAGACGCGATCTGCTCGGTCGCCCAGAGGCCGTCGCCCTCGGGCATCCGGATGTCCATGAGCACGACGTCAGGGCGCGTCGCCGTGACGAGCGCCACCGCGTCAGCACCCGTGCCGGCCTCACCCACGATCTCGATGTCGGGTTCGGCCTCGAGCAGGCTGCGGAAACCCGCTCGGATCAGCTGCTGGTCGTCGGCGATCGCAACACGGATCATTCGGGGGCCTCCTTGACGGGAATACTGGCGTTCACGCGAACTCCGCCGCGAGGCGAATCGCTTGTCTCGAGAGTGCCCCCGAGCAACTCTGCGCGTTCGCGCATGCCGAGAAGTCCTCGCCCGCCCTCGCTGGGGTTCGCGGACTCGTCCGCTGGCATTCCACGCCCGTCGTCATCGATCGTCACGGAGTACGAGCCGGCGACGACGTCGAGTTCGACGGTCGCGGTCTGGGCGTTCGCGTGACGCACGACGTTCGTGAGCGACTCCTGCACGATCCGGTAGATCGCCAGTTGAACGGCCTTCGGAGCATCCACGATGCGATTGTCGAGCGAGACCTCGACGCCTTGCGACGTGACGGACGCCGCGAGACCCGCGAGACGACTGAGATCGGGCTCGGGCACCAGCGGGGCGCTCGGGTCTTGACCGCCCTCGGCACGCAAGACACCCAGTACCGAGCGCACCTCGTCGAGAGCGGTCTTGCTCGTGTCTTTGATGCTCGCGAGCGCCTCGGACGCCTTGTCGGGCTGCTTGTCCATGAGGTGCAGCGCGACACTCGCCTGCACGTTGATCTGGCTGAGCGAGTGCGCGAGTACGTCATGCAGTTCGCGCGCGATGCGCACACGCTCCGCCTGCACCTCGGTCTGCTTGCGCTGGGCGATCGCCCGACGGTACTCCTCGTAGTGTTCGCGACGGGTGCGCATCGCCTCGCCAGCCCCGAAGACAATGAGGATGCCGAGCGTCGTGATCGCGAGCCGCGCGGGACTCCACGCCATGCCCAGAACGAGCCCGAGCGTCACTGACGCGACCCAGACGACCGCTACCGACGTCCACGCCCACACGCGAGCATCGTGGATGATGGCGCTCGCGATCGCGAAGGCGAGGGCAATGTACGGCGGCCCGTGCAGCGGATCCGCAAGCAGCAGGTCTGCTCCCGCCGCGAGGCTCACGACGGCTACGACGGGGCCAGGGAACCGCCGTCTCCCCAGCAGAGCGAGCGGACCCAGCACGGCGAGCGCGACGGTCACGAACGACACCCAGATCGGAACCGGGAGCGGTCCGTCCGCGAATCGCAGCTGCCAGAACAGGGTCGTCGGCAGCTGGATCGCGAGGGAGAGCAGTACCGGGAAGAGGAGGCGGAACCGGCGGGAGGTTCGCGGACGTGGGGGGCGTCGGAATTCCCCGTCCTCGTGCCAGCGGCGCCAGTCCTCGGGAGGCATGCTCACGATCGTACTTGCGGTGCGAGACCTTCGCGTCGGCTCGCGGGCGGTCGTGCGCTACTCCCCGCGGAGTACGCGCGGCATCAGTACCAGTTGTATGACTCGGAGTGACCCCACGCGCTGCACGGTGTGCCATAGGCGGCCGCGATGTAGCCGAGACCCCACGCGATCTGCGTGGCCGGGTTGGTCTGCCAGTCGGCGCCGGCCGTGGCCATCTTCTCGCCGGGCAGGGCCTGAGGGATTCCGGTAGCTCCGCTCGATGCGTTGTACGAGTTCACGTTCCAGTTGGATTCGCGCTCCCACAGATTCACGAGACAGGAGAACTGGTCATCACCCCAGCCGTACCGGGACGCAGCCATTTCTCGCGCGGTGGCCTGTGCTCCAGCGGGGGTAGCGAGGAATGCGGCGCGCTCGGCGGCGACTCGTTGCTGGTAGCCGAGCTTGGCGTCGAGCACGGTGTCGTAGACGTGGAGTTGGTCCGAGTCGACGCTCGCGGTCTCCATAAGGGATTCGGTGACCGTCTGGCGCGCGATCTCGTCGGCGCGAGCAGACTGCGCTGCAGCCAAGGTGGCGGCACCGCCGGCGAGGGCGGCGACAACGCAGACGCTGAGGGCGGCGACTGTTCGAGGACGGAAGAAGGACGAGGTTCGGGTGGTGTGCTTCGGCATGACCGGACAACACTCCACACCGAGTCTGGGCGGTTCGTGGGAATCCTCGGGCAAAGCCCTGGCTGCTCACCGACGAACGCCCGCTTTGGGGTCTGAACTCAGCACATCCCCCGCTTTTTCACACACTTCGCGGATGTACGCGTGCATCTGCTGCCACGACAACACAAAAGCCCGGACCTCAGTGAGGTCCGGGCTTATGGCTCCCCGACTTGGACTCGAACCAAGAACCTATCGGTTAACAGCCGATTGCTCTGCCAATTGAGCTATCGAGGATTGCTGGAACAGCCTAGCCACTTTATCAAAGACTGCGAGGCTGCCAAACCACAACGCGACGACGCATCAATATCCGCTGTGTGGGTCCACCAGACCGACGAACTTGCCCGACCCGGTCAGGGCCTCGACATTGAGACGAACCCGCTCCGCGAGCAGGGGCACGGTCATCTCCGGGGTGTCCGCGCAGTGCGAGGTGATCACGACGCCGGGCGCAGACCAGAGTGGATGCCCGTCCGGGAGCGGCTCCGGATCGGTGACATCGAGCCCGGCACCCCACAGGCGGTGCTCCGACAGCGCCGTCACGAGGGCGTCGGTGTCGACGAGGCGACCGCGCGCGATGTTGACGAGCACGGCGGTGGGTTGCAGGAGCGCCAGCTCGGTGGCGCCGAGAAGCTGCGCCGTCTCATCCGTCGCCGCCGCCGCCACGATGACGACGTCGGCCGTCGGTAATACATCCGCCAGCTCAGCCGAGGTGACTGTTCGATTCGCCCCCGGCAAGGGATCGCTCGAGCGCCGAACGATCGTGATGTCTACCTCGAAGGGCGCGAGCAGCCGGATGAGTTCGACCGCGATGCCGCCGGCGCCGATAATCACCACCGAGCGTCCGTACAGGGAGACACCGTGCTTGACCTGAGCCCAGCTGTCGGAGCGACTCTTGTCCGGAATCTGGCGCAGGGTCGCGAGAGTCAACGCGACGGCATGCTCGGCTACGGGCTCCGCGAACGAGCCCTTCGCGCTCGTCCAGGTAACGTGCGCGAACTCGGAAAGTACCGCCCCCCAGGCCTCCACGCCGGCGAGCGGAAGCTGAACCCATCCGACAGACGGGTGATCGCGCAGCACGGCGGCGAGCTCCTCGGGCGACTTTCCCAGCCAGACGACACCGGCCGTGGCGTCGGAGAGGGGCGCGACCTCGCCGCCACCCTCCACGACAGCAGAAGACATGAGCTCAGTAGGCTCGGGGAGGATCGCTATCGGCCCTGCCGCGGGTCGAGGATCGACGCTTCGGCCGGACTGGGCAAGGGGGTCCCGGTGCTCACCGGGCGCGCGACGATCATCCAACTCCGAGTGCCTTTCTCAGTTCGCCCTCGGGGGAAGCGAGGGAATTGGCCAGTCGGCCAACGTAATCGTGTCGCGGGTCTTCGAGAACGGCCTCGAGCGAGCCGATACCCACGATCGTGCCGCGGTGCATGATTGCGACGCGGTCGCTCACACGACGTACCTCGCCGAGGTCGGCTGTGACGATGAGCGCCGAGAAGGAGCGCTCGCGCTGGAGCGACATGATGACATCGAGTACCGCACCGCGCACCGTGACATCGATACCTGCGGTGGGGTCATCGGCCACGAGCAGGTCGGGTGCGAGGATGAGCGATCGCGCAATCGCGACCCGCTGCCGCTGGCCCTTGCTCAGCTCGTGCGGGTACTTGTTCATCGTGCTCAGCGGCAGCCGCACAGAGTCGATGAGCGTCGCAACCATCTCCCCCGCCTCGTCTTGATCGAAGTGACGGTCGCGCGAAAAGATCGGCTCTGCGACGTTCTCACCGATCGTCAAACGCGGCTCGAGGTAGTCACCCGCCTCCTGGGGGAGGTAGCCGACATGGAGTCCGACCCGATCGCGCTTGCGGTTAGAGATCTGTCGCACTGGCGTGCCGAAAATCGACAGCGATCCTCCGGTGATGGCCGGTGAGCCCTCGTCGGGCAGGTCGGCGACGAGGCCGACAGCCTTGGCGAGGGTGCTCTTTCCTGACCCGGTCTCCCCGACCACCGCGAGCACTTCGCCCTCGGCGATGTCGAAGCTCACCCCGTTGACCGCGACGGATCGGGTCTCGGGATTGTCTGACGAGTAGCGCAGCGAGAGGTCGCGCGCACTCACCGCGAGCTGGGGTGCATCGGTCATCGATCCGCCTCCTGGAGCGCGTGAAGGTGCTGGCGGCGCACGGCCTGCTCCGCCGGGTCGGGAACGGGCAGTGAGGCGAGCAGCCGCTGCGTGTACGGGTCCTTCGGGGCACCAAGAACCTCAGCGCCCGTACCCTCCTCGACGAGTCGACCGTGGTACAGCACCGCGATGCGATCCGAGAGCATGTCGACGACCGCCAGGTCGTGACTGATGAACAACGCCGCAAACCCGAATTCCCTCTGAAGCTCGACGAACAGCTCGAGCACCCGCGCCTGCACCGAGACGTCGAGAGCGCTCGTCGGCTCGTCGGCGATCAGCAGAGTCGGCTCGAGCGCGAGTGACCGCGCGAGGCTGGCGCGCTGACGCTGTCCGCCGCTGAGTTCGTGAGGGAAGCGGTCGCCGAACGCCGCGGGGAGCTGCACCGCTTCGAGCAGCTCGTTGACGCGGGGGCGGGCGTCACCGGCATCCGACGCCCTACCGTGCACGATGAGGGGCTCAGCGACGCACTGAGCGATCGTCAGGAGCGGGTTGAAGCTCGAGGCCGGATCTTGGAACACGAACCCGATGTCGCCGCGCACCGGCTTGAACGTGCGCTCCTTGATTCCGCGCATCTCGTGCCCCAAGACGGAGAGCGAGCCGCCCGTCACCTTGGTGAGACCGCCGATGGCTCGGCCGATCGTGGTTTTGCCTGACCCGCTCTCCCCCACGAGACCGAGCACCTCGCCAGCCTGGATCTGGAAGCTCACGCCGTCGACCGCACGGAATGGTCTCTCACCGAGGCGCCCGGGAAACTCGATGACGAGATCCTTAGCGACCACCACGGGCGCGCCTTCAGTGACGGCAACGCGCTCCCGCGTCGAGTCGATGCGGGGTACGGCGGCGAGCAGCCGCTGGGTGTAAGGATGCTGCGGCGCGGTGAAAAGGTCGTGGGCTGTCGCCTGTTCCACCACGTGACCCTCATACATGACGACGACGCGATCCGCGAGGTCGGCGACGACACCCATGTTGTGGGTGATGAGGATGATGGCGGTGCCGAACTCGTCTCGACACCGGCGCAGCAGATCCAGGATCTCCGCCTGTACCGTGACGTCGAGTGCCGTGGTGGGCTCATCCGCAATGATGAGCTCGGGATCGAGCGCGAGCGCCATGGCGATAACGACGCGCTGTTTCTGACCGCCGGAGAGCTGGTGCGGGTAGTAGTCCACCCGGCGCTTCGGATCGGGAATGCCGACCTTGCCGAGATATTCGATGGCCTTGGCGCGCGCCTCGCGCCGCGAGTACTTGCCATGGGCTCGCAGGCCCTCAGCGAGTTGCCATCCGACGGTGTACACCGGATTGAGCGATGTCGAGGGCTCCTGAAAAACCATTGCCGCGTCGAGACCGCGGGTCGCGCGGAGCTTCTCACCTGACAGACCGATGACGTCACGGCCGTTGAGATAGATCGCGCCGCGCGTAACCGCCGTTTCGGGCAAAAGACCGATGATGGTCTTCGCCGTCACCGACTTGCCACTGCCACTCTCCCCCACGATCGCGACGACCTCGCCCGAGTGAGCGCTCAAACTCACGTCGTCAACCGCGGTGACATTGCCCCCGTCGGTGGCAAACGTGACCGCGAGGTTCTGGATGTCGACGACGGTAGTCATGGCTTCCCCTCCAACGAATCGACATCAACGGCTCCGTTGAGGCTACCGCCCGGAACGGCCGACGTCGTCGCGGTGCCCGACGGGGCCACGTCGGCACGGCGGCGCGTGCGCAGTCGTGGGTCGGCGAGGTCGTTGAGGCTCTCGCCGACGAGTGTGATGCCGAGCACTACGAGCACGATCGCCAGCCCGGGGAACAGGGCGGTCCACCAGATGCCGCTCGTCACGTCGGAGAGGGCCTTGTTCAGGTCGTAACCCCACTCGGCCGCCGCGGTCGGCTCGATGCCGAAGCCGAGAAAGCCGAGGCCCGCGAGCGTGAGGATCGCCTCGGAGCTGTTGAGCGTGAAGATCAGGGGCAGGGTGCGCGTGGCATTGCGCAGAACGTGCTGCACCATGATCCGCGGCGAGCTCGAACCGATGACCTTCGCCGACTCGACGTACGCCTCAGCCTTGATGCGAACTGTCTCTGCCCGGATCACCCGGAAGTACTGCGGGATGAAGACGACGGTGATGGATATTGCGGCCGCGAATATTCCGCCCCAGAAGCTCGACTGGCCTCCGCTGATCGCGATGGCCGCGACGATCGCGAGCAGCAGCGACGGGAAGGCGTAGACGGCATCGGCGATCACCACGAGCACGCGGTCGAGCCAGCCACCGATGTACCCCGAAACGAGTCCGAGGAGAACGCCGATGAAGATGGAGAGGATGACCGCAACGATGATCACGATCGCCGCAGTCTGCGTTCCCCAGATCACGCGCGACAGCACGTCGTACCCGCCG
>CAYZHZ010000019.1:0-12604 GCA_964477625.1 uncultured Salinibacterium sp.
GTCACTCCCGGGCAGCAGCTACATCTACCAGGGCGAGGAGCTGGGGCTGCCCGAGGTCATCGATTTGCCGGACTCGGCCCGGCAAGACCCGACCTGGTTCCGCACCAATGGCGAGAAGTACGGTCGCGATGGATGCCGCGTGCCCATCCCCTGGGAGGCCGACCTTCCCGGGTACGGCTTCAACAGCACGGGAGCGAGCTGGCTGCCCCAGCCCGCCGATTGGGCGCCATACGCGCGAGACTCCCAGGCGGGCGTCCCCGGCTCGACCCTGGAGCTCTACCGCTCCGCGCTGAAGCTCCGGCGTGAGCACGATCTCGGCAACGGAGAGGTGCAGTGGATCGAGGGCTACGGCACTGATGTCGTCGCGTTCCGCACCGCTGACATCACCGTCATCGCCAACCTGGGGGATGTTGCGGTCGAACTTCCCGTCGGTGACGTACTGCTGGCGAGCGAGACCATCACGGGCGGTGCGCTCCCGAGCGACACCACGGTGTGGTTGCGCGCGTAGCTGGTCAGTTGACGGCGTGTGCCTGCAGCCACGCGAAGGGGTCCACGGGCACGCTCGAGATGCGAATCTCGAAGTGCAGGTGCGCGCCGTAGGACTGTCCCGTGTCGCCGACGAGTCCGATGAAGTCGCCGACCTTGATGACGTCGCCCGCGTTGAGCGGGCTCGTGCCTGTCTGCATGTGGGCGTAGAGACTGTCGAATGCCTCGCCGTTGATGTTGTGGCTGATGATGACGTGATTGCCGTAGCCGTAGTAGTCGTCGCTGTGGGTGGTGACGACCCCGTCCGCGATCGCGTAGATCGGGGTGCCGTTGCCGGGGGTGAAGTCGACGCCGTTGTGGTGGCTCGTGCCCGAGGTTCCGTTGGGGCGCCAGCCGAACCCGTCGGTGATCGGCACCGTGTACGGGAACGGCCATCGGATGGCACCGGTCGTGGCGGTGAACGTGCCACCCTGCGATCCGTACTGCGCTCGCAGCAGCTCGGCGTACGAGGTAACACCGTATGTGTCGCGAGCGACGGCGCCGGCAACCGCGTCAGCCGAGACGGTCTCCGATTGCACGGCAACCTTCGACTGCTCGGTCTGCGACACCGTCACGGCGTCCGCGGCGAAGGTATCGGGCGGCATGAAGAGGTTCGCGGGCACGGACATCCCCACCGCCAGGGCGCCCGCGAAGAGCAGCGCCCCGAACGACAGGAGCTTTCGTGCGGCCCGTGCGCCCCGGCGCGGCTGGGGGTTGCGCGGCGGACGAAGGTTGCGCGGAACGCGGGGAGCCTTCTTCGCCTTGACCGGCTTGGCGGGCTTACCCGCAGCAACAGGCTTGGCTGTCGAAGGGTGCACTGCAGCCCCAGCACGCGACCCGTCGAGCTCGCGCAACTGGCGCCGAGTCAGTGGGGGCGTTGCTGCGTCAGGCTCGCGCAACGACATAGGGCTCCTTTGGGGGACCAATTCAGGGTAACCGCTCCACCGCCGACACGCCAGCCCGGGGGCGGCTAGCCGCGAGGAAGAACCGACTCCAGACCGAGCTCGACGAGCGTGGCCTCGAGCCGAGCCGCGACATCCGGATGCCCCGCCAGCAGAAACTCGCGGCCCGCACGTGCCCCGCCGAAGCCCTTCACGACCGCGCCCGCTTCCTGCGCAATGAGCGCGCCAGCGGCGTGATCCCACGGGCTCAGGGTGGACTCGTAGTAGGCGTTGAGGCGCCCCGCGGCGACGTAGCAGAGGTCGAGGCTCGCGGTGCCCTGGCGACGCAGATCACGCACGAGTGGGAGAAGGTCGGCGGCAAGGCGCCCCTGGCGTCCACGCATCGTCGAGTCGTAGGCGAAGCCCGTGCCCACGAGGGCCTGCGAGAGCTCCACGGCGTCTGCGACCTGCAGTCGCGTGTCGTTCAGATGGGCCCCGCCACCCGCGGTCGCCGTGTAGACCTCGTCTATCGCCGGGTTCACGACGCACGCGGCGAGCGCCGTCCAAGTCTGCGGGTCGGCTCCGCCCTCGACGACGGCAATACTCACGGCGTAGTGCGGGAAACCGTAGAGAAAGTTGACGGTGCCGTCGATGGGGTCGACGATCCAGGTGAGTCCGCTCGAGCCGGTCGTCGGGTCGGATTCCTCACCGAAGAACGCGTCGTCGGGGCGCGCCTCGGCGAGCGCGGCGCGGATGAACCGTTCCGTCTCACGGTCGGCCTCGGTCACGACATCCACGGGGCTCGACTTGCTCGCCGCGACCTCCACACCCTCGGCGCGCCGCTGCTTCGCGAGCGCGCCCGCCCTCGTGGCGATGTCGCGGGCGAGGGCAAGCAGGTCGTCGTGAGGCACCGTCGAACTCTACAGCGGGGCGCCTGAGCGCCCGATCGTGCTACTCGTGGGCGAGCGCACGCAGCCGCTCCACGACATCCGCGACCTGGGGGATGACCGCCTGCTGCAGGTGGGGTGCGGCCGGGATGCGCAGGTCGGGCGTCGCGATGCGTTTGGGCGCGGCATCCAACGACCCGATGCAGTTCTCGACCACACGCGCGACGAGCTCGGCGCCGAACCCGCCGGTTTGGTTCGCCTCGTGCACAACCGCGAATCGCTCGGTCTTGCGCACACTCTCGAAAATCGCGTTCTCGTCGAGCGGGTTGAGCCAGCGCAGATCGATGACCTCGACGTCGATGCCCTCCTTCGCGAGCACCTCAGCGGCCTCGAGCACGACACCGACCATGGCAGACCACGAGACGACCGTCATCGCGGTGCCCTGGCGCGCGACGCGCGCCTTGCCGATCGGCTCGATCGGGTTGTCGAGCGCCACGTGTTCGCGCGAGCGGAAGTACAGACTGCGGTTCTCGATGATGAGCACGGGGTCGTCGGAGTCGACCGCCGAGAGCAGCATGTCGTGGGCATCCTGCACCGAGTACGGCATGCCGACTCGCAGGCCCGGGGTGTGCGCGTAGTACGCCTCGAGGTTCTGGGCGTGCTGGGCGCACGCACCCGGCAGGTAGCCCTGCTGAGTGCGGATGACAAGCGGGGCCGTCCACTGCCCTTGCGAGACGTAGGCGGCGTTCGCGATCTGGTTGACGATCTGATCCATCGCGACGAGCGAGAAGTCGATCCACATGATCTCGACCACGGGACGCATTCCCATCATCGCGGCGCCGAGAGCGCTGCCGAGGATCGCGCTCTCGCTGATGGGGGTGTCGAAGACGCGCTCCCCGAAGTTGTCGCGCAGGCCCCGGGTCGCACCGAAGATGCCACCGCCCTTGCCGACGTCCTCGCCGTAGACGATGACCTCGGGCCGTTCGTCGAGGGCCCGGCGCAGACCCGCGTTGACCGCGAGGAGGTAGTTGAGATTCGCTGCGGTGGTGTTCGTCTCAGCGGCCGACATACAGGTGGTCCTTCACGGTGGAGACAGGTGCGAGATCGGCGGCTCGAGCCGCCTCCGTCGCGCGGTCGATGACCTCGTGCGCCGACGCCTCGAGGGCATCGACATCGCCGGCGGCGAGCCCGCGGCGCAGCAGCCGTTCCCGGGAGCGCACGAGGGGTTCTTTCTCGAGCGCGGCTTCGACCTCACCGGGTCGCCGGTAGAGCTCCGCGTCCCCGATGTAGTGGCCGGCAATGCGCTCGGTCATGGCTTCGATAAGGGTGGGACCGCCCCCGGCACGGGCACGGTCCACGGCCTGCTGAACGGCGGCGCGAACCACGAACGGGTCGTTGCCGTCGACGCGGATGCCGGGAAAACCGAAGGCCTCCGCGCGGCGGTAGAGGCGGTCATCCGCCACCATCTCGTCGATGCGGGTGAGTTCAGAGAGTCCGTTGTTCTCGAGGATGAAGACGACGGGAAGCTGGAACGCCGCCGCGAAGTTGAACGCCTCGCTCACAGAGCCCTGGTTCATGGCGCCATCGCCGAAGACCGTGACCGAGACACGGTCCGATCCGTCGTATCGCGTCGCGAGCGCGGGGCCGAGCGCGATGGGGGCACCGGCTCCCACGATGCTGTTCTCGCCGAGAAACATGTGCTGCTTCGACGACAGGTAGGCGGAGCCGCCGCGCCCGCCGTTGGTACCCGTGGCCCGGCCCAGCAGCTCGGCGAAGAGACTCTCGGGCGTGACGCCCTTGGCGACGGCCCAGCCGTGCCCGCGATAGGTGACGGTGAGGGCGTCGGTCGGGCGCAGGGCCGCGCACGCGCCGACCGCGATGGCCTCCTGGCCGAGTGCGAGGTGCACCGAACCGAGAAACTCCTCGCTCACCCGCAGCTCGCGCACCCGCTCTTCGAGGTAGCGCAGCACCGCCATCTGGCCGTGCGCCCGCTTTACCTCGTCGAGGTCGAGCCCCGCTTCGTCAATCTCTATCGTCTCGGACACGTGTGCGCCGCTCCCATTGTGTTTCGTGATGTACGTGAGTGATGGGCTGGCCGGTCTCGCCAGCCAGCCCATCACTCGCTTGTCGTGCTTTAGCGGACGGCGTCCTCGGCCTGGAGGTAGAACTCCTTGGCCGCAGCATCCACGGTCAGCGCACCCGAGGCGACAGCCTCGTTGGCGCGAGCGATGATCGACTCGACCTCGGTGCCACCCTTCGGGCGGGGCGAGCCGACCTGAGCGATCGTCTCGGCCTCCGTGCCGTACTCGAGCAGCTTCGTGAGCGCGGGGCTCGCGTTCTTCGAGATCTGCTCGACAGCCTTGGATGATGCGGGCGAACCGAACTGCGCACCGAAGAGCTCGATCGCCTCGGGGTCGTTCACCCAGTAGTTGAGCAGACCGACTGCCGCGTCTGCGTTGCCGGTGTTGCCGGCCACGGACATGAACGTTCCGATGATGAGCGTCGTGCGGGTGTCGCCGGCGACCGGGTCGGGAGCGAGGCTCAGCACGTCGTCAGGCATGAAGCCCTGGAACGTCGGGAGCTGGTTGTGGCTCGTGTAGAACATCGCGACCTTCTTGGTGCCGAAGAGCGAGTTCTCGAACGTGTTCGACGCGGTCTCGACGGTCACCTGTCCGGGAGGCGTCGCGCCGGACGCGCGCAGGTCTTCCCAGAGGCCGAGCCAGTCGGCGAGATCGCTCTCTTCGAAGTTGAGCTCGTCACCCGTGAACAGCGTCTTGTCGCGCTGCAGCAGGAAGTTCTCGAAGAGCGTTCCGACGCCGCCCGAGTCCTGCATGCCCCAACGGTTCGGGCCGAGCGCATCGCTCAGCTCGATCGCCGTCTTCTTCACGTCGTCCCACGTCCACTCGCCCGAGGGGTAGTCGATGCCGGCCTCGTCAAAGAGGGTCTGGTTGAACTGGATGGTCGGGTATGTCGCGCCAACGGCCATCATCTTGAGATCGTCACCGACCTTGCCCGCAGTCACGAAGTTGTCGCTGAACGCGTCGATGTCGAGCTGGCCCACGTTGACGTAGGGGGTCAGGTCGAGCAGCGCGGGTGCGAAGTCGGAGATCTGGCGCTCCGTGATGAAGAGCACGTCGGGCAGGTCTTTGCCGGCGGCCTGCGTGGCGAGCTGCGGGAAGTACTGGTCGAACGCCGTGAAGGAGGTCTCGAACGTGGGGCCGTCGAGCGTGGCCTCGTAGTTGTCGATGATCTGGTTGAAGAGTTCGGCGCGCGACTCTCCGCCCCACCAGGCGGCGCGGAGGTCGGTGTCGGTTCCCGAGGGAGCCGGGGTTTCGAGTGCTTCGGGTGCGGGGCCCTGCGAGCAGCCCGCGAGCAGGGCGAGGGCGGCACCGGCGGCGACGACGCTGCCAATGCGACGCGCACCCGTGCGAGTCATGAAATTCATCGGGTCACCTTTCGACTGTGATTGTGGTTTGCGATCTGGACGTTTCGCTCACAACGGTCTTGACCGGCGACTGTGCCGGCTTCCTCGCCGTGGCTTCTGAGAAGTGTGAAGCGACGTTCTCACTTTGTCAAGTATTTGAATCAACTTCCGCAATCTTGACAGATAGTGAAATCGCCGGGGATACTGAATGCACCCAGAAACACCCAGTGAGGAGCCTCGCGACGTGGCGGAGCAGCAGAGCATCGAGGTCGAGAATCAGCGTGCGAACGCGGGCGCCGACCTCCTCATGACACTTCCCACCCCCGCACCCGCGAGCGCCGAACTCGACCGCGTGATGGCCGAGATCCCTGCCGCATACGGCATCACCGCCGCGAGCCCCATCTTCCTGGCGCTCGCCCACTGGCCCGACTTCCTCGTGCCCGCATGGGACGCATGGCGACCCCTGATCGACACCCCCGCGTACCGCGCGGCGGTCGCGACCATCGTCTCCCCCGCCATTCCGGTGAGCGCTCGCGCGACCCCGACTCGCCCCGAGCTCGTCGACTACCTCGCCCTCCAGCGGTCGCTGCTGCCCGAGCTCCTGTTCCTCGCGAGCACGTGGTACCGGGCGGCGAACGGCCTCGGGGCCTCCGATGCCCCGCGCGCCGAGCGCGCACCGGCGCGGGCAGTGCGTTCACCGGGACTGGCCGCGGGAGACCCCACGCCAGAGACGGAGAGCGCCCTCGCGGCGATCGCCGCCGCGCACGGGCATCCGCGGGTATTGAGCCCGTACCGCATGATCGCCGCCGACGCGCCATTCCTCATCGAGGCGACGCCGGCCCTGCTGGAGGCCATCGCGTCACCCGAGTACGCCTCTGCCCGTCAGGGCGTGCTGGATGCCGCGGCCAACGCCGCTCGCACCCTCGACATGCCCGCGATACCGTCGTCGGACGAGGGCCCGGCCCAGATTCTCGCGCTCTTTCGCAACCGCATGATCCCGCCCCTCATTCTCGACACCGCCCTCTTCACCTCGATGGCGGAGCCCACCAGAACAACGGAGACCCCATGAACCAGTACCGTGACCTCTTCGACCTCACCGGCCGTTCCGCCGTTGTCATGGGGGCTGGCTCGGGCATCGGGGCCGGTTCGGCGCGAGTGCTCGCGGGCCTCGGGGCGCGCGTCGTCTGCGCCGACGTCAACACTGAGGGCGTCGCGCAGACCGTGGAGGAGATCACCGCGGCGGGCGGCGAGGCCGTGGGCGTGACTGCAGACCTGTCGTCGAAGGACGACGTCGCGCGCACCTTGGCGACCGCGGTGGATGGCTTCGGGTCGCTCGATATCGGCGTGACGACCCCGGGCATCAACATCCGCAAGCGCATCAGCGCATACACGGATGAAGAGTTCGACCGCATCATCGCACTCAACCTCAAGGGCACGTTCTACTTTCTGCAGCAAGCGAGTGTCATCATGGCCGCGCAGGGCTCCGGGAGCCTCATCGCGTGCTCGTCGATGCGCGCGAGCATGATCGAGCCTGGGCTCGCGGTCTACGCCTCGACCAAGGCCGCGGTACAGCAGATGGTGCGCGGCCTCGCGAGCGAGGTGGGCGCGCAGGGCGTGCGCGTCAACTCGATCGCACCCGGCGTCATTGACACGCCGCTCACGCGACCGCTGCGCGACAGGCCGGACGCCCTCAAGGCCTACAACGAGCACACGATTCTGGGACGATGGGGAACGACCGATGAGGTCGGGGCCGCTGTCGCGTTCCTGGCCTCGGACGCGGCGTCGTACATCACGGCGACCAACCTGCCGATCGACGCGGGCTGGACCGCGATCGACGGCCGCTTCGACGCCGGACACTGAACCCAAGGAGACACCCATGACCGTTCGCCACCTCGTAATGTTCCGCTGGAAGCCCGAGACGACGCAGGAGCAGATCGACGCGATGACGACCGACCTCGCGAACATGCCGACGTGGGTTCCCTCGATTCGCTCCTACGATTTCGGGCACGACGTCATCAAGGCGGAGGGCAATTTCGACTTCGCGATCGTCGCGGGTTTCGACGACGAGGCGGGCTACCGCGCATACGCCGACGACGAGAAGCACAAGGAGTTCATCGTCACCCGCATCCGCCCGCTCATCGCGGAGCGCTCCGCGATCCAGGTCGGGTTCTGACCCGACCGTGACTCAGCGGCACTGCTTCCTGTTGAAGGTGCGGCCGGAGCGCCTCGCCGACTACCGGGCGGCACACGCCGCGGTTCCGCGTGCGATGCTCGAGGCAATCGCCGCGTCGGGCTGGAGCAACTACTCGATCTTCACCGACGAGTCGGGTCTCATCGTGGGCTATGTGGAAGCCGACGATTTCGACGCCTCGCGCGCCCTCATCGCCGCCTCTCCCGCGCGCGCCGAGTGGGACGCGCTCATCGGCGAGTACTTCGAACCGCTCGACCCCGCTCGACCCGGCGAGGGCATGAGACAACTGCCGATCGCGTTCACGCTCGAGGAGCAGCTAGCGCGCTAGCACCGCGCCCAGATTGCCTCCCAGTACCGCGGCGTGGTGCTCGGTCGGGATGATCGCGCGCACCGCCGCAAGCGTGTCGGCGTACTCGATGCCGCGGCGGGCTGCCGCCGGAAAATCGGAACCCCAGAGCAGACGAGACGGGCCGAACCCGGCGAGCAGAGGGCCGACGATCTCGTGCGGTGCGGCATCCAGGTAGTGAAGCCCCGACAGCTTGACGCTCACGTTCGGTTCGGCGGCGAGAGCGAGCACGCCGGCGAGTTCGTGCGCCTGCGCCATCCCGGCGTGGTGAGCGACGAAGTGGATGCCGGGCCACGCCGCCGCCGTCGAACGCAGATCGTCGTGCAGGGCCGGCGGGGCGGCCACAGACACCAGCAGACGGTGCGTCGCCGCCACGGCGAGGACCGACCGGCCCCCGTCGCCCGTCAGCCACCCCGGCGCGGCGGGGTCGGGGAAGAGCGCGACCGCCGCAACCGGCCCGCCGTCGACGAGATGCCGCAACCGGTCGGCGGGCGCGGAGTCCGGCGGCGCGAAGAATGATCCCACCTCGACGGCGGCCCAGAGGCGATCCGGGTGCCGCGCGGCCGCCTCGAGCACGTACTCGTTGTTGCCCGCGTGCGCCTCGAGCCGCGCGGCGACAACGAGGGCACGATCGACGCCGTTCTCGTCGAGGGTCGCCAGGAGGGCATCCACGTCGCATGCCGGAGGCGAGCCGCCAGCAAGCCCCGCCCTGGCGTAGGGCCAGGTGGACCAGGTGTGGGCGTGCGCGTCGGCGATCACCGCGCCGCGCGTGCCCTCTCGATGGCTTCGATCAGCATTGCGAAGTTGGCGCGGAACAGGTCGACGCGCTCGATGTCGGAGGCGACGGGCGGCGGCGCGACCTTGATGCCGAGGAACTCCAACTCGGGAGCGTCGAGAGCCAGTCGCACGCAGCGCTCGAGCTCGTCGGCGGTGAGCAGGCTGCTCTCGGCCTCAGCGGCGAGTGGTCCGGCACCCCAGCCGCGGAACGGCGCGTGCGAGTCCGCCCAGGCGGCACCGAGCGCGTTGTCGTTCGTGGCGACACCGGAGAAGATCACCCCCGTGAGTGCGCCGCGTGCGACTGCCGCAGCGATGTGATCGGCGGGACCGTCGGCATCGCGCGTCTCGATCGCCGAGCGACCCCAGTTGATGACGATACCTCCGCCGCGTGGGGCGATCGCGTCGAGCTCCTCGTCGAGCGGCAGATATCCCTTCGCCGCGGGGTGCGCACCCGTCTCGGTGTCGCAGTGCTCGATCGACAGCGCGATGCCACTCCAGTCCCACTCGCGGATCTCGTCGAGCGAGCGGGCGAGAGCGTCCGCCGAACCGTCCGCGCGGCGCGGCGTACTGTGCAGCTCGATGGTGTCGAACTGGCCGCCGCCCAAGCCATTGACGCGGCGGATGTACGCGAGCGCGTCCCTCGCGATGCCGACGGCCTGCGCCCGCGCCGTCTCATTCGTCGACGCCAGACCCAGCAGCGGACGCTCCCCCATGCCCATGACCATCGCCGGCACGAGGGTCAGCACGTGGCGGTGCTCGGCGGGGGTCGCGGCGAGGTAGTCGGTGCCACCCCACGGCGACTCGACCTCGTAGAAGGGCACCTCGAGCCCACCGAGGCCGGGGGTCTCGACGACCGCGTCGACGTAGCGGCGGAACTGCTCGTCCGACTCGATCGGGCGGGGTGCGGTCGCGTAGGCGCCGGCGATGACTCTCACGGGGATTCCTTCTGGTTGAGCGCTATTAGAGCGGCTTGCTGATGGTCGGGGAGGCGCCGCCCGCGCCGCGGCCGTCGCGCGAACGGGACGTGAGGCGTGCGTGCGGCTCGAGGCCAGCGAAGTGCCGCAGCACCTCGTCGACCATGAGCGCGAAGAAGCGCTTGCGGGACTGCCCCGTCGCCCCCGCGAGGTGCGGCGTGAGCATGACGTTGGGCAGGTCGCGCAGCGGGTGGTCGAGCGGGATGGGCTCGGGGTCGAGCACGTCGATGCAGAACACCTGCTCGTCCCGGCGAGCGGCAGTCACGAGCGCGTCGGTATCGACGACGCCCCCACGTGCGACGTTCACGAGCACGGCACCGGGGCGCAGCGCCGCGAGTTGCTCAGCCCCGATCATGCGCGTCGTCGCCGCGGTGTGCGGCACGAGAAGCACGACGACCTCGCTGCCCCGCAGGAGAGTATCGAGGTCGCGCGTGAACGTCACGTCGCTCACCTCGGCGAGCTCGCGCGCCGCAAACGGGTCGAACGCGAGCACGTCGCAGCCGAAGGGGCGCAGCAGCTCGGCGAGCCGCCAGCCGATGTGTCCGAAGCCGACGAGGCCGACGGTGCGGCCCTCGAGCTCCGAGTTGACTATGCGGTCGGGCTCGGTGCGGGCGGTCGGGGTCACCGCGTCGCCCGCCTGAAGTCGCTTCGCGTAGCGCCAGGTGTCGCGAAGCCCCAGGATCGCCATCGCGAGCGCGAACTCCGCGACCGGGCGGGAGGAGCCGTGGGTCGTGTCGACGACCGTAATCCCGCGCTCGGCGGCGGCATCGACATCCACGCGCCCGAAGAATCGGTCGCCCTCCAGCTCGCCGACAAACGAGAGAGCGGATGCCGCATCCAGCAGCTCCCACGACAGGCGCGGCGACCCGTGCGTGACGATGACCGCGTCGGTGTCGCGTAGCGCCTCGGCGAGCAGTGCCTCGGCCGCATCATCCTTCTCGGGCGCACCCTCGATGGTCGACGCAACGGATACCTCGAGCACGCGCACGTCGGCGACCGTCCGCAACCGGTCGAGGTCGCGCTCATCGAGCATCTGCTCGACGCGCGCCGGATCGATCGCGATCGTCACCGTTGGTCTCGCCACGCGACCGACCCTACTTGAGGCCGGTGGTGGCGATCCCGCGCACCAGGTATTTCTGAGCGACGATGAAGAAGCCGAGTACAGGCCCGAGCGAGAGCGCCGCCATGGCGAAGAGCGCACCCCAGTTGGAGTCGCCCGTCGAGTCGAGGAAGGCGTTGAGGCCGAGCGGCAGCGTGTAGAGCGCAGGCTTCGTCAGGTAGATGAGCTGGTTGAAGAAGTCGTTCCAGGTCCAGATGAAGGTGAAGATCGCGGTCGTCGCGAGCGCCGGACGGATGAGCGGGAGCATGATGCGCGTGAAGATCTGCCAGCGGCTGCATCCGTCGATCACGGCCGCCTCGTCGAGCTCGCGAGGCAGGCCTCGGATGAACTGCACCATGAGGAAGACGAAGAACGCGTCGGTCGCGAGGAACTTGGGGATGATGAGCGGAAGGAACGTGTTGACCCAGCCGACCTGCTGGAACATGAGGTACTGCGGGATGATCAGCACGTGGTGGGGAAGCATGATCGTGACGAGCATGATCGCCATCCAGATCTTCTTGCCGCGAAAGTCGATGCGCGCGAAGGCATAGGCCGCGAGTGAGCAGGCGATGAGGTTGCCGATGATGCACCCGGCCGCGACGATGAAGGAGTTCAGGAAGAACAGGGGGAACGTGCCGTCGAACGCCGTGAGGCCGCTGACGTAGTGCTCGATCGTCCAGTCTTTCGGCCAGAAGCCGGGATCGCCGAAGATCTGGTCGCTCGGCTTGAACGACGAGGCGAGCATCCACAGCAGCGGATACATCATCACGAGGCTCGCGGCCGTCAGCAGCACGTAGGTGATCCAGCTGCGGTGGCTGCGCTTGCGCTTGCGGGGTGTCGAGGCTTGGCTCGGCGGCGCCGCGAGGGACGCGGCCGAGAGCTGCACGTTACTTGTCATTGTAGAAAACCCAATACCGCGAGGTGATGAAGTTGATGGCGGTCACGCCGCCGATGACGACGAGCAGCACCCACGCGAGCGCGGCGGCGTAGCCCATGTCGAAGTTCTGGAAGCCCTCCTGGTAGAGGTAGAGCGTGTAGAACAGGGTCGCGTCGTTCGGCCCACCCTTGCCGCCCGAGATGATGAACGCGGGCGTGAAGGCCTGGAACGCTCCGATCATCTGCAGCACGAGATTGAAGAAGATGATGGGCGAGAGCATCGGCAACGTGATGGAGAGGAACTGTCTCAGTTTTGAGGCCCCATCCACGCTCGCCGCCTCGTAGAGCTCGGTCGGGATCTGACGCAGCCCCGCGAGGAAGATCACCATGGGCGAGCCGAACTGCCAGGCGAGCAGGATGATGAGGGTGCCGAGTGCCGTGTCCGGCGAGGCGATCCAGCTCTTGCCTTCGATCCCGAACACCGCGAGCACGGAGTTGGCGAGCCCGTCGAGGCCGAAGACCTGACGCCACAAGAGGGCGATGGCGACGCTGCCGCCGAGCAGGGAGGGCAGGTAGAAGATGGCACGGTAGAGGGTGAGGCCGCGGATGCCCTTGTCGAGCACG
>CAYZHZ010000019.1:12614-28234 GCA_964477625.1 uncultured Salinibacterium sp.
GCGAGGCTCAGCGCGAACGCGAGCTGCAGCGGAACACCGAAGATGACGTAGGTTCCCGTCACGATGACGCTGTTGAAGAAGCGGCGGTCGCGCGTGAACATGTCGATGTAGTTCTCGGCGCCCACCCAGATCGGGTCGCTGATGAGGCTGTAGTCGGTGAACGACAGGTACAGCGAGTAGAGCATCGGCCCGATCGTGATGACGAAGAGCCCGAGCAGCCATGGCGTCAGAAAGAGGTACCCGGCGCGGTTCTCCTTCTTGGTGAAGTTCTGCCGCACGCGGGCGGGGGCGTCGCTGCCCCGCACTGTCGCCGTGGTCATCAGTCCAGGTATCGCTGCGAGCGCGGCTTCCAGCCGAGCATCTGCAGTGCCTTGGTCTGGTTGTGGTCCATCTCGTCTTCGTCGCCCGAGAGGAAGATCGAGTCGAATCGTCCGTGTCCGATCTGCACGACCTCGAGCGCCTTGATGTACGCGGCGGCGAGGTCTTCCTCGTCGAGCACGAACTTGGGGCCGTCGAAATCGGCGGGACGCTCGCGGCGCTCCTTCAGGTAGTCCTCGCGCGTGCGGGGAACCGTGATGCGCAGGGCGATGATGTTCATGTCGAACCAGCGGGCGAAGTACTCGCAGATGCGCTCGCCGAGGGCCTTGGTCACGCCGTACACGCTCGGGGTGTCGAGCGGTACGAACTCTTCTTGCCAGTACCAGCGGCGCTCGCGAAAGTGCACCGTCATGGTGCTCGTGTGCAGCACGTGCTTGATGCCGAGTTCTTGCGCGATGTAGAGCAGCAGGTGCAGGCCGAGGGTGTTGACCTCGTAGTTGGACTGAATCTGCTCGATCGTCTGGTCGTTGGTGTCACCGCCCTGGCGTCCCTGCATGGAGACGTTGATGAAGGTGTCCATTCCGGTGAGCGCCGTGCGCACGGCTACCGGATCGCTGATCGAGCCGGCGTGGTACTCGACTCCTTCGGCGGTCGGGGGCCGCACGTCGAGCACGCGGATCTCGTGACCCTCCTTGATGAGGTACGGGGCGAGGAACGTCCCCACCATTCCGGCGCCGCCGACGAGCAGAATCTTCATTGATCATTCCCTTGAGGTTGAGCACGCGTCACGATGGAAGCGTTCCTGAGATTCAACGCGGGGCGCTTCCGTTTGTCAAGTATTTGAACGCGAATCCACTATTCTTGACAAATGACCAGTGAATCTGAACTCGATCTCCTGCTCACCACGGCCGCTGCAGCCTCGGCGCAGCTCGCCGCAACGGCCCCGCTCGACCGCGCCGGCTACCTGCGTGCACTCGCCGATGCTCTCGACGAGAACCGCGACGAACTCACCACGATCGCTCGCGAGGAGACGCACCTGACGCCCGCACGACTGGATGGCGAGCTCACCCGCACGGCGTTCCAGTTTCGACTCTATGCACGGGAGATCAGCGAAGGTCACCACTTTGCGGCGGTCATCGACCACGCGGATGTCGAGTGGCCGATGGGCCCGCGTCCCGACATCCGCCGTTCCGTCGTGCCGCTCGGCCCCGTGCTCGTCTACGGCGCGAGCAACTTCCCCTTCGCCTTCGGTGTGCTCGGTGGCGACGTCTCGTCGGCCATCGCGGCGGGCTGCGCGGTAGTCGTGAAAGGCCACTCGTATCACCCTCGTCTCGCGGCGGCACTCGCGCGGGTTGCGGTGGATGCCCTGGCCGAGGCCGGCGCACCCGACGGCACCTTCACGCTCATCGAGGGCCGCGAGGCCGGAGTCGCCGCCCTCAGGGACAAGCGCATCCGCGCCGCAGGCTTCACGGGCTCGCTGTCGGCAGGTCGACTGCTCTTCGACATCGCGTCGTCGCGCCCCGACCCCATCCCGTTCTACGGGGAGCTCAGCAGCATCAACCCGGTGTTCGTGACCGCGGCGGCGGCAGCAGGGCGAGCCGACGAGATCGCCGCGGGCTTCGTCACGTCGATGACGACCGGTGCCGGACAGTTCTGCACCAAGCCCGGCGTGCTCTTCGTCCCGGCGGAGTCCGAGCTGCTCGACGCCGTTCGCGCCGCGATCGACACCGCGCCCACCTCCACGCTGCTGCACCAGGGAATCGCACGCGAGTTCGAGGCCAACCGCGACAGGGTGCGCACTGCCGCCGGTGTGACGACGCGCCCCGCGGGGGAGGTGCTCGACGGAATGGACCCCACCCCGACCATCCTCGAGATCACCCTCTCCGAGCTCGCGGCCGACCCCGAGGCCGCGCTCGTCGAGTGCTTCGGACCCTCAGCCCTCGTTGTCACGTATGAGAACGAGAACGACCTGCTGGATGCCGCCCTCCTGTTCACCGGAGAACTCACGGCGACCATCCACGGCGAACCCGACGACGCTCTCGCTGACGAGCTCGTCCCGGTGCTCGCGCAGCGCGCGGGGCGCATCCTCTGGAACTCCTGGCCGACGGGAGTCACCGTGAGCGCCGCGCAGCAGCACGGCGGGCCGTACCCCGCGACGACGGCCCCCTCGACCACCTCGATGGGCACGGGCGCGATCTCGCGCTTCCTGCGGCCGGTGGCGTACCAGGGCATGCCCGACCGGTTGCTGCCCGCCGAGCTGCGCGACGCGAACCCGCTCGGAGTGCCGCGCCGCGTCAGCGGCGACTAGGTCTCGACTGCGCTCGACCACCGATCCGCACGGCGCACGGTGGTCGAGCGACGTCGAGACCTACCCCAGCGCCACCCCGCGCCCCTGGGCGACCGCCTCGCGGTAGAGGCGACCGGCGATAGCGACGTCGGCAACGGCGATGCCCTGCCACTCGAAGATCGTGATGTCGTCTTCCGAAACGCGACCGGGCGCCTGGCCGGCGATGACCTCCCCGAGGGTCGAGACCTGATTCCAGGAGATGAGTCCGCGGTCGACGGCACGCATGAGCTCACCGCACTCGATCCGAGCCTGGTCGATGTCGTCGGTCACGACGGTGGCCGCGCGCTGGAACAGCACGGGGTCGATCTCGTAGTGCATCCACGTGTTGTTGCCAGCGGCGACGATGTGGGTGCCCGGTTGTACGTCGTCTGCCATGAGCACGGGGGTCGGGGAGTTCGTGATCGTGACGACGGTGTTTGCCCCGTCGCACGCCTCCGCCGCCGAGCCGACTGCCGTGAAGGTCACGTCGGAGAACTCCTCGCCCATGGTCTTCGCGAAGCCCTCACGACGATCGGCGTCGCGCGAGAACACGCGCACCTCTGTCGCGCCCGACGCGGCGAGCAGTCCGCGCACCTGAGATGCCGCCTGAAAGCCGGCACCGATGACGGCGAGGTGGCCCGCTTTCTTCGGCGCGAGGTAGCGCGTCGACAGGCCGGAGACCGCACCCGTGCGCAGTCCGCTCACGCGACCGCCCTGCATGACGGCGAGCAGTCCCGTGCCGTCGGCCGCGTGCAGCAGGATGTGCATGGGCGCACCGTGCGCCGAGACGGTGTAGACCTTGAGGCCCACGAGTCCCTCGGTCGTCAGGGAGCCCGACATGAGGTTGTAGCCGGCGGTTCCCAGCGGGATGCGGCTGCGCGAGCGATTCGTGGCCCCACCGGTAGCCATCGCGCGGAAGGCGTTCTCGAGTTCGCCGACGGCGCCCTCGAAGTCGAGCAGGTCGGCGACATCCGCCTCGGTCAAGAAAATCGGCTGGGTCATGAGTTGGGGATCTCCTCGAACATCGTGGATTCGTACATGCTCGCGATGAGCGGATAGAGGGTGTCGAACACGAGCGACCGCGCGGCAGGAATCGTGGGCACGCTGTGGCGGGTCTCATCCCACTGCGCGAAGCTCTCCCAGCGCTGCACCGTGATCATGGTGTGGTGCGGGCCGTCGTACGGCTTGAGCAACTGGAAGCCGGGGAGGTCATTCTCACGCCAGATGGCGTCCTGCTGCTGCAGCGCCGCGCGCAGGGCCATGCCCTCACCGACCTTCGGCACGTAGCGGTTGTGGATGATCAGGGGGTTGGGCATCGCAAGTTCCTTTCAATTGATGCGGGTCGTCTGGCAGGCAGCCGTCAGATGCTGTTGTCGACCGAGCCGTCGCCCGCGGTGAGTCCCGACCAGCCGAGGGGCTTGTCGGTGACGGGGGCGATCGTGGCGTGGTCGGGGTGGATCGAGATGCCGAGGCCGGGGGCCTCGGTCGGAATCAGGTAGCCGCCCTCGCGCACGGCGGCAGTCACGACGGCGCCCGAGGCGGGGTCCTCGTCGAACAGTTGGTACTCCATCGTCAGGAGGTTCGGGATGCTCGCACTCAGGTGCAGCGTCGCCGCAGTAATACCGGGGCCGAGGAAGTTGTGCGGCGAGAGCGTGCAGTGGAACGACTCGGCGAGCGCCGCAATCTTGCGTACGTGCGAGATGCCGCCCGCAAGCCCGACGTCGGGTCGAAGCACGAGTGGTACCCCGCGCTGGAGCAGCTGCCGAAACTCCCACACGTTCGAGAGCCTCTCTCCCACGGCGAGCGGCATGGGGGCGCGTGCCCCGAGGTCGGCCTGCGTGTCGATCGAGTCGATCTGCAGCGGATCCTCCACATAAAGGGGTGTGAACTCGGCGAGCGCGTCGACGAAGGTCGCGGCCGTGGCCGGATCGAGCTTGCGATGCAGATCAAAGATGAGGTCGACGTCGTCACCCACCGCGTCGCGGCCCGCCGCGGCCATGTCGCGCATCGCGGCGAGTTGTCTCGGCACCGAGCGGGTTTCGTCACTGTGCACGAGCGGGTCGAACTTCACGGCGGTGAAACCGCGGTCCGCCGCATCCTTCGCCACCTCGGCGATGGCGTCGGGGGTCGTGCCGCGCACGATGCAGTGCAGGCGCACCCGGTTGCGGCTGAGCCCGCCGAGCAGCTGCCAGACGGGCGCGTCGAATCTCTTGCCCTTGATGTCCCAGAGTGCGCAGTCGATCGCCGCGATCGCGGAGCTCAGCAGGTTGCCGCGAAACGGGAGCGCACGGTTCATGGCCGACCAGAGGTGGTCGATGCGCAGCGGGTCTTGGCCCACGAGCAGCGGTTCGAGGCGCTGAATGATCGCAGCGACGGCCTCGGGATGACCCCAGCCGCCCGACTGACCGAGACCCATCGTGCCTTCGTCGGTCACGATCTCGACCCAACACGTGGCACCCATCGGGGGGAACCCGACGAGGAAGGCCCTCACCGACTCAATCACCATCGATATCTCCCGCAGTGGAGTTGTTCCGCTATTTGAACAGAATTGCACATAATTGATACGGAGACAAGCTCATCACCCTTATGCTCCACTACTAGGACTGCCCGGAGGAATGATGAAGTTCCTGGTTAACATCACGATAGAACTGCCCGGTTCGATGCCGGAGGCGGAGCGTGCCGACCTCATGGCGCGGGAACTCGCGCGCGGGCGGGAGCTCATCGAGAGCGGCCAGCTCGTCGGCATCTGGCGCGTGCCGGGACGACGTGCGAACGTGTCCCTCTACGACGTGCCCGATGCGGATGCCCTCCACGCCGCCCTCTCGTCGCTCCCCCTCTTTCCGTGGCTCGACATTCGCGTCGAGCCACTCGCGACTCACCCATTGGGTGAGCTTTTCGCATAATATGAAATCGAATCTGGCATCTGTCGAACATCGTCGACTGATGCTGTAACGGAACAGGAACACACGTGCCAGCAACAACGCTGCAGTCGGTACGACGGGCTCTCGCGGTCCTCGAGGAGATCGCGCGCTCGTCGCCGCTGTCCGCCAAAGAGATCGCGGTCGCGTGCGAACTCGAACTCGCGACCACCTACCACCTCGTCAACACCCTCATCGAAGCGGGCTATGTCGACAAGGATGACCGTCGCCTGTTCCCCACCGGCCGACTCGTGGAGCTCGGCGCCGCCGTCGAGCGACGCCTCCGTCCCGACCCTGCTCTCCTCGCCGCCATGGAGCGCCTCGCGCTCGAGACGTCGGAGACCACGTACCTCAGCGAATGGCTGCGGGGAGACGTTGTGGCCGTCAGCTCCCTCGAGGGCACGCATCCGGTGCGCGTCGGCATCGTGCCCGCCGGTGAGCGCGGATTCGCTCACGCCCGGGCATCGGGCAAGTCGTTGCTCGCCTTCGGGCCGCCCGAGCGCCTCGAGATCGTCATCGGTCGCGGCACCCTCCAGCCCCGCACGAAGCACACCATCGTCGACATCCCGACCCTCAAGGCTGAGATCGTCGAGGCGCGAAAGAACGGCTACGCGGTCGACCTCGCGGAGTTCATCGACGACGTGTGCTGCATCAGCGCACCCATCGTCGAAGACACGGGCGATGCGCGCTACTGCCTCTCGGTGCTCGTGCCCACGGCGCGCTTCGAAGCCAGCCGCGAGCGCCTGATTCAGGCGGTCACGAGTGCCGCGCAAGGCGTTCGCTTCAGCGGTGTCTGAGTCTCGGCACACTCCCACAGATAGCCCCGACCCGCGCGTTGCGGCTCAGATCGCCGAATACCTGGCGACGGATGGTGCGCGCCCCCGCCACCCCTCCGGCTCGCCGTTGCTTCTGCTGACGACCCTCGGTCGCCACTCCGGCATCGCCCGCCGCACGATGCTCCTCTTCGGTCGCAGTGATTCGGGCGATCTGATCGTGGTCGCCTCCCGCGGCGGAAGCGACACCCCACCCGCCTGGTACCTCAACCTGTGCGCCAACCCGCAGGTCGAGGTGCAGATCGGCGCCCGGGTGCAGCGTCACGTGGCCCGCACGCTCCACGGCACCGAGCGCGACGACGCGTGGGCGATCATGTGCGGCCTTCTGCCGGCCTACGTCGACATGCAGGCGAAGACGAGCCGCATCATCCCCGTCGTCGCGCTGGGGGCCTGAGTCCTATCCCTCGAGCTGCCGGCGAGCCCTACCCCTCGACGAGCATCCACCCGGTCGTGTCGTCGCCGTGCACGAGGGCGGTGCGATCCGCGTTGACGAGGGTGCGGATGCGTTCGAGCATGCGCGTGATGAACTCGCGCGGCACGCGCACCCCGCGCACGGCGGTCGCGCGAAGAAGTTGGCCCACCGTCATCCGCGTGCCCATCTTCTCGGCGAGCGCGCGCAGCATCTCGTATTCGAGCGGGGTGAGCGGGATGAACTGACCGCCGCGCCACGCCTGCGAGGTGGTGTCGTCGAGCACGAGGTCGGCTACGCGACGGCTTGCGGGGGTGAGTCCCAGGCGGCGGACGATCGGATGCAGGTGCTCGACGACCTCCTCGAGACCGAACGGCTTCGTGATGTAGTCGTCACCGCCGGCCGCGAATCCGGCGACACGGTCTTCGTGACTCGCGCGTCCGGTGAGGAAGATGACGGGAGTGGTGACTCCCACCGACCGAAGGTACTCAGCGACCCTCGTGCCGGGCATGTCCGGCAGACCCATGTCGAGCAGCACGACGTCGGGGTCGAAGTCCCCGACGGCGGCGACCGCCCCGGCACCCGTCGGCGCGACGCGAACCTGCCATCCCTCGAGCTCGAGGGCGAGGGTGAGCACGTGGGTGAGGGTCTGTTCTTCGTCGACGAGCAGAATACGGGCGGGACGTGTCGTGCTGGTCATGCATTCCATCCTGTGCAGACCGGCTCAGGGTTACGTCATCCCTGGGGATGAATCTCCTGAAGAGTTCGGCTGAATCTCGAACGACTAGGGTTGGCCCGTGATCGATTCCCACGTTCATCTGGGCGGTGGCAAGTTTTTGACGGGCGAGGAGTGGTTCGAGACGGCCACTCGCGTCGGCGTCGATGGTGCCGTTCTCGTGCAGCACATGGGCCATACCGACAGCACCGAGCTGCTCGCCGCGGCGGCGACCGACCCGACGCACCACGCCGTCATCGCCATCGCCGCTGACCTCGCCGATGCTGAACGACAGCTCGAGCAGGGGGCTCGCGGGTTTCGTCTGGGTGCACGCGGCTTGCACTCCGCCGAGGGCGATCTGCGGATTTTCGATGTACTCAACGCCGCCGCGGGCGTCGCCTGCGTCACGAAGCCCTACAGCGAGATTGCATCCCCGGAGTTTGCGAGCGTGGTGGATGCCCACCCGTCCGTCACGTTTCGACTCGAGCACACCGCTGCCTTCGACTACGCGGCACGAGCAGATCCGGTGGGAGACTTCGCGCCCGTGATCGAACTCGCGCGGCGGCCCAACACCACTCTGCTGTGGTCGGGATTCCACTTCTATAGCTCCGAGAAGGCGCCGTACCGCGATTCGTGGGCAGTTCTCGAGGAGTCGCTGGCCGCGTTCGGGCCAGACCGCATCATGTGGAGCGGCGATATCAACCGCCCCGGTGGCACCGAATCCGCCTACCTCGAGGATGTCGACGCGATCCGCGCGATGCCTTTCGTCGACGACGCTGTGGCTACGAGCATCCTGGATTCCACCCCGCGCCGGGTGTTCGGCCTCGCAGGCTGATTCCGGAACGCCTGCGCGCGGCTGTCACTGGTCGCGGGGGTTCTCGCCGTCGTCTACTACCGCGTCGAGCGTCGCCGCCTTCTTCGCACTGCGGCGTTTGAGCCCCTCATGGATGCCCCAGATCGCAATCGCGATCACCGTGAACGCCCCAAAGCCGATGAGCCAGCGCACGATGTCGCCCTGGATCTCGACCCAGCTGCCCGGCATCGACACGAGGATGAGCACGAACAGAGCCACCCCGATCGCGTAGACGAACGCCCAGGCGGCGATGCGCCAGGCGCGCAGGGTGCCGCCATCCAGTCCCATGAGCGGGAGGAAGGCGAGCGGCATCGTCGAGACTGCTTCGAGCGTGAGGGCGCTCAGCGCCTCGGATCCGGCCACCAGCGCAACGTCGGTGGGATCGGCGGCCGCGAGTGGACTCACGAACGCGAAACCCACCCACGCGGCGATGCCGACGACGATCGCGAAGCCCGCGCTCACGAACATGAGCTTGCCCCGCGCGGCCTTCGGGATGGAGTCGGCGATCACGAGTCCCGCGACGAGTCCGAAGATGATGCCGGGGTTGATGTCGAGAACGCGACTCACGACGACACCCGCCGCGAGAATGAGCAGCGACCCCCACCGAAACTGCAGGGGCATGCGGATGCCCGGCGCCAGCCGCAACCCGACCAGCCGCACCACGAGCGAACCGAGCCCGATGAAGACCACGAACGCCGCGAGCGCCGTCAGCACGAGCCGCCACGATCCGAGGTTCATCGCGAACGCCGTCGCGGCGCCCCCCAGCGAGCCGGGATCGGCGAGCACGGGCACGAACTCGGCGCCGAACGAGGGGTCGAGCCCCGCCGTGATGAGCGCCGCCACGATGAGGCCGAGCAGGAGCAGGATGATGCGAGCCACCGGCCGTCGATCGATGCGCTCCTGCCGCGCCGCCGCACGTCGCCCGGCGATCTGGTCGTAGCGGTCGGAGACCACGCGCGACAGGAGGAACGCCGGGTAGCCGAGTACCAGCACGAGCACGAGGATTCCGCCGGCGAGCAGGTACAGCTGGTCGAGGGTGGGGATCGCTTCCGCGGGCGTGCGCAGGTCGCTCAGCACGGTGGGGCGGGCAGGCCCGGCGACGGGGCGCACCGGCGCGGCATCCACCGGGATCGCTCCGATCGCGCTCGCGTTACTGGTCACGAGCGCGAGGGTCGCGCTGCGTTCGTTGATCCACTCGTATTCGAACTCGGCGCACGTCGGGTCGGTGGTGGCCTCGACGAGCACGAGGTCGCTCGCGAGCTGGGCATCCATCTCGGTCACGACCCAGGCGCCGTCGCGCACCTCGCCCGCGGTCGGCGTGAAGGTGCCGCGGATGCTGTTGGTCCAGCGACCCTCGTCGGGGCGGCCGTCCTGAAAGACGCAGTACGCCTTCTCGTTCAGCACCTGGTCGAGGGTGTAGCTCGTGCCGTCGAAGACGAGCGGGTAGGTCGTCGTTCGCGTGCCGCCGTCGGTCGCGGTCACCTCGAATTCGATCGCGGGTGTGCAGGGAAGGGTGCCCGCGCAGTCTGCGGTGAACGTGAAGTCGCTCGTGCCGTCGTAGTCGAAAATGGTGGACTGCACCCGCGCGCACTCCTCGGCCCAGCCGGTGCACTCCTGGGTGAGGTTCTGCCCGGGTCCCTCGAAGAATCCGTCGAGGCTGCCGAGGGCCGGCGCTCGCGAACCCCAGGCCTGGGCGGGGCTCGCGAAGCCGGCCTGCTCGTCGCGCGCGCTGTTCGTGAGCGCGAAGGCGTCGCCGTAGACCGCATCCCAGTTGGCGGGCTGGATGTCACCGGCGCCGACCACGAAGGTTGCAGGTGCTACGGCTGGCGCATCATCCACGCGCACCGACCCGGTCGCCACGACCCCATCGCACCCGTCGTCGCAGCGCACCGCGAACGTCGTGCCCGCCGAGCCCACGACTGCGCCCCGCTGGGTGTCGATGGTGTAGCCGGATGCCGCGATCCCGACCGCGTTCCACACCGTTCCCGTCTCGAGCGTTCCCCGGCTGTCAGCCTGCCCGATCACGAACCGGGTGTCCTCGGCGAGACGGGTGAACGCGCCATCCGCCCACTGGATCTCGACGAGCGCCCCGGAGCCGGACGTCTCGACGACCTCCCCCGGCTCGACCCGCAGCTCTGCCGTCACGGCGGACCCGTCGACCGTGGCCTCCCCCGCGAGCACTCGCAGGGTTCCGGATGCCCCACCCGTCGGCGAGCACGCGGCGAGGGTCACGGCGAAGAGCACCGCGAGGGCGCTCGCGATCACGGCACGCGGGCGCACGGAACTTCTCGACACTGGGACTCCCCCTGCTTGGGTGAAACGGGTTGCGGAACAGGTAAGCGGAATATTGCTCGCCAAGCTAGCGGGTTTCGCCCCCGCGCGACAGGGGCGCTGAGGACGCGTCGTCGCAGGCGGTCGCGCGCGTGTATCCTTGATCGTCGCGGCAAGTTACCCAAGCGGCCAAAGGGATCTGACTGTAAATCAGACGTCTCAGACTTCGGGGGTTCGAATCCCTCACTTGCCACTCATCAAGAAAAGGTCTCGCGCAGCGGGGCCTTTTGTTGATTGGCGGCCAGCGAGGTTGCGAGAACTCTTCGTGGGGTCCCCGCCTCGCAGTCCGTACCGTTGCGCAGCGACGGGGCGGCGACTAGGTGGGGAGTCGAATCCCTCACTTGCCACCACACGTTCGTCGAGGTAGCCGAGCGCGCGGCCGCGCGGGCCCCCCGATAAACTCCCCCCATGCCGGGAATCAACGACGTAGCCCAACTCGCCGGGGTCTCCACGGCGACGGTGTCCCGCGCGCTCAGCGGCAACGGCCACGTCTCGGAGGCCACGCGCCAGCGCGTGCACGCCGCAGCACTCGAACTCGAGTACGTCGTCTCCTCCAACGCCTCGAGTCTCGCGACCGGTCGCACCAAGAACGTCGGCATCGTCATCCCGTTCCTTAACCGCTGGTACTACGGCGCCGTCATCGAGGGTGCCGAGAGTGCGCTGCTCAGCCATGGCTACGACCTCACCCTGTACAACCTCGGCGGCGGGGCCGACGAACGACGCAGCGTCTTCGAGCACTTCCTGCTGCGCAAGCGGGTGGATGCCGTCGTCGCGATCGCGCTCGAACTCACCGAGGCGGAGTCCGGCCGCCTGCTCGACACCAACAAGCCCATCGTTGCGATCGGCGGTCCCCTCCCGGGCGTGCGTACGCTGAGCCTCGACGACATCGCCGTCGCGCGGCTCGCGACCGAGCATCTGCTGTCGCTCGGCCACCGCTCGATCGCGTTCATCGGCGGCGACAGCGCATCGGAGATGGACTTCCACGTGCCGACGAAACGCCGAATCGGCTACAGCGCGGCGCTCGAGGAAGCCGGCGTGACCGTCGACCCCGAGCTCTTCCAGGCGGCCGACTTCACACTGCAGGGTGGATATGCCGCCGCGAAGCAGCTCTTCGGCAACCCGCGCAAGCGACCGACCGCCGTGTTCGCGGCCTCTGACGAGATGGCGATCGGCACCATCCTCGCCGCGCGCGACCTCGGGCTCCGCGTCCCCGACGACGTGTCCGTTATCGGCGTCGACGACCACGAGTTGAGCGACTTCTTCGGACTCTCGACGATCGCGCAGTTTCCCGCCCTGCAGGGGCGCATGGCGGTCGACGTGATCATGGAGCAGCTCGGCTCCGCACATCCACAGAACACCTCGACCAACACGGCGTTGCCCTTCGAGCTCATCGTGCGCTCGAGCACCTCACGCCCCAACTGAGCCGGTACCGACTACCGCGCCAACTCCGCGTATTCGTTGGCCCGTGCCGCGACGTCGGCGATGTAGGCGTCCGACGCGTTGTACGCACCCACGGCAGCGCGCCACACCTCGCGCTCGTGCTGGTCGCCGTCCCCCGCCTGGCACAGGTAGCGCGCGGCCGCAGCCGCCGCATCGTCGATGTTCTGCGGGTCGAAGATCCCATCCCGGTTTCCGTCGCTTCGGTGCACCGCCCAGGTCGTCGGGAGAAACTGCAGGGGTCCGACGGCGCGGTCGCTCAGCGGGTCGCCGTCGAGGGCACCACCGTCGGAGTCCGCCTGCGGACTGAATCCCTCACCGACGAGTTCCGGCCCCACGATGGGCGGGGTGGCGACGCCGTCTTCCCCGATGCTCGAGCCGTTCGCGGTGCCGTGGTGCGACTCGGTCCATCCGACTCCCGCGAGTGTCGTCCAGCCGAGTTTGCAGTACGGATGCTCCAACTCGGCGATGATCGTCGCGCCCGCGTACGCCGCCAGCACGCGACGCGGGATGCCTGTCGCCTCGGCCACGCGATCCACCCACTGCGCATCGGCGAGCGTCGCGACCTGATAGTCGACTGGCACGGTGGAGTGCGGCACCGCATCCACCGGCGTCGCAAACGGCGGCTCCGGTTCGCGCGGCAGCACGGCGACGACAAGCAGCACGATCCCCACCACGGTCGCCGCGATGGCACCGGCGATCACGAGAACACGCTGTCGGGGCATCCGTTCTTACTAGCATGGGCACATGGCAGATTCCACATTCGACATCGTCAGCAAGGTCGACAAGATGGAGGCGGACAACGCCGTCAACCAGGCCCAGAAGGAGATCGCGCAGCGCTACGACTTCAAGGGTGTGGGCGCGTCGGTGGAGTGGAGCGGCGAGAAGCTGCTGCTCAAGGCGAGCGCTGAGGAGCGCGTGAAGGCCGTACTCGAGGTGCTCGAGCAGAAGTTCATCAAGCGCGGCATCTCGCTGCGCAGCCTCGACACGGGCGAGCCGTATGCGAGCGGCAAGGAGTTCCGCATCGAGGTCGGTCTGAAGAATGGCATCTCGTCTGAAGACGCCAAGAAGGTGTCGAAGATCATCCGCGATGAGGCGCCGAAGAGTGTGAAGGCGCAGATTCAGGGCGACGAGCTTCGCGTGCAGTCGAAGAGTCGCGACGACCTCCAGGCCACGATGGCGCTGCTCAAGGGCAAGGATCTCGACGTCGACCTGCAGTTCGTGAACTTCAGGTAACCGCATGCATCTCGCGGCGGATGAGGGCACCGCTGTCTTCGACCTCACCTGGGCGATCGCCATCCTCATCGGTGACATCGTCATCCGGTTTGTGGCGCTCATCTACATCCCCCGCAACCGTCGGCCGCAGACCGCCATGGCGTGGCTCATCGCGATCTTCTTCCAGCCCTACATCGGCGGCGCGATATTCCTCCTGCTGGGTTCGCGCAAGCTGCCGAAGAAGCGGCGCAAGCGTCAGGCGGAGATCAACAAGTACATTCTCGAGACCACCGACGGCATCGAGAAGGTCGACCGCAAGCATCCGTGGCCGACGTGGCTCGAACCGATCGTCGAACTCAACCGCACCCTCGGGGCCATGCCTCTCGTCGGCGGCAACAGCAGCAAGCTGCACTGGGACTACGAGGAATCGATCGCCGCGATGACCCAGGCGGTCGATCAGGCAACGAAGTACGTGCACGTCGAGTTCTACATCCTCGCGCTCGACGACACGACCGCCGGCTTCTTCGATGCGCTCGAGAACGCCATCAAGCGTGGCGTGGTCGTTCGGGTTCTCATGGACCACATCGCGTGCCTGCGCAATCCGGGCTTCAGAAAGACCAAGAAGCGTCTCACCACGATGGGCGCCCAGTGGCACCTCATGCTCCCCGTGCAACCGCTTCGGGGCAAGTGGCAACGACCCGACCTTCGAAACCACCGCAAGCTCGTCGTACTCGACGGCCTCGTCGCGTTCACGGGCTCGCAGAACATGGTCGACTCCAGCTACGACAAGAAGTCGAACATTCGGCGCGGGCTGCACTGGAAAGACCTCATGGTGCGGTTTGAGGGACCCATTGTCGCGGGCATCAACGCGCTATTCGTGACCGACTGGTACAGCGAGACCGACGAGCTTCTGCTGCGCGAGGCGCCCGACGTCGACCCCGTGCACACGCGCGAACCGCTCGACGCGCAGGTCGTGCCGAGCGGCCCGGGTTTCGAGGGCGAGAACAACCTGCGCCTCTTCAACTCCCTCATGTACGCCGCGCAAGAGAAGGTGATCATCACCTCGCCCTACTTCGTACCCGACGACTCGATGCTCTACGCGATCACGACAGCGGCGCAGTCGGGGCTCGACGTGCAGCTGTTCGTGTCAGAAGTCGCCGACCAGTTCATGGTGTACCACGCCCAGCGCAGCTATTACGAGACGCTGTTGCGCGCGGGGGTGAAGATCTGGCTCTACCCGAAACCGACCGTGCTGCACGCCAAGCACTTCACGATCGACGACGAGGTCGCGGTCGTCGGGTCGAGCAACATGGACATGCGCTCGTTCAGCCTCGACCTCGAAATCTCGGTCATGGTGCGCAGCAAAGACTTCGTCGACGACATGCGCGAACTCGAGCAGAGCTACCGCGCCGTGAGCCGCGAACTCACCCTCGACGAGTGGATGCAACGCTCGCGCCTCTCGGCGACGCTCGACAACATCATGCGCCTGACGGCTGCGGTGCAGTAACTAGGTTTCGATACGCGACCTTCGGTCGCTACTCAACCACCGAACCGTTGGAGATCGCGACCATCTCGTCGCGCGGCACGACCTTGACGCGCGTACGACCGGCGGTCTCACCGAGGGCCAGCTCGTGGGCATCCAGGTTGTGCCAACCGTCGAGGTTGGTGAACTCGACCCTGCGCGACCGCAGTAGGTCGATGATCGCCTGCTCCTCGGGGTGCTCGGGGGTCCACCACGACGCCTGGTCGTTCATGACGTGCTTGATCGTTTCCATGGCATCGCTCTTGGTGTGCCCGATGAGGCCGACCGGCCCGCGCTTGATCCACCCGGTGGCGTAGACGCCGTTGACGGGTTCGTCCGCATCATCCAGCACCTGGCCTTCGCGGTTCGGGATGACGCCACGGCGCTCGTCGAACGGAATGCCGTCGAGCGGCGATCCGAAGTAGCCGACCGCGCGGTAGAGCGACTGCACGGCCACCTCGCGGAACTCGCCGGTGCCCTTCACCCCGCCCTCGCCGTCGGGCGCGGTGCGCTCGTACCGGAAACCCTCGACGCGGTCGGTTCCGAGAACCTCGACGGGGCCAGCGAAGAAGTGCAGGTGCAGGCGTCGGCTCGCGCCGGTCTGCGGCTCGTCGCGCCATTTGCGGAAGATCTTGTCGATCACCATGATCTGCTTGTTGGTCTCGATCGCGACCCTCGAGGCTTCGTCGTAGTCGAAGTCCTCGTCGTAGACGACCATGTCGACGTCGTTCAGCTCGCCGAGT
>CAYZHZ010000020.1:0-27068 GCA_964477625.1 uncultured Salinibacterium sp.
TAGAGCGCACGACTGAAAATCGTGAGGTCACGGGATCGACGCCCGTCGGAGCCACCACTAAATAACCAGGTCAGAGCCTGTTTTTGCGGCTCTCTCACCCCCTTCAAGTTGACCTCTCGATTTCGGGGCATAGAAGTTGCTTAGAGCGATCGCGCCACGCTTTGCCGCGTCGCTCCGCGTATTTGCGTAGAGCTGAGTCACCGCCAGGGACGAGTGCCCAAGGATCGCCTGAACATCGGGCGCTGAGAGTCCGGCGTGGAAGAGCATCACCGCCGCGGTGTGCCGCAGATCGTGCCAGTGCAACGGCTCTTCGTCGGGCGGGAACTGCTTGATCGACTCGCGGATCGCGAACCAGTCGAGCGCACGACTGAGGTTCTTCGAGTTGATCGTTCCGCCGCGCGGGCCTGGGAATAACCAGTCGAACGGCTCCTTACCCGCCGCGGCCTCACGGACTATCGGAGCGAACGGCGCGGCCAACGGTACGGAGCGCACGCGGCGACCCTTAGTTGGACCGATCAGTAGTTGCCCGGTGAGTCCTGGCGAGGCCGTCCGACTGACGGTGATCGTATTCGTCGCCCAATCAATATCGGCGGGCCGGAGGGCTGCGATTTCACCTAGGCGGCACCCCGTATAGAGCATCGCCAGCACGAACCTTCTATATGGACCCTCCGGCAACGCCTCGAGCAGCCGGTCAATCTGCTCGACGTTCAGTGCCCGCGAAGTCGGGTCGCTGGCCTGATTGCGTGGCCGCTCTACGCCAACGCAAGGATTGGCGAAGATGATCCGGTCCTTCATCGCCGTGCGGCAGATCCGCGACAAGAGGCTCAAGGCGTCGACGCGAGTGGAGTACGCACCCGACCAAGACGCCATCGCCAGCTCGACTTCGAGCGTGCTGATGTCGCTGACGTCGCGAGTCGCGAAAGTGGGCCCGACCCTCTTGCCCCAGGCGTAGGTATATGCCCGTCCAGTGCCCGGCGAGACGTGGGCAAGGATGAGCGGACGATAGCGCTCGTAGAGCTCGCCCACCGTGGTCACCTGTCCTCGATTCTGTTCGCGTTCGCGAACATGCACAGAATGTATCACGTTTGTTCGCGTTCGCGAACGAGTCGCGTCAAGTCATTGGCGCAAGCTACTGTTGCGGCATGGCCGACAAGAACGAGCCCGAAGAGAGCGAACTTGAGCTTGCCGTCGAAGGCCTCCATTGGCGTGATGTCGGTCTACGCCTGCGGGAACTCTCCGAGCAGCTGAGCGCGGTCGCTGACTACATCGACGACAAGAAGTTCGACGAGGACGGGCGGCAAGCGTATGAGCACGGGCATGACGGCGCGATCGCGGATCATGACGTCGAGACGAGCCGCCGCTTCCGAATGACCCTTGGCGGTCTCGGCACATTTCGTCGGAACTACCACCACTGGGAACGCGTGATCGCAGAGTTCGCACTCGTGAAGATGAACTACACGCAGCGCGACACCGCCCAGCTACTCGGCGTGGGGCTGAGCACGATCAACCGATGGGCTCAGAATCCTCTTCCGATCGAAGACGACCGCTAACTGGTCTCCGGACGGGGTCGTTCCCAGTTTGGGTCCAGGTCCCAGGGCGGCCTCTTACCCGAGATCCTTTTTGACGTTAGGTGCCACGACTCGCACCGATCGCACGGGTAGACCCGCACCGGCAGCTTGATCCACTTCCCCACTTTGCGCTCGCGCACTGCCGCCAGGGCCGATCGAGCCGAGGCTTGATCTGGGAATCCGGTCTTGCCACAGGTCTCCACGGTTCACCATCAAAGCAGCCCGTAGATTGTGCTTCCCGAAATTTCCCCCACTAGATCAAGCGCGCGCTGCGCGCGCTACTAAAGCCAGTTGGGCAACAAGCCTTAGCAATTCAATATCAGCCTGCATCGACTCTGTCTCTGCACTGCCCGGAAGGAGTACATCGTCCCCGCTCCCTCCGCCGTCTTGCTTAGCGTGAACGATTCGACACCTAATCGCGTATACGCGATCGGCAACTTGATCTCGAAGGTCGGTCTGAGCGTGTGTGAGTTGGATCGAACCCACCCCCTTTATCGCTTGAGACTTCGAGCAAAAGTGTTCGACGTATTCTGGGAGCGACTCAATAAAGTCCCGCAGCTCGGGCTCGGTCACGCAAGCCCGCACAGTTGCTCGCAATTGCTCTCGCTCCGCCATGCCGCTGCGGGCCGCGGGAGCTGCAAGTGCGATGAGGCGGCTTAGGCTGTCGTCGTTTTGCGGATCGAAGCCCGGCCTGAGAAGCTGACTCCGGACGGCGTGGACCGTCTGTTCGCGGGCAAAGTACGGAAAGAAGTACTCGAGAGACTGGTAATACGCCAGATACTCCAGAAGCGGGAGACCCGCCGCTGACCGGCCGTACTGATACAGCTCAAGCGCTTGAGCTGCGTAGTGATTGCGCGGAAATTTAGGCGGTTGCTCGGGCAGAAGACGCTTACGAGCCCTAACTGCTCGACGCTGACGTGCCAGTTGAGCAGGCACGCCATACACAAGATCGATGTCGAACAACAGGGCCGATGCGTATCGTTCCAGCGCTTCTAGGGCTGTGTCATGGGTTGACGTGGCGATGCCGGTCAGCTTAATCGTGGCTGCGACGCGTCCTAAGAGGTCTTCGAAGAAGTCGGACGCAGGCGAAAGTTCAAGAGAAACGCCCTCGTTTTCGACGACGATCCGCCAGTTGTCGACTGGTGGCGCCACCCCTGCCTCTGCTTCATCCAGGAAGGCGTCGTTCTCGTCACTTCCATCATCGCCAGCTCCGATCTGAACACCAGGTATTTGCTGGAGGACGCGCGCTAGCCCCCGCGGCCCGGGGCCTCCACCGGTGATGCCCGCTTCTATCAGCCCTGTTCTGGTGTCGATAAACGCGACAAAGTCACCGAGAACGATGACGTGCTCGAAACCAAACGAGACAAACTTCTCCAGGTCTGCAGGGAACACAAACACGCGGCGGGTCTTGCGCCCATTCGGAACCTCAAGGACCACGTAGGACGGCAAACGATCGACCCGATCGGAGGGGAAGGACTTCACCTCCGCTGCCATGCCTGCAGACTCGGCACGAGCGAGAAATTCCTTGAGAAGCGCACCTTGTGCAACGACCTTTGCCGAACGTGCAGTCTGGACATTCTCGGACATGCTGCTCACCATAGCGGTGAGTACGGCACCGAGTCGCGGACGGGAGATTGCACCTCCGCTACGGGCGTCAACCCTGATACCCATGCAACCTGCTGCGGTTGACGACCTCCATTCCCGGGGCGCGGCCTCTGGCCATCGGTGTTGGTAGATCAAGGTGAGGTGACTCGCCAAATAGACGCTATTCTCCATGCAGACCGCTCAATGACGGAGGTTCGGCATGCTGCGAAGTGACTTCGAGAATCACCCACTTTGGGCCGTCTTGGATGCCTGTAACGCTCGCGCCAATCAGATCCTCGACCAGAAGGATCCCAGAGACGTCGCAGCCATCGAGGCCATGACCTTCTACGTCTCCAATATTCGATCGTTCAGGGAGTCGGGCGCCCCGGTAAGTGCCTACTTCACCGAGCGGATGCTCGCCGACATGACCGCAGTGTTTGACGGCGTCGTGAGTCGGCTGGACAACCGCATCGCGACCGGCGACCCGACGTACTCAGAATCCGCCCAGAATCAATCAGAAACCTCCCTGGACCTGCTCGGACCATGGCCTAAACCATCTACAAAAGGTGCTCGCGCGGGTCAAATGCAGACTGCCTTCGAGGAACTCCTTGAGACGCAGCGTAAGTCGATCGAGACACTACAAGCGAGTCACCAGAAGCTGCGCGACGATGTTCAAGCGGAACGAACAGCATTCGAGGCCGCACTCGCAAGCGCGACCGCTGAAATGGAAGGTATGCGTATCGCGGCTGCTGACGCCGCTGCCACAGTCGAAGCGGAAAAGCTCCGCATCGACACGGTTGTTACCGACGGGCAATCAGCCGTAACAAAGGTCACGAAAGACAATGACACCGCGTTCCGGACATGGCGCGACAAGCAAGAGAGCGCGTTCGCTGAGCGCATGGTGCCGTTCACGGAGAAGATAGAGGGCTACCTCAATGATGCCAAGGAACGACTAGACCAGCTGAAGGTTGTGGAAACGGAGTACGCCAACCTTTCTGGTGCGGCCGCTACTGACAAGCTGTCGAGTCACTTCAAGAGTGAGTCTCAGACCGGACGCCGAACCGGCCTCATTCTCTATGGAATCGGGTTTGTCTTCCTGCTAGCTGCGGCTGTCCCGCTGGCGTGGCTCGTATTCGTTCCAAGCGAGCACACGGCGTTTGACTGGAACATTTTGGTACCTCGCCTCGCAATCGCAGTGCTGGCGGGCTCAGCTGCGACAGTGGTCATACGTCTTGGCGGTCGCTTCATTCAGGACGCAGGGGTGAGCAAGCGAATGGAACTTGAGATGCGCACTTTCGGGCCATTCCTCGAGAATGTAACCGACAAGGAGACGGTCGATACCGCGCGAATCGCCCTGGTCGATCGAGCATTCGGAAAGTACACGGGACAAGCAGCAACTGAATCCAAGGATGATGTGATTCAAGTCTCTACGCTCTCCCAGATTGTTGAAACCCTAGCCAAACTCGTCGGGCGGTAGAAGCGCCCCTCTGGTGGCATCGGACCGACGCCACCAGCATCACCCCTCCGCTACGGGCGTCAACCCTGCTGCGCATCCATCGGACTGCGGGGTTGACTCCCTCCAGTCCCGGGGCGGTGCCTCTGGCTATCGGTGCGATGCCCTAACTATCGGTGTTGTCGGGGATGCAGTACCCGCAGAGCTCGCGCCCTTCAGGACTGTCCTTAAGGTTCTGCGGGTACACGGGGTTTCCGCACTCGTCGCACGAGCGGTAGCCCAGCGCCTCACACGTTGAGCAATCAGGAGCAGCCATATCGATCACCCCCTCCCCGCATCACGGCAGCACCGCCGAGCGGGCTACATCGACTTGGTGAATCATGGCCGATCTGGCGTCATCAGCACCGTCCTGGTTATCCGGAGCCGGCGAGTGCTCCGCCGCTGACGCGGCCTCCGCTCTCGCCGCCGCCCAGGCAGCCCGGAGTCTTCGCTGTATCCCACGAGTGAGGCCAGTGAACGACCATCCCGAACGGTGCTGAGTCTGACGAGAAGCACTCACGACATGAGAACGCGATCCGTAGCGGTCGTGCACTCGACTGGCGCACTCCGACGGTTCACATGCTGGCGAGCAGCGCATCGCACGAGCCGCGTGGCCAAGCGCCGTCAGATGCACCCACGCGAGATTGCTCCCGGCGCCGCCCATCGCGGCCAGGGCCGTGTCTTTCATCACGTAGTTCAGCGCCTTCGACAGATACCAAATCGTCTTAGCCCCGTCGCCGTCTGCTCGGAACGCAGCGGCATCCGCTTGGTCACCCCAACCGACGATCGAGCCGTCTACCTTCGACGCGGCCTCAGCAGTTCGAGCCGCCTCGCGCAGAGCGAGCGCGTCGGGCGACTCGCGCCGATCGATCCGCACAATCACATGCAGATGCAGGACCCCGCGGTCCTGCCACTCGCGCACTAGGAAGAACTCGACCGAATCCCAGCGATCCCGAACACGCCTTCGCGTGCGATCCCACAAGACTCCGGCATCGCGATTCCACGCGACCTGACCCGCGTAGTCGTAAGAAGTCGGATCGAGCGGCACTCCACGCAGACCCGCATCGCTCAGAGTGTGCGTAGCTCCACAGCTGCAGCGCTTCAATCGCGAGGCCTCGGAGCGTGGCACCCGGTGAACGCGCCCGAACGATGGCGCGGTCAGCGTCAGGAGGTAGAAGCGATACCGAGAAACGTCGGTTTCGAACACTCCCGAGCGCGCAATTGCTGCCCAGTCACCGCGATACAACTCCGCGCATGACGGGCAAGTGGAGCGCACCCGCGACTGACAGCGCACGACGTCGCCCGACTTCGTCTTGTACGGGCGAACGCATCCCATTGGGCGCGAATCGGCAGACTCCATAGGCGCGCCGCAGCATCAACGGCACGCCTGAAAATCGTGAGGTCACGGGATCGACGCCCGTCGGAGCCACCGTCTTCTTGTCGCTCAGGTTCCCGCGTGTGGGCCTGGTGCGCTGCTTACGCGGCCCGATTTGGCGAAGGTGGCCAGCAGCTCCCCGATGTGATGGTCGCGGTCGAGCGGGTGCCGCAAAGGCATATCCGGCTTGAGTCGATACACGTTGCGCCTGCCGTCTCGCTCGCGTTCTAGATAGCCCGCTTCTTCGAGCTCGGCAACGATGCGCTGGGCCGCGCGCTCGGTGATGCCCACGAGATTCGCCACCTCCCGCAACCGCACGTTGGGGTTCTGCGCCACACACAGCAGAACGTGCGCGTGGTTGGTGAGGAAGGTCCACTGCGCCATACACCCATTCTGTACCCGCGACTCAGGATGCGCCTGATCGGTTTCACGACATTCAACATGTGATATATATTTCGTGTATTCGGTTTCTTGCTATGGAAGGCGTGTAATGGGTGAGGTCGTGCTCGTGGCAATGACGGCTCTCCCGTGGGCGACCGTGGTGGTCGCCGTGACACTGGGAAGGCGAAGGGTGACCTCTGACACGGTCGCCCGCGTCGCCACGTGGATGACCGGCACGGGATTCGCGATCGCCGTGCTGGCCGCAGTGCTCACTCTCACAACGGCTCCCGTCACGGTGCAGTTCGGCGCTTCGGGAGTTCAGCTCGACCCGCTCTCGGTCGTGCTGTCGGTGCTCGTGCTCGGCCTGAGCTCCCTCATCCAGTCGTTCGCCGTGCGCTACCTGCGGGGTGACCGCAGGCAAGGCTGGTTTGTTGCATCGGCGACCACGCTGACCGCGGCCACCGTACTTCTCGTGTGTGCCGCATCCTTAGTCGTCTTCGGCGTGGCATGGGTCGTGGCCGGGGCCGCCCTGATCGCCGCACTCGCGACGTATCCCCACCTCGAACAGGCGCGGGAGGGGATGCGCCGTACGGCGATGCGCTTCGTGATCGCGGACGCGGCGCTGCTCATCGCACTGGCGATCATGATCGTCTCGGGCGGCGGCGACCGGCCGCTCAACCAACTGACACCCCTCGCGGCATCGCTGGGCGAGCCGCTCAGCCTCACCGCCGCGGTGCTGCTCGTCATCGGTGCCCTCGCCCGCTCTAGCCAGCTTCCATTCCAGGGTTGGCTGCCCTTTACCCTGTCGGCGCCGACCCCCGTCTCCGCACTCATGCACGCCGGTGTCGTGAACGCGGGGGCCATCGTGCTGGTGCGCTTCGCGCCCGTGATCTCGGTGCACGCGTGGCTCATGGTCGCGATCGTGCTCATCGGCGGGGCCACCGTGGTGTGGGCATCCGCGGCCCGTCTGGTTCGGCCAGACGTCAAGGGGCGACTCGTCTACTCCACGATGGCGCAAATGGGCTTCATGATCATGGCCTGCGGACTCGGCGCCTATGCCGCGGCGATCTTTCACCTCATCGCCCACTCGCTGTTCAAATCCTCGCGATTCCTCGGGGCCGGGATGGGAGTGCGCCGCTACATCGCGGAACTCAGCCGTCCGGCCAGTGATCCCGCGCGCGGTGCGCGACGAGCACTGGCACTGGTCATCGCGGTCGTCGTGCCGCTCGGGGGGCTGATCGGCGCGGAAGTGCTGCTCGCCCCATCCATTGCTCCAGCGAACATCGCGCTGCTCGCCTTCGTCGCCGCCACCGGCGCCGTCACCTTGGGTGCGACGCTCGTCGGCCGGTTCACCCTCGCAACCGCTCTCGTCGGCGTGACCGGAATGCTGGCCCTCATCCTGTCGTACGCGGCATTTCTCGGCGTCTTCTCGGCGGCACTCTCCCCTGAGCCCGCAGTGGCGCCGGCACCTGCCTGGCTCGTCGCGCTACCGGCGGCGGGTCTGCTGATGCTCGAGATCCTCAGCCGCACCCGCGCTCCCTCTCGCGTGCGAGATCGGGTCTACGCCCGCGCGCTCACAACATCTACTACCCGGCTCACTCTCGCGAAAGGTCTCACCCGATGAGTCTCGTTCTGCGCGCGCACGTCGCCGCCGCCGCTCACCACATCGTGCCCTCCTGGCCGCTCGACTCGTTCATCGCGGTCAACCCGCTCGCTGGCATGGAGGCACAGCCCTTCGGTTCTGGGGCACCCGGTGTCGCCTATGCGCGGACACCGGTGGCCTACCTCACCGACCTGCATCGCGGACGCATCACGGTCGAGGCACTCGAACGAAGTCTCGTGGCGCGCGTTCCCGCGCTCGCGCAGCTCGTGCGGGTGGGAGGTAGGGATCTACCCGCCGCCACGATCGCGGCAATCGACATGATCGAGCACACTGACGCGACGGCCCGCGCGGCCACGGCGGATGACACCGCCCTCGACCAATACCTCTCCACCTGGATTGGCGCCTACCTCAGCCCTGACCCGCTGTGGGCGATGCCCCATCGAGATAAGGGCTTCTACGGCGCGTGGCGGCGGCTAGCCGTGGTCGACCCCGCACTACCGCGCCCGGTGCGACGCCGCATCTCAGCGGCACCCGACGACCCGGATGCCGCGCTGGAGCACGCAGTTTCGGCGGTTCCGTCATCCCAGCTACGCGAGTTCTTGCGCGAACAGTTGGCTTGGCTTCCCGGCTGGGTGGCCCACATCAAGGGGCGCGCAGACAAGGTGGGCGACATCGACCTCACCAGCTACCTCGCGGTGCGACTCACTCTCGCCGCCGCGTGCGGCAGCGCTCCCACCCGACCGCCAGCACGACCACTGGCTGCCGACACGACATGGGAGCGGGCAGCCCACATTGCCGCGACGCTGGTCGACAAGGGCACGCCGGGCAACGACGACCTTGCGGCAGTGGCGCGCGTGCTCGTTGAACACCCGGCCGCCGAGCATGGCCTGACCTGGCAGGCGGCATACGAGGACGCGTACCGCACCGACCTGCTCGGGATGCTGCGCGCTCAGCCCGAGCCGACAGAGCGCCCCGACGCGCACGTCGTGCTGTGCATCGATCCACGATCCGAGGGTCTTCGGCGCCATCTCGAACGGTACCGGGGGGTCGAGACCTTCGGATTCGCCGGATTCTTCGGTGTGCCCATCCGGTTCTCGCGCTACGCCGCGCAGGGAGCGATCAACGCCCTGCCTGCCCTCCTCGCGCCCAGGCACCACGTGACCGAGCATCCGGTCACCGCCGCCGCGGCCGCGCGCGCGGTAGCCTCCGCGCGCCTCACGGGCACCCTCACGCGCGCCCTGCACTCCGCCGACTCAGCGAGTACGAGCCCGTTCGCATTTGCCGAGACTGCCGGGTGGTTCACTGGCGCGCTCTCCGCGCTGCGCACGCTCGCTCCGTCGGTTCACACCCGTCTCGAGCGGGCGATCGAGTCGAAATCCCGCACCCTCGAAACCCGACTGACGATCGAGCAGAGCTTCACACTCGAGGAGCGCGCGGCGATGGCGGCAACCGCCCTGCGCATGATGGGGATGACGCGGCCCGCCCCTCTCGTGGTGCTCACCGGTCACGGATCGCACTCCACCAACAACCTCTACCAGTCCGCCCTGGACTGCGGGGCTTGCGGCGGCAACCCGGGTGGGACCAACGCGCGCGCGGCGGCCGCCCTCTTCAACGACCCCGACGTTCGAGCCGCGCTCGCGGGCACAGGCGTCGTGATCCCCGACGACACCGTGTTCGTTGCCGCCGAGCACGACACCGTGCGCGACATCGTCACCGTGCTCGACCGGCACAGCATCCCCGAGTCGCACATTGACCGGGTTCGGGAGTTCGATGAGATGCAGGCGGAGGCCGGTGTCCGGCTCGTCGCCGAGCGCGCGCGCGAGCTACCCGGAGCCTCCCCCCGTCGAGCCGTCGCAAAGATGCGCCAGCGTGCCGACGACTGGGCGGAGGTGTATCCCGAACTCGGCCTTGCCGGCAACGCCGCGATGATCATCGGCCCCCGCGAACTGACGCGCGGAGTAGACCTCGGCCGTCGCGTGTTCCTGCATTCCTACCGCGCAGAAGTCGACCCCGACGGCTCCGCGTTGGAGACGATAATGACGGCCCCACTGATCGTGGCCCAGTGGATCAACCACCAGTACTACTTCTCCGCGCTCAACCCCACCACCCTGGGTGCGGGCACCAAGACGATCCACAACGCGGTGGGCACCCTCGGAGTGCTGGCCGGGCATCGCGGTGACCTGCGGCGGGGTCTGCCCTGGCAGTCCGTGGGTTTCGGCAGCGAACTCATCCACGAACCCCTGCGCCTGTCGGTGATCATCGAGGCACCCCTGGAGCGCATCGGGCAGATCGTCTCCGCCAATCAGGTGCTTCGCAACCTGCTCGACAACGACTGGATCTCGCTCACTGCGCGCGACGACATCCAGCGCCCCTGGTACCGCTACACCCGATACGGCTGGGCGCGCGCAACCCCGGTCACCACCCGCCAGAAGAAGGAGACACCCGCATGAAGAACCTGACCCGGATGACGCGGCTCGAGGTCATCGCGCCCGCGCGTGAAGCGCCGGCGATCCGCGACCTCATCAGCTCCGCTGGTGCCACCGGATACACGTCGGTCTCGGGTGTGTCGGGGATCGGACATCACGGACAGCACTCGGGTGCCCTGTTGTTCAACGAGTACGACACGCTGACAATGCTCATCACCGTGCTGCCGGAGGAGAAAGCGGGCGAACTGATCGATGCCGTGCGCGAACTGCTCAAGGCCTCCAGCGGCGTGATGTTCGTGGCCGAAACCTACGTCAGCAGGCCCGAGTACTTTCAGTGACGGGAGCACCTTCGGCGTACGCCGGTCGAACCATCGTGTTCGGGACGATGCACGGCAAGGAGAGGCTCGCCGCGAATGCCTTCGCCCACAGGCTCGACGCCACCGTGATCGCACCCGACCACTTCGACACCGACCAACTCGGCACCTTCGCGGGTGACGTTGCGCGCACCCTGAGCCCCCTGACGGCTGCCACAGTGAAGGCCCGGCTGGGCATGCAGATCACCGGGCTACCGTACGGTCTGGCCTCCGAGGGAAGCTTCGCGTCGAGTCTGATCGGCGTGGAGACTACGGAGATCCTCGTGTTTGTCGACGCGGACCGTGGTCTCGAGATCGTCGAGCAGTCCTTCGGCAGTTCAGAACTCCTCGCCGGCCGGCCGGTTGACACTGTCGGCGACGCCCTCGCCTACGCCGAGACGATCGGGTTTCCGCACCAGGGTGTGCTGCTTCAGGCGCGCCACGACTGCGGCGTCGTCATCCATAAGTCAATCGGCACGACCGCCGCCCTCGCTGAGCTCGCCGCACACGCACTCGACGAGGAGATGGCGCTGACGGTGCTGCCCGACCATCGAGCGCACCGCTCACCGGCTCGTGCGGAGCGCATCGCGCTTCTGTGCGACCGGATGGCGCGGCGCCTGGCGACCCGCTGCCCCGAATGCGCGACCCCGGGTTTCGGACTCGTCGACGTGGAGCGCGGACTGCCCTGCGCGATGTGCGGCAACCTCACCGCAGCCATTGCCGCCGACGTCATCGGGTGCGCGGTGTGCGGCGAGCGCCACCGCCGACCTCGGGCCGTCAGGAGTGCAGACCCGGCGGGGTGCGACCACTGCAACCCGTGACGGACCCGGACGGGCCTGAACTCGCGATCGCGGTCTGCCGAGCGCGGTTCGCCTGGTCGATCACAGGACCTTCGGCACTGTGAATCGCGGGGCCTTGCCGCGAGTATGTAGCTATCACCTGATCTGGGAGGTTGATGGTGGAACGAGTTACCCTCGCCGTCGATGGCGGTGCCGCGAGCGATGCCGGGGTCGCCTGGGTCATTGACCGGGCCAAGACTGTCGCGCTGAGCGTGGAGATCACCTCGGTCGTGGGCCTCGATGCCGAGCTGCCCGACAGCGACGATCCTGCGTACGGCAGCCCGTTCGCGTTCGCCATCGAGCAGGCGCGTGCACGGCTGGAGGCTGAGGCCCCCGAGGTCACGATCACCACGAAGCTGCGACACGGACTTGCCCATGAGGCGCTGGAGCGGGCATCGCGTCACTGCGACCTGCTCGTGCTCGGCGGCAACACAACCTCGCCCGTCGCAGGGATCATGCACGGCACGATCCCCCTGAAAGTCGCCGGGCACTCCCAGTGCACCGCCGTGGTGGTACCGGCCACCTGGTCCCCATCGAGCGGACCGGTGGTCGCCGGCTGGGCAGACGACCCAACCGCGGATGCCGCTCTCGACTTTGCCGCCGACGAAGCCGAGCGCCGCAAAGCACCCCTCGTCGTCGTCACCACCTGGACACTCCCCCAGCTCTCCGCAATAGACGGTGCGGGAGCGGCCGCGGTGACGGAGCAGATCGTCGACACCACCCGCGAGCTGCTCGGAGCCGCGGTGCAGCGCGTTCACGCAGCGCATCCGACCCTCGAGGTGACGCAGCACCTGCAGCCCGGCTCAGCCGCGGCAGCGATCGTGCATGCGGCGGCGCGCAGCTCACTCGTTGTCGTGGGCTCCCGAGGTCGGGGTGCTCTGGCAAGTCTCGTTCTCGGCTCGGTCAGCCACGATGTGCTGCTGGCGATGCCCGCTCCCGTGGCCGTCATTCCGCGCAAGCACAAGTCGGTGGACGTATACCCCGAGCTGGTTGATGAGGACCTCTAAGGCCACCCAGCTCGACCGCGACCCGAGGCCGACGATCTGGCGATACCGGTATGTGTGGGCGACGCTCGCGACCGCCGCCGTGTGCGGACTTCTGCTGCTGACCCCGTGGGCGTGGCTGACTCCGTGGGTAGCGGGGGGCTACGCCCTCGCCATTGCGGCGCGCAGCGGCAGGTCGATGCTGCGATCACTTCGAGCAGGCTCGTGGGGAATGGACGTGCTCGCGATTGCCGCCATCGTCTCCACGGTCGTGATCGGGGACTACTGGGCGGCGCTCGTCGTGGTGCTCATGCTGACCAGCGGCGAAGCGCTCGAGGATTATGCGAGCCGCCGCGCACGCAGCGAGATTGCGGCGCTACTCGACCGGGCACCCCGCATCGCGCACGTCGAGCGGGCGGGCTCAATCGTCGACATTCCCGTGGACGAAGTGCAGCCCGGTGACCGTGTCAGCGTGAACCCCGGGGAGGTGGTGCCCGTCGATGGACATCTGCTGAGCCCCGCGTCGCTCGACGAGTCGTCACTCACGGGCGAGAGCTTGCCGGTCTGGCACACGGCCGGCTCCCTCATCCTCAGTGGCTCCCTGGCAACCGACAGTGTGGTCGAGTTGCGGGCGACAGCGACTGCGGCCGATAGCCAGTACCAACTCATCATCGACCTGGTGCGCTCCGCGGCCGACAGCAAGGCACCGTTCGTTCGTCTCGCCGACCGCGTCGCGATCCCGTTCACGCTGGGCGCCTTCGCCCTGGGTATCGCTGCGTGGCTCATCTCCGGCGACCCCGTGCGCCTCGCCGAGGTGCTGGTCGTCGCCACGCCGTGCCCCCTGCTGATCGCTACCCCGGTGGCGTTCATCGCGGGCATGAGCCGAGGCGCCGCGCGGGGAGTGATCGTGAAGGGGGGCGGAGCGCTCGAGCGGCTGTCCCGGGTGCGCAGCGCCGGCTTCGACAAGACGGGGACCATCACGCGAGGCGCGCCGACCGTGGCGCGTGTCGAGGCGGTGCACGGCGACGAGCAGGATGTGCTGCGCCTGGCCGCGGGGGTCGAGGCGAAGTCCGCACACGTGCTCGCGCGGGCCGTTGTCGAGGAGGCGGGGCGGCGATCTCTCGCACTGCCGCGGGCCACCTCGATCACTGAGGAGATCGCGCGGGGAATCGGCGGGGTCATCGACGGTGCGCAGATTCGGGTGGGCAGACTGGACTATGTGGCCCCCGAGGCCCACCCCACCTGGGCAGGGTTAGCGGCCGGGGAGACTGCCGTGCATGTCTCCCGGGACGGCCAGCTACTCGGCCGGGTCGTTCTCGCCGATGAGGTTCGACCGGAGTCGGCGGCGACCATCGCGGGACTCAACCGCGCCGGAGTCACCCGGCTCGTCATGCTCACGGGGGATGCACTCGAGACGGCCACGAAGGTCGCCGCAACCGTCGGGATCAGCGACGTGCGCGCCGCGTTGATGCCCGCCGACAAGGTGTCCGCCGTGCGCGACCTCCAACCACGACCCGTGATGATGGTCGGCGACGGGATCAACGACGCTCCGGTGCTCGCGGCAGCCGACGTGGGTGTCGCCATGGGCGCCCGGGGGGCCACCGCCGCGAGCGAATCCGCCGACGCGGTCGTGCTGGTCGACGACTTCGGTCGCGTGCTCGAGGCGGTTCTGCTCGCACGACGAACCGTGCGCATTGCCTGGCAGAGCATCGGAATTGGCATCGGCTTGAGCATCATCCTCATGGTCGTCGCGTCTTTCGGCGTGCTGCCGGCGATCATCGGAGCAGCCCTTCAGGAGCTCGTAGACGTCATCGCCATTCTCAACTCGTTGCGCGCCGGTCGTCCTCTTCGCGGTTCTGCGCCCCATACACCGCCGCCTGAGTCCGGCGCTCCATACCGAGTTTCGCCAGCAACCCCGACACGTAATTCTTGATCGTCTTCTCTGCGAGGGCGAGTTTCTCGCCGATCTGACGATTGGTGAGCCCGTCTGCGATGAGCTCGAGCACCTGGCGTTCACGCAAGCTCAACTGCACGCTGGCGCCGGGCTCGGTCGAAGTCGACTCGACCACGCGCTGGGATATCGCTCTGCCGAGCAGGCTCTTGCCCTGCGCGACACTGCGGATACTGCTCACCAAACCGTGTCCCTGGATGTCTTTGAGCACGTACCCGGAGGCGCCGGCCAGCACCGCCGTACGACTCGCTTCGTCATCGTCGTACGCGGTCAGGATGAGGCACCGCACCTCCGGGTGCGCGGAGCGGATGTCGCGGCACAGATCGATGCCGCTGCCGTCGGCGAGTCGCACGTCGAGAACCGCGACGTCGGGGAGGGTCGCCGCGATGCGTCCCAGCGCCTGCCGAACCGTTGAGGCCTCGCCGATGACACGCAGGTCAGACTCGGCATTGATGACGGCGGCGACCCCGCGGCGAACGATCTCGTGGTCATCCACCAGAAAGACGCTGATCATTGTTCTGCCTCGTCGATGCCGAGGGGCACGTCCCAGACCAACTCGGTGCCGCCCTTCTCACCACGACTCAACGTGAGGGTGCCCCCGCGTGCACGGGCGCGCTGCTCGAGGTTGGCGGTTCCGCTGGCCCGAGACGTCGATTGGATGCCACGCCCATCGTCCACGATTCGCACGGTGACCCGGTCATCGGCAACCCCCACCGAGACCGCCGTCTGGGTCGCTCCCGCGTGTCGAGCCACGTTGCTCAGACCCTCACGCACAACCGCGATGACGTCGTCGGCGAGTTGACTATCAACCAAGAGATCTACCGGGCCGGTGAAGACGACTCGGGGAGACTCGAGAAACAGGTCGGCCATCTCTGTGATCACGTCGACAACGCGCTGGCGCACCACGGGTGAGTCGCTGGTTGTCGAGGTGTTGAGGGTGAAGATCGCCGTTCTAATCTCGGCGATGGCCGCGTCGAGAGCATCGACCTGCTGCGCGATGCGTGCTCGCGCGTCCGCGTCGGGAACCGATCCGGCGACAGCCTGCAGGCTGAGACCCGCACCGAAGAGTCGCTGGATGACGTGATCGTGAAGATCTCGCGCGATACGGCCGCGGTCCTCGAGCACGGCGAGCCGCGCACGGTCTGCGCGACTGGCGGCAAGGCGAAGGGCAACGCTCGCATGACCCGCGAAATCGGATGCCATCTCCAGGTCGCGCGGGGTGAAGGAGAGGCGGCCGGGTCGCCGCGACACGGTGAGAATGCCCGCGTTCGACTCGGCGTAGGTGAACGGAATCGCCATGGTGGGCCCGAGTGCGGCATCCGGCCACCCGGGGCCATCGTCGCGCCCATCAGCCAGCAGCGGCTTCTGCGACTCGCGGGTCCGCTCGGCGATCGTGGCGGTCGCGTCGAGGGTGAGGCCTCGATACCTGTCGCCGAGCTCGCCGTGGGCTTCGACGATCGTCATCGCTGCGTCATCCACCGGCAGTGCAATGCACACGAGATCGGCATCCGCGAGTTCGACGATGCGGGAGGCGATCAGCGCCCACGAATCGGTCGACCTGTCAGAGAGCAGCGCTGCGGTGACCTCTGCGGTAGCGACCGACCAACGCTGCCGCCGCTGGCTCTCGTCGAAGAGGCGCGCGTGGTCGATGGCAGCGCCCGCCGTCGCCGCGAGCGCGACAAGCAGTTCCTCGTCTTCGGGGGTGAACGCACCCCCTGTGTGGTCGGAGAGGTAGAGGTTGCCGAACACCTCGTCGCGCACCCAGATGGGCACCCCGAGGAAACTATCCATCGGGGGGTGGTGTGGGGGAAAACCGCTCGAGCGAGGGTCGTCTCGCAGATGCTCGAGACGGATCGGGTGCTGGTCTTCGATGAGCGACCCGAGCAGGCCGTGGCCGCGCGGTAGCTCCCCCACGGCCTGCACCGTCTCGGGCGACATTCCGACGTGGATGAACTCGGCAAGAGAACCATCGGGGGCGATGACGCCCAGGGCCCCGTACCGCGCGCCCACGAGCTCCACGGCAGCGACGACAACCTGCCGCAGCACGGTGGGCAGCTCGAGCTCGTTGGTGACCAGTCGGCTGGCGTGAAGCAGCCCCCGCAGCCGACCCTGGGTCGCGAGAACCTCCTGCGCGGCACCGACGAGCTCGCCGATGACGCCGTCGAGCCGCACCCGTGGCGCGTCGGGGAACGCGAGATGTGCATCCGGATCTGTTGTCACCGTCTTCACGCTCCCTGCTGAGGCGGACCAGGGACACTCGGCTCGGGGATCTACCCCGCGTCGACGTCATTCTGGCATAGGCGACCCGACGAAGGACCTTCGGCCCTGTGCCGCGCGCGCGGGCACGCCTACCGTCGGGGCATGACCGATAGTGACGCAGGCACGCTGGCTCGACGCGAGAGCTTTCCCCTCCACGTCGTCGACGCCTGGTGGCGCGCGGCGAACTACCTCACCGTCGGACAGATCTACCTTCGCGACAACGCGCTGCTGACCAGGCCGCTCACGCCCACCGACATCAAGCCCCGGCTGCTCGGCCACTGGGGCACGTCGCCGGCACTCAACCTGATCTACGCGCACCTCAACCGACTGATCGTGCATCGTGGGTGCGAGGTGCTGTACATCGCGGGACCCGGTCACGGTGGGCCCGCGATGGTCGCCAACACGTGGCTCGATCACACCTACTCGGAGCTCTACCCGCGAATCACCCAGAATGAAACGGGGATGCGGGCACTGTTCCGTCAGTTCTCGGCACCCGGCGGCATCCCCTCGCACGCCTCACCCGATACCCCCGGCTCCATTCACGAAGGGGGTGAGCTCGGGTACTCGCTCGTTCACGCATTCGGGGCGGCGCTCGACAACCCCCAGCTGGTTGTCGCGTGCGTCGTCGGTGACGGCGAGGCGGAAACGGGAACCCTTGCCGCGAGCTGGCACCTCAATAAGTTCATGAATCCGAAGAGCGACGGCGCGGTGCTTCCGATCCTGAACCTCAACGGCTACAAGATCGCCAACCCGTCGGTTCTCGCACGCATCCCCGAGGCCGAACTGCTCGACCTGTTCCGCGGATACGGCTACGCCCCCATCATCGTCTCCGGCGGTTTCGACGGCGAGGATCCCATGGTCGTTCACGCGGAGATGGCGACGGCCCTGGAAGTGTGCCTCAACCGGATCGAATCGATCCGCCGAGCCGCACGCAGTCCACGCCCCGCCGCTCGACCCGCCTGGCCGATGATCATCCTGCGTACGCCGAAAGGCTGGACGGGACCCCGCGAGGTCGACGGGCTTCCCGTCGAGGGCACGTGGCGCTCACACCAGGTGCCGCTGGCAGCGGTGCGCGAGAACCCCGAGCACCTCGCCCAACTCGAACAGTGGATGCGCAGCTACCGACCCGACGACCTGTTCGACGAGGAGGGCTACCCCGCACAGCAACTCTCCCTCATCCGACCTCGGGGGGTGCACCGCATGAGTGCGCAGCCCGTCGCCAACGGCGGCAGGGTGGTCACCGACCTCGTTCTCCCGAGCCTCGAGAGCAGGGCGGTCGACCGGACGGAGGGCAGGGCAACGACCGCAGAGGCCACTCGCGTGCTCGGTCGGTGGTTGGCCGACGTCATCCGTCTCAACCCCCACACCTTCCGCATCTTCGGCCCCGACGAGACAGCGTCGAACCGTCTCGACGCCGTCTACGAGGTCACCGACAAGCAGTGGTACGGCTCCGTCGAGCCCACCGACGAGCACCTCGGCCGTGAAGGGCGGGTCATCGAGATACTCTCTGAAAACCTCATGCAGGGAATGCTCGAGGGATACCTGCTCACCGGTCGGCACGGGCTCCTGAACTCGTACGAAGCGTTCATTCACGTCGTCGACTCGATGGTCAACCAGCATGCAAAGTGGATGGAGTCGAGCGCCGACATCCCGTGGCGCGCACCCCTCTCCTCACTGAACTACCTTCTGAGCTCTCACGTGTGGCGCCAAGACCACAATGGTTTCTCCCACCAGGACCCCGGATTTCTGAATCACGTCGTGTCGAAGAGTCCCGAGATCGTGCGGGTGTACCTGCCGGTCGATGCGAACAGCCTGCTGGTGACCGCGGAGCACTGCCTGGCCAGTCGCAACCACATCAACGTGATCGTGGCGGGCAAACAACCCGCGCCGGTGCTGCTGAGTCTGGATGAGGCGCGCACCCACGGTGCCCGCGGCATCAGCATCTGGGACTGGGCCGGCACCGAGCGGCCGGGACGTGAACCCGACGTGGTGGTCGCATGTGCGGGAGACGTGCCGACACTCGAGGCGCTTGCGGCCGTCGACATCCTTCGTGACAGCATCCCCGACCTTCGCGTTCGCTTCGTCAACGTCGTCGACCTGATGCGGCTGCAGGCAGCCGACCAGCACCCGCACGGGATGAGCGACGCGGACTTCGACGCGGCTTTCACGACCGACAAGCCCGTCATCTTCGCGTTCCACGGGTACCCGGCGCTGATCCACCAACTCGCCTACCGGCGCACCAACCACCCGAACCTGCACGTGCTGGGGTTCAGGGAGAAGGGGACGACCACGACGCCCTTCGACATGCTCATGCTCAACGACCTCGACCGGTACCGCATCGCGATGGAAGTCATTCGGCGCGTGCCGGGGCTGCAGCAGCGTCACGGTGGCCTCGTCGAACACTTCGCGGACGAGCGCGCCCGGCTGCGCGCCTACGCCTACGCGCATGGCGAAGACAGCCCGGATGTCACGGGCTGGCAGGTGCGGGCTCGGTAGCGCTACACGCCGAGCTTCTCGCGCACGGCCGCGTCGCTGGGTTCCACCAGGTGTGAGCCGTCGGGGAAGACGACGACGGGGATGCTGGTGCGACCGCTGATTCGCTGGGCCTCGGCCGCAGCATCCGCCGATCGCTCGACGTCGATCTTGGTCCATTCGACGTCGAGGGAGTCGAGCAACGCCTCGGTGCGGCGGCAGTCGCTGCACCAGTCGGCGCCGTACATGGTGATGGTCGCTGGGGTGGTCATGCCAGGGTCAACCTCGGGCGCGCCAGCGGCATTCCGCCGTGTGGTCTACGAGTCGAGCGGGGGAACGGTGCGGGGCCGCACGACGAGCCAGAGCGCGAGCATCCCCGCAACCTCGACGATGATCATCGCGGTGGCCATGGGGGCGGCATTCGGTGCCGGGAAGGCGGCGAGCACAGGCGCGAGGATGCCCGCCGCCACGAACCCCGCGGCGCCCTGCAACGACGCGGCCGTGGCCGCCTCAGTGCCGTGACCGACGAGGGCGAGCACCTGCACGCACGGAAAAATGAGTCCCGTCGCGAGCACGAAGAACCACAGCGGCACGGCAACCGCGAGAAAGCCGCCGTCCACCACCGCGAGCACCAGGATCGTGACGGATGAGGCGAGCTGCAGCATCCCGGCCCAGACGAGTATCCACTGCGGCCCGACGCGACGCGCGAGCGCGCTACTGATCTGCACCCCCGCCCCCACACCGATCGCGTTGATCGCGAACAGCAGTGCATAGCCCTGCGGGCCGAGACCGTAGACATCCTGAAAGAGGAACGGTGTCGCGGAGAGGTAGGCGAACATGGCCGCGAAGTTGAGGGTCGCAACCAGGGTGACACCGACGAAGATGCGGTCGCCGAAGAGGGCGAGGTAGCGCTGGAGGGTGGTCGCGTGGCCCGCGACGGTGCGCCGCTCAGGGGGCAGGGTCTCGCGGATGAGGAGGGTCGCGAGCGCGAGCACGACGATCCCGTATGCCGCGAGGAATGCGAAGAGGCCGCGCCAGTCGGTGACGAGGAGCAACTGCGATCCGATGAGGGGCGCGACGATGGGGGCGAGTGCGAAGACGAGTGCGAGGCGCGAGAGCATCCGCACCAGGGGATAGCCGGTGTAGAGGTCGCGCACGACAGCCATGGCGATGACCCCGCTCGCCGAGGCGCCGACCCCCTGCAGAAGCCTCATGGCGGTGAGTGTCGCGATGTCGGGGGCGATGAGGGCGCCGAGGCTCGCGAGCACGTGCATCCCGGTCGCGACGATGAGGGGCAGGCGACGGCCGATCGTGTCGCTCCACGGCCCGACGAGTAGCTGGCCGAGTCCGAAGCCGACGGCGGTGCCTGTGAGAGTCAGTTGCACCGCGGCGGCCGAGACGCCGAGGTCCGCGGCGATGAGCGGAAACGCGGGCAGGTAGAGGTCGATGGTGAACGGGCCGAGACCCGTGAGCGCACCGAGCACGACGATGTAGATCAGTCGCGACCGCCGGGTCATCTCGTCGCCCGGGTGCACGGTCACGCCGCTCATCCTATGGCGATGATCGGGAGTTGCGCGGGCAGTATTCAGTGTTACTATCTACTGGTACTCAGCGTTACTGAATAGCAGTGCCACTGGCTACCACGACCAGTAGCACCGAGCAACACGAAGGAGAGCCGATGCCCAAACAGATCACCGAGATGCTCAAGGGCACCCTCGAGGGCATCGTGCTCGCGCTGCTCGCGGGCCGGGCAGCGCACGGCTACGAGATCACCTCGTGGCTGCGTGAGCAGGGATTCGACGACATCGCCGAGGGCACCATCTACGCCCTCCTCGTGCGCGTCGAGCAACGCGGACTCGTCGACGTGGAGAAGGTCCCGTCAGAGAAAGGCCCGCCGCGCAAGGTGTATTCACTCAACGCCGCCGGGCGCGAGTACCTGGACGAGTTCTGGAAGACCTGGAGCTTTCTGACAGAACGACTCGAGCAGCTCCAGAAGAAAGGCAACTAGACATGTGGATCGAGAAGATCACCGGAGACCTCTCCGACAAGAAGAAGTACCGCGAATACAAGTCCCGTGTGAAGGCACTGCCCGACGGGTACCGCCAGACGGCGAGCGCCCTCGAGCGGTACCTCATGTACCTCGGCCCGAGCAACAACGGGCCGACCCTCATCGCCATGCTCGGCGACCTCGCCGACCTCATGGAACAGACAGTCGCCGACCAGGTGCCCATCCGTGACCTCGTCGGCGAAAACCCGGTCGAGTTCGCCGAAGCCTTCATGGCGAACTACGACGGTGGCAGCTGGATCCGCTCGGAGCGCGACCGGCTGACCCACGCGATCGACGAAGCGATCGACAAAGGTGGTGCATCGTGATGCTCGTGGCCCCAGCCATCCGAGTCGCTGGCCTCACCAAGTCGTACGCGAAGCTCGACGTGCTGAAGGGCGTCGACTTCGAGGTGGAGCGCGGCACCATCTTTGCGCTGCTCGGCTCGAACGGCGCGGGCAAGACGACGATCGTGAAGATCCTCGCGACGCTGCTGCGTGCCGATTCCGGCGACGCACTCGTGCACGGCCATGATGTGCGCGACGAGGCTCGCGCAGTACGCGAAGCGATCAGCCTCACCGGCCAGTTCGCCGCCGTCGACGAGAAACTGACCGGCCGCGAGAACCTGGTTCTGATCGCGCGACTGCGCCACCAGAACACCCCGGGCCAGATCGCGGGTGCCCTGCTCGAGCGTTTCGACCTCGTCGAGGCGGGCACCCGCACGGTCTCCACCTACTCCGGCGGAATGCGTCGCCGACTCGACATCGCCATGAGTCTCATCGGCGACCCGTCGGTCATATTCCTCGATGAGCCGACCACCGGACTCGACCCACAAGCGCGTCTGGAGGTCTGGGACACCGTGCGTCACCTCGCACGGGGTGGCACCACGGTGCTACTCACGACCCAGTACCTCGAGGAGGCGGAGCACCTCGCCGACCGAATCGCCATCCTGCACGAGGGCCGCATCATCGTGAACGGCACCCTCGACGAACTCAAAAAGCTGCTGCCGGCGGCGAAGGTCGAATACGTCGAGAAGCAGCCCAGCCTAGAGGAGATCTTCTTCGCGATCACGGGTCGCGCATCCACCACCAAGGAGCCATCATGACCACCACCCACTTCGCACGCGACACCGCGACACTCACGGCTCGCTCACTCACGCACATCCTGCGCAGCCCCGACACCATCATCACCACGGCGATCATGCCGATCGCGTTCCTGCTGCTGTTCGTCTTCGTGTTCGGCGGCGCCATCGACACGGGGGAAGGCGTGGGTCAGGGCAACTACGCGAGCTACCTGCTTCCCGGCATCCTCGTCATCACGGTCGCCTCGGGTATCTCGTACACCGCATACCGACTGTTCCTCGACCTGCAGGGCGGAATCTTCGAGCGCTTCCAATCGATGCCGATCGCGCGATCGTCGGTGCTGTGGGCGCACGTGCTCACGTCCCTCGTCGCCAACCTCATCTCCCTCGCGGTCGTCGTGGGGGTGGCGTTCGCGATCGGATTCCGCACGACTGCGACACTGGGTTCCTGGCTCGCGGTCATCGGCATCATGGTGCTCCTCACCCTCGCGCTCACGTGGCTCGCGATCATCCCGGGCCTCACCGCCAGGTCGGTCGACGGGGCAAGCGCCTTCGCGTACCCCCTCATCTTTCTGCCGTTCCTGAGCTCGGCGTTTGTGCCGACCGAGTCGATGCCGGGCCCGCTGCGCTGGTTCGCCGAGGACCAGCCCGTCACCGCGATCGTGGGTTCGATGCGCGCACTGTTCTCCGGTACGCCGGTGGGGGCCGAACTGTGGGTGGCCCTGGCCTGGTGCGTGGGGATCGGACTCGTCGCCTACGTGCTCGCGATGGTCGTCTACCGCCGCAAGCTCAGCTGAGCACCACCAGCTCGCGGGTCGCCCGGGTCATCGAGACGTAGCGGTCGACGGCGCCCTCGATGCCCCCACCAAAGGAGTCGGGGGCGTCGAGCACGACCAGGTCGAACTCGAGCCCCTTCGCTGTGACGGGGGTTTGGATGCTCACGCGCTCCCGACCCGTGACCGCCGCATCGAGCGTGACGACGGCCGCGATGCCGTCGGGGTTCTCGCCGAGCCACGCGTCGAGCACCCGCTCGCGCTCGGCGCGCTGCGCATAGCGCACGGGAACACCCGACGACCGTATCGACGTCGGCACGTTTGCGTCGGGGATGGCCGCCCGGATCACCGGCTCGGCGACTGCCATGACCTCCTCGGTGGTGCGGTAGTTCACCGTGAGGGTCGAGAGCGTGGGGTCACAGAGCCCGATGCGAGCGAAGCGCTCGGTCCACGACTCGGTGAATCCGTGGCGAGCCTGCGCGCGGTCACCCACGATCGTGAGACTGCGCGAGGGGCAGCGCGTGAGCAGCATCATCCACTCGGCGTCTGTCAGTTCTTGGGCTTCGTCGACAACGATGTGCGCAAACGGCCCGGCCAACCGATCGGGATGGATGCTGGGCAGCACGGTCTCGTCGACGAGCGCTTCGCGCATGTCCCACTGCCGAAACATCTGCGCCAAACCCTCACCATCGTCCGCGGCCAGAAGGTCGTCAACGACACGGTCGATCCGCTCGAGCTCAGACGCGAAGGCGGACTCCCGCCGCCGTCGGACGCGGGCAGCATCGGGGTCTCCGATCCGCTGTCGCGCGGCGTCGAGGAAGGGCAGGTCTGACGTGGTCCACTCGCGCGGGTGCTCCCGCTGCAGCGCGAGCACCTCAGTGTCGCTGAGACCCGAGGCGCTCTGGCGCAGGTAGGCGGGTACCGAGAACAGGTCGGCGACGACCCCGGCGGGGTCGAGCAGGGGCCACGCGTTGGCGAACGCGGCGCGCAACTCGTCGTCGGCGGCGAGCGCGCGCTCGACCAGGTGCGGCGCAACCTCGTCGCCGAGACGATCCGCGAGAATGTCGAGCAGCTGGCGCCAGACCAGCTCGCGCGCCTCGTTGTGCGGGATTCCCGCCTCGGCGGCCCCGAACGCCTCCTCCCACTCATCTGCACCGAGTTCGAGCTCTGCCCACGGCGTCTCGACGACGAGTTCGGTCGAGGGTGGGCGCTCATAGTGCCTCACCGCGCGATCGACGATGTCGAGCACGTCGGCGGTCGCCTTGATGCGGGCGACCTCGGCGTCGGGCTCCGTGCCCGCCGTCGCACCCTGCGGCACGAGATTGCGCAGGGTGCACGTCTGTACGCCCTCCTCTCCCAGGCTCGGAAGCACGTCAGCGACGTAGGCAAGGTACGGCGTGTGGGGGCCGACGAAGAGCACGCCCCCGTTGCCGCCCGCCAGCCGCGGGTCGGAGTAGAGCAGGTACGCGGCTCGATGGAGAGCCACGACGGTCTTGCCGGTACCGGGACCGCCGTCGACGATGAGCGGCCCGCGCGAGCTCGCGCGAATGATCGCGTCCTGATCGGACTGGATGGTGGAGAGCACGTCCCGCATACGCGGCGAGCGGCTCGAGCCGAGGCTCGCGATGAAGGCCGAGTCGTCGTCGAGGGCGACGCCCAGCGCATCATCCGCAAACGCCTCGTCCCAGTAGTCGGTGATGCGGCCACTCGTCCAGCGGTAGCGGCGGCGGCTCACGAGACCGAATGGGTTCGCCGCGGTCGCTGCGAAGAAGGGTTCGGCTGCCGGAGAGCGCCAGTCGACGAGCAGCGGATCCCCCGCAGCGTCGAGGAGCCCGAAGCGGCCCACGTAGACGGCGGTGCCGTCGGCGGCGATCATCCGTCCGAGGGTGAGGTCGGGGCCGTAGCGGGTGAGGGCACGCAAGCGCGACGTGATCCGGTGGATCTCGATGTCGCGCTCGAGGGCGGCCTGGCCCTTGCCGCCGGGCGAGATGCGTTCGGCATCCAGTCGTGCGCTCAACTCGGCGATGCTGTTCTCGAGAGCCCTCGCGAGCGCCGTGCCCACCGCGCTCGTGCTCGAGTCGATCGTTGACGCGGTCGCGGGCCGCGGCGAGGTCTACGTCGACGGCGGGATCCGGCGGGGGGCCGACGTGCTCACCGCGCTCGCGCTGGGAGCGCGGGCGGTGCTCGTGGGGCGACCGGTGCTGTGGGGCCTCGCGGCGGGCGGGGAGGGGGGTGTCGCGCACGTTCTCGACGTGCTGCGCGACGAGCTCGACCAGGATGCCCGTCAGGCCGGCATCCCCGACCTCACCCAGGTACCCCGCTCCCTCGTGACCCGGCTCGAGTAGCCCGCCGCTACCCGGTGAGGAAGCGGCCCGGGCGCGCGTCGTCGCGCTGCACGCCGTCGCGCACCACGAACTCACCGTTCGTGACGACGTGAGCGATACCCGTGGGGAACCGCTTGGGGTGCGTGTACGTGGCCGTGTCGGTGTAGTTCGAGGCGTCGAACAGCGCGAGGTCGGCGAACGATCCGATGGCGATAGATCCGCGGTCGGCGAGCCGCGCTCGCGCCGCCGGCACCGACGTCGACATCGCGACGGCTCGCTCGAGCGCGATCTGCTGGTCGCGCACCATGCGTCCGATGAGGCGCGGGTAGCAGCCATACGACCGCGGGTGCGGTAGGCCCATGCCCGTGGGTCCGTCGGGGTCGACCGAGAGCCCGTCCGATCCGATCGAGGCAGCAGGATGCCCGAGCACGGCTCGGAGGTCGTCCTCCGATCGCCCGTACGCGACCATCATCGCGCGGTTGTGCGAATCGCGGATGACGTCGAGCGCGGCATCGGCTGGATCGATCCCCCACCGTTCACCGATCTGCTGCACCGTGAGTCCGAGCACGTCGGCGAGGTCGTCCTCGACCCAGCTCACGACGATCTCGTCCCAGCCGTGCACCATGATGTGCGGTAGTTCCTCGATGATGCGCGCGCGGTCCGCCGCGTCCCCCAGGCGACGCACGATCTCGTCGGCCCCACCAGCCTGCGACCACTCGGGCAGCAGTTGCGAGAGGTTGGCGCTGCCCGCGAGGTATGGGTAGATGTCGACGCCGATGTCGAATCCCTCGGAACGGGCGGCGTCGATGCGCTCGAGGGCCACCGCCACGGTGCCCCAGTTACGGCGCCCCGCCACCGCGAGGTGGGAGATCTGCAGTCGGCACCCGGTCGCCCGAACTACGGCGAGCGCCTCATCCACCGCCGCCAACAGACCGGTCGAGTAGTTGCGCGCGTGGATGGCGAAGAGCCGATCGTGCCGCGCGACGACCTTGCCGATCTCGACGAGTTCGGACTGCGGAGCCGACATCGCGGGCGGATACATGAGTCCCGTCGAGAACCCCACGGCGCCGGCCTCGAGGGCCACGTCGACGGCCTCGAGCAGGGCCGAGAGCTGGGTCGCGTCGAGCGGGCCGTCGGACTCGGGCGCGACCGCGAGCCGCAGTGGCACGTGACCCACGAGGGCGGCGACGTTGAGCGCGGGCCGGGCCGCTTCGACGGCGTCCCGGTAGCCTTCGAAACCCGACCACTCGAGTGCGACGGCGGGATCGAGGTCGATGATCGAGATCGACTCGCGCGTGCGCTGGGCGCCGCCGCGCGCGAGCGGGAAGGGACCGAGCCCGCAGTTGCCGACGATCTCGGTCGTGATCCCCTGCATGACCTTGCTGCGGGCGCGCCCGTCACTCACGAGCGTGAGATCCGAGTGGCTGTGAATGTCGACGAGCCCCGGGATGACCGTGAGCCCCGTCACGTCGACCCGCTCCGTCGCGGCCTCCGCGCCCAGCCGCCCGAGCGCCACGATGCGACCCCCGCGCACGCCGACATCTTCGCGACGAGCAGGCC
>CAYZHZ010000021.1:0-9592 GCA_964477625.1 uncultured Salinibacterium sp.
CGATCCCGGCAACACCAGCGCCAGCCAGCCCCAGTAGCCCCCGTCGCGAGAGACCCCGCGGTCCCGCGTCGTCGGGTATCGGCTCGGCCCGTTCCTCAGTCATCGCGACAACTACTCGGCGACGCCGAGCACGGTGTGGGTGAGGTTGGAGAGCGGCTCGGAGAGGGCATTGACGGCATCCGAGAGCTCCTTGCGCTGCGCCTCAGTGACCTCGTCATACGGAGTGAAGCCCGTCTCAAGGCTGCCGTACGTCGCCAAGATGTCTGTGAGGGCCACGAACTCGGCCTCGATGTCGGCGACGAGCGTCGCACCCGCTTCGCCCTTCGACGCGGCGATGTCCTTGACGTTGCCGAAGGCGACCTCGGCGCCCTGCACGTTAGCGTAAAAGTCGTAGAGGTCGGTGTGTGACCACCAGTCTTCCTCGCCCGAGATCTTGCCGACCGCGACCTCGTCGAGGAGTCCGATGGCACCGTTCGAGATGTCGCCGAGAGTCACGCTGAAAGTGGGCGCGAACACGAGGTCGTAAAGCTCCTGCACGTTCTCGTTGAGTCCGTCGGCGTAGGCCTGACGCTCCGCGGGGGTCGAGGGCGCCCAGTCCAGCAGGGCCGACTCGCCATCGGAGTTGAGGTCGCCCTCGATGGGTGGCCACAGGTCTTTCTCGATGCGGTGGAAACCTGTCCACTCGAGACCCTCGGCGACGGCATCCACTTCTCGGTAGTCGATCCGCGGGTCGAGGTCGCCGAATGCCTCGGCCGTCGGCTCGATGCGCTCGTAGGAGACGCGAGCACTCGCGAACAGTCCGCGTGCCGTCGCGTCGTCGCCGGCGGCATACGCGGCCGTGAACGCCGCGACCTGCGGAACGAGCTCGGCAACCTGAGACTTGATGTATGCGATGTAGTTGATGACGGCGAGGTCGTTGAGCGCCTGCTCATCGGCGGAGAGCGCAGAGGACTCACCAGTGACCGTGAACTCGGCGAGTCCGATCGGAGCACCGATGAGCTGGAACTTACACGCGGTGTAGTAGGTGCCGGGCGCGAGCTGGGCGACGTACGAGACAGTCTGTCCCGGCGTGACGTTCTCCTTCTCGCCGACAATACGCAGCCTATCGTCGGCGAGGATCTCGAACTCGTTGACGTCGGTGCCGCTGTTGGTGATCGTGAATGTGATGGCTCCGGTCGCGGCGGTCGACTCGGACACGACGCACGCGTCGTCGGTGATGTCGACGGTGAGGGACGCGGCATCCGTCTGGTTGTTGGGCACGCAACCGCAGAGCGCGAGGGCGAGCGCCACGACTGGTGCGACGCCGGTGATGGTGCGGATGCGCATGGTCAGCTCCTGTGTGGTTCTGTGGGGCTCGTGGGTGAGGGGGTCGTCGGTCGTCGCAGCGACTGACGGAGGAACAAAGCTGTGACCACGAGGAGGTAGACGAGCCACGCGCCGAATTGAAGCCACGTGGGTTCCGGAGTGAAGTTGAAGACGCCGGCCAGGACTGTGCCGTACCAGCTCGACGGCGGGATGAGCTCGGCGAGGGAGAATGCGGGCTCACCCGACCCCGGGAGCACACCCGCCTCCTGCAGATCGCCGATGCCGTACAGCAGCACACCTGCGGCGACGAGCACGAGGAAGAGGCCAGTCCAGAAGAAGAATCGCGAGAGGTTGATCCGCACGAGCCCGCGATAGATCAGATAGGCCAGGCCGACGGCGACGAGGATGCCCAGAAGCGCGGCGACCGTACCCATGAGCGCGTTCCCACTCGACGTCACGTTCGCCCAGATGAAGAGCGCCGTCTCGACGCCTTCGCGGCCGACACTCACGAACCCGACTGCCACGATTCCCATGCCCGTTCCCGCAACGGCGGCCTCGAGCTTGGTCTCCAGGTCGTGCTTGAGGTTTCGCGCGTGTCCCGCCATCCAGAAGATCATCCACGTGACCAGGGCGACCGCGAGGATCGAGAGCGATCCGCCGAGGATCTCCTGGCCTTGAAAGCTCAGTCCGTAGGGACCCCAGGTGAGTACGGCGCCCGTCGCGAGCGAGATGCCGATCGCGAGGCCGATTCCGATCCAGAGGCGGGGGAGCACATCGCGGCGCGAGATCTTGGTGAGGTAGGCGACGAGGATGCCGACCACGAGCCCGGCCTCGAGGCCTTCTCTCAGTCCGATGAGGAAGTTTGCGAACACTGACGCCTTCTGAATGAAAGTTGGTAAGGCTATCCTTACCGCAGGCGACCCTACTCCAGCGGCGGTATTCTGTCCACAAGGGGGAAAAGAGATGCAGAGGGTCCTGTTCGTGCACGCACATCCGGACGACGAGTCGATCTCGACGGGTGCCACTATTGCCACGCTCGTCGCCGCGGGGGATTCCGTCACGGTGCTGACCTGCACTCGCGGCGAGCGCGGCGAGGTCATCCCTGACGACCTCGCGCACCTCGAGGGAACAGATGGCCTGGGCCCGGTCCGTGAACTCGAACTCGCCGCCGCGATGGCCGCCCTCGGCGTGCGCGATCACCGGATGCTCGGCTCCGACGATGCGCGGTGGCAGGGGCGCGATCCCCGCGTGTATCGCGACTCCGGCATGCGCTGGTCGGGATCCGGCACCGCGCGCGCCCTCGACACTATGGACCCGTGGTCGCTCACGTCAGCGGACCTCGGTGAGGTGGCCGCCGACATTGCCGCCGTCATGGCGGAGATCGAACCGGACGTGGTCGTCAGCTATCGCGCCGACGGGGGCTACGGGCATCCAGACCACATTCGTGTGCACCAGGCCACCCGCACAGCGGCCGAGGTGATGCGCGTGCCGTTCTATGTGATCGACCCGGATACCCGCCAGGGCCTGACCGTAGATGCCGCACCCGTGCTCGAGCGCAAGCGCGCCGCACTCGCCGCTCACCGCACGCAGGTCACGCTCGAGGGCGACACGTTCTCCCTCTCCTCCGGCGCGCCACGACGGCTCGCCGAACCGGAGCGTTTTCGCCGGCTGAAGCCACCCGTAACCGAGTTCGCCGGATACTCGCTCGTCGCGCGCATCGCGACATGTCTCATTGCCCTCGTGGTGGGCGCGCTCGCGGGCGTGGTGTTGACCGTTTCTCACCAGGCGACCGTCGCGGGAATCCCGTGGGGCATCATCGTGGCGATCGTCGTGTCGACCGCGCTCATCGCGGGACTACGCCTCGTGTTCGTCACGCGTCTCGTCGCGGCCGCCGCCGCAACGGGCCTCCTGGGGGCGTCGGCGCTGCTCTCCGTGCAGACCCAGGGTGGCTCGATCCTCGTGCCCGACAACATCGTCGGGTACATCTGGACCTTTGCGCCCGTGGTCGTGAGCCTCGTCGTGCTCGCGTGGCCGCGAGTCGATCCTCCTGCTGGGCATAGAATTGCAGCAGTTCCCGCTGCGAAAGGTCTCGATCACCCGTGACGTACGTCATCGCCCAGCCCTGCGTCGATGTGAAAGATCGCGCGTGCATCGACGAATGCCCCGTCGATTGCATCTACGAGGGCGGCCGCATGCTCTACATACAGCCGGACGAGTGCGTCGACTGCGGTGCGTGCGAGCCCGTGTGCCCCGTGGAGGCCATTTACTACGAGGATGACCTGCCCGATAAGTGGTCGGACTACTACAAGGCTAACGTCGAGTTTTTTGAGGAGATCGGTTCGCCCGGCGGAGCGTCGAAGGTCGGGGTGCTCGACAGCGACCACCCGATCGTGCTCGCCGAGCCGCTCGCAGACCACTGATGTCGCGCACACCGCTCGACCTGCCCGACTTTCCCTGGGATTCGCTCGTCCCCTTCGCCGACCGCGCGCGAGCCCACCCCGACGGGATCATCGACCTCTCGGTCGGTTCTCCCGTGGATGCGACGCCCGCGGTGGTGCGCGATGCACTCGCTGCCGCGACCGACGCTCACGCCTACCCGCAGACGGCTGGCTCCCCGGCGCTCCGTGAAGCAATCGTCGCCTGGTGGGCCCGGCGGCGCGGAGTAGACGATTTGAGTGCCGCCAACGTTCTCCCGACGATCGGCTCCAAGGAACTCATCGCATTGCTGCCCACCTTCTTCGGGCTGGGCCGAGGTGACGTCGTCGTGCAGCCTGTCGTTGCGTACCCGACCTACGAGATCGGTGCCGCGATCGCGGGCGCGGAACTAGTGCGCTCGAACGATCCCGCCGAGTGGCCCGACAACACGAAGCTGGTCTGGCTCAACTCGCCGGGCAATCCCGACGGCCGGGTGCTCTCGGTCGCCGAGCTGTCCGCTGCCGTCGCGCGTGCGCGGGAGTTAGGCGCGATCATCGTGAGCGACGAGTGCTATGCCGAGCTCGCCTGGGAGGGGGAGACCCCGACGCCGTCGATTCTCGATCCGCGCGTCATCCACGGGGTTCGCAGTTCTGTGCTCGCCGTGTACTCGCTCAGCAAGCAGTCAAACCTTGCCGGGTATCGCGCGGGCTTCGTCGCGGGCTGCAGTGAGCTCATAGGCGAGTTGTTGGCGGTACGAAAGCACGCGGGTCTGATCCCACCAGCCCCGGTGCAGGCCGCGATGATCGCCGCCCTGGGCGACGAAGAACACGTGGATGCCCAGCGCGAACTCTACCGAGCGCGCCGTTCCCGGCTCGCGCCCGCCGTCGAGGCCGCGGGTTTCCGCATCGACGAGAGCACCGCGGGCCTCTACCTCTGGGCCACCGAGGGGCGGGACGGGTGGGAGTCCGTCGCGAGACTGGCCGAGCTCGGCATCCTCGTCGTCCCCGGCAGTTTCTACGGCGCAGCGGGGACCGATCACGTGCGCATTGCCCTCACCGCTACCGACGCGGCCATCGACGCTGCGGTGACGCGCCTCGAGACTTTGTCGTAACCCTCTAACTGAGTTGTGGGCCCTTTGGCTCGTGCGACAGTGGTGAGTGGTCACTTATAAGCTGTAGGGGTGACTGACGCCGCAGCAGAATCCGAGAAGGCCACCCTGAGTTTCCCCGGGGGGACCGCAGAGTTCCCGATCGTTCGCGGCACCGAGGGTCATGACTCGATCGACATCTCGACGTTCACCAAGCAGACGGGGTTCACGACGCTCGACCAGGGCTTCGTCAACACGGCGTCGACTCGCAGCGCCATCACCTACATCGATGGTGATGCCGGCATTCTGCGCTACCGCGGCTACCCCATCGAGCAGGTGGCGAAGAACTCGACCTATCTCGAGGTGGCGTGGCTGCTCATCCACGGTGAACTCCCGACGGCTGATGAGCTCGCGGAATTCGACGAGAAGATCCGTCGTCACACGCTTCTGCATGAAGACCTGCGCCGTTTCTTCGACGCCCTACCGCACGACGCGCACCCCATGTCGGTGCTCTCGAGCGCTGTCTCGGCGCTGTCGACCTTCTACCAGGACTCGCTCAGCGTGCATGACCCCGAGGCGGTCGAGATCTCGACCATTCGCCTTCTCGCCAAGCTTCCGGTGATCGCCGCCTACGCACATAAGAAGTCGATTGGTCAGGCATTCCTCTACCCCGACAACAGCCTGAGCTTCGTCGACAACTTCCTCAAGCTCAATTTCGGCACGATGGCCGAGCCGTACGAGGTCGACCCCATCCTGTCCAAGGCGCTCGACCGATTGCTCATTTTGCACGAGGACCACGAGCAGAACGCATCCACCTCGACGGTTCGTCTCGTGGGTTCGACAGAGGCCAACATCTTTGCCTCGGTGTCCGCGGGTATTAACGCCCTCTACGGACCGCTTCACGGTGGGGCCAACGAGGCCGTGCTCAAGATGCTCGGGGACATCAAGGCGTCGGGTGAGGGCGTGCAGAAGTTCGTCGAGCGCGTCAAGAACAAGGAAGACGGCGTGCGCCTCATGGGCTTCGGGCACCGCGTCTACAAGAACTTCGACCCCCGCGCCCGCCTGGTCAAGGAGAGCGCCGACGAGGTGCTCGCGGCCCTGGGCGTGCAAGACGACCTGCTCGACATCGCCAAGGAGCTCGAGGCCGCTGCACTCGCTGACGACTACTTCATCGAGCGCAAGCTGTACCCCAACGTGGACTTCTATACGGGCGTCATCTACAAGGCCATGGGGTTCCCGACCCGCATGTTCACGGTGCTATTCGCGATCGGCCGCCTCCCCGGGTGGATTGCCAACTGGCGCGAGATGAACGAGGACTCGCACACCAAGATCGGTCGCCCACAGCAGCTCTACACAGGCGAGACCGAACGCGCCTGGCCGACGGCGTAGGTCGCTCGCTCGGGCTCTTTTAGCCCGCGAGCGTGGCCTGCAGTCGGGCATCTCTCACGAGCACCTCGAGCACGGCTTCTTGCTCGGGATAGCACCGCAGGCCCAACGTCATTTCGCGGAGGGCGAATGCGTCCTGGGCTGCGATGAAGGTCCACCGGCCCGCCGGCACCGTGCGTTCGAGTCCTGGTAGGTCCTCGAAAACTCCCGTCGTGTCGACAACATCGCACGTCACGCTAGCCGAGTCGGATGCCGCAACAACGTACACGCGCATCGAGTAGGCGACGATGTACCGCCCGTCGGCCACCGAGAGGTTGGCAATGGTCACGGGATTCTGCGCCGAGAACCGCCCTGCGAATACCTGATCGGCTGTCGTCCCGGGGGCGAACACTGCCGCGGCAGCTCCGGTGGCAGCGACGGCAACGACGGCGAGCACTCCCGCCGTGATCCAGTCCCTCGCGCGTCCCATCTCCCGACAGTAGCGCCGCAGCGGCTATGCGTGCAGTGCGGAGTTCAGTTCGACACCGGTGCCGGTGCGCTGCAGCACCTCGACCGCGCCCGTGAGGGAGTTGCGGCGGAACAGAAGCCCGGGCACTCCGCTCAGCTCGACAGCCTTGACCGTGCGCGGCGCCGGTCCCGAATCGACGATGACGACCTTGGTGCCCGCGGTCACGTAGAGTCCGGCTTCGACGACCGTGTCGTCGCCGATCGCGATCCCGACGCCCGAGTTTGCCCCGAGCAATGCACGCGCGCCGATGGAGACGCGCTCGGTTCCGCCGCCGCTGAGGGTTCCCATGATGGATGCCCCACCACCGATGTCCGCACCGTCGCCGACCACGACGCCCTGCGAGATGCGTCCCTCCACCATCGAGGTGCCGAGCGTTCCCGCGTTGAAGTTCACGAAGCCCTCGTGCATGACGGTCGTGCCGGGAGCGAGGTGTGCTCCGAGCCGCACGCGCGAGGCATCCGCGATGCGCACCCGCGCGGGCGAGAGGTAGTCGAGGAGGCGCGGGAACTTGTCTATGCCGGTCGGAGCGATACCAGCGCGCTGCAGTGCGGGGCGCAGGCGGTCGAAGTCGTCGGGGTGCACCGGTCCCGCGTTCGTCCATACGACGATCGGGAGGTGGCTGAAGAGTCCGTCGAGGTTGATGGTGTTGGGCTTTACCAACAGATGGCTCAACAGATGCAGGCGTAGGTATGCGTCCGGCGTGGACGCGGGTGCAGCATCCAGGTCGATCTCGGTCGTGACGAAATCGAGGGTCACGGCGCGGCGCTCGTCGAGCCCCGTGAGGTCTTCGAACTCACCCGGGGCGATGTGCGGGTCGGTCCCCTCCGGAACGGGGCCGAGGTGGGGTGTGGGGTACCACGTATCGAGCACGGTGCGGTCACGGGTTACGGTCGCCAGGCCGTAGCCCCAGGCTGCTCGGGAGGTCATGTACTCCAGAGTACTTAAACTGGGTCGGTGCCCGTCACCGACCCCACCCTGCCCGTGCTCGATCTGACTGCGGGTTCCGTCGAGCTCACGCGGCAGGTGTGCGACATCGAATCCGTGTCGGGCAACGAGCGTTCGCTGTGCGACGCAATCGAGGCGGCGCTGGCCGGCTTCGACCACCTCGAACTCATTCGGGATGGCGACGCGCTGGTCGCTCGCACCTCTCTGGGGCGGGACAAACGCGTCGTTATCGCCGGTCACATCGATACCGTGCCCGTTAACGCCAACCTTCCGGTGCGGGTCGAGGGAGAGTTCCTCGTTGGTCGCGGCACCGTCGATATGAAGGCGGGCGTGGCCGTCGCGCTCATCCTCGCTGCCGAGCTGGATGCCCCGCCCGTCGATCTCACCTGGATCTGGTACGACCACGAGGAGGTCGCGAGCGAACTCAACGGACTCGGTCGGCTCGCTCGCACGCGCCCCGACCTGCTCGCGGGCGACTTCGCGATCCTCGGTGAACCCACAAGTGCAACAGTCGAGGGCGGATGCAACGGCACCGCGCGCATCGATATCACCCTGCACGGCACTCGGGCGCACTCCGCGCGGTCCTGGGTCGGTCACAACGCCATTCACGACGCCGCGGGCGTGCTCGCGATCCTGCGCGACTACGTGCCCGCCGAGATCGAGGTCGACGGTCTCGTCTATCGCGAGGGTCTCAACGCGGTCGGGGTCACGGGTGGCGTCGCGGGCAACGTCATCCCCGATCTCGCCGTCGTGAGCGTCAACTACCGCTTCGCCCCCAGCCGCTCCGCGGACGATGCCATCGCGCACCTGCGGGAGGTTTTCGCTGGATACGAGATCGAGGTCACCGACCTCGCGGCGGGCGCGCGCCCAGGACTCGATGCCCCGCTCGCGCAGGACTTTCTTCGTGCCGTCGGCGGCGCAGCGAGCCCCAAGTACGGTTGGACGGACGTCGCGCGCTTCTCGGCCCTGGGCATCCCGGCCGTCAACTACGGTCCGGGCGACCCGCTCAAGGCGCACGCGGATGACGAGCGGGTGCGGGTGTCGGAGATCGTGGAGTGCGAGCGTGGGCTACGGGCGTGGCTGACGGCGCGCTGACCGAGCGCCGCACCCCGAGCGCGCCCAGCCTGCGAGTGCGCTACCGGCTGACGCCATGGTGGCTGAAGGTGCTCGTAGTGTTCGTCGCGTCGCGAGTCGTGACGACGATCATCCTGCTCTCGTTCGCCGCCAACCAGGGCGCGAACGCCTGGACGGGCGCGAACCCCAACTACTTCGACTACGCGAAGATCTGGGACGGTCACTGGTACTACATCGTCTCGGTCGTGGGCTACCCCTCCGAGCTGCCGCTCACCTACGACGGTCATGTCGGGGAGAGCGCGTGGGCCTTCATGCCCGCCTATCCGGCCGTCGTGCGGTTGCTCATGCTCGTTACGGGGCTCGATTTCACGATCGCGGGTGTCATCGTCTCGGTGGGCTTCGCCCTCGGTGCCGCTCTCATGTTCTATCGGGTACTGAACCTCGTGCTCCCCGGGTCAACAGCGCTCTTCGGTGTCGTGCTGTTCTGCGTCGCGCCGCTCTCGCCGATCTTGCAGGTCTCCTACGCGGAGTCGATGCACGCCTTCCTGCTCGCACTGGCCCTGTACCTGCTCATGACGAGGCGGTATTGGATCATGCTGCCGGTGATCGCCGTCATGGCGCTCACCCGGCCGAGCGGTCTCGCTTTCGCCCTTGCCATGCTCCTGCATGTGATCCACCGCTGGTGGGTGCGTCGTGACGAGCCATTCCCCACCCCAGATCGCATTGCATCCGTCGTCGTCGGATTCTCCAGTGCCGTCATGGGCGTCGCGTGGCTCCTCATCGCCTGGGCGGTCACCGGATCGTTCACGGCTTACACAGACACCGAGCTCGCCTGGCGCTCCGCCTACATCGGCCGGGTGGAGTTCATCCCC
>CAYZHZ010000021.1:9602-24821 GCA_964477625.1 uncultured Salinibacterium sp.
TATGTCGAGCTCGTGCCGTTCACGCCGTGGGTTCAGGGCGCGGGATTCTGGGCGGGATGGTGGGGGATTCCCTTCCCCGTGCTCATGGGCATCCTTGTCATTGTCGTCGTCGGCTTCTTCGCGCTGTTGTTCACGAGACCTGCGCGCCGGCTCGGGGTCGACCTGCGGTTCTGGGTCGCGAGCTACGCGTTGTACCTCCTCGCCGTGTTCTTTCCGCAGTCGAGCACGTTCCGGCTTCTGGTGCCGCTGTACCCCGCTCTGGGCATCCTCGCGCAGCCTCGATCTCTCGTCTATCGGGTGGGTCTCGTGCTCGCGTGTATCGCGGGACAAGTCGCCTGGACCTGGATGGGGTGGTGGGTCGCGGGCTACGACTGGACGCCCCCGTAACCCGACGTTTTCTAGTTGTTTGAAAAATGCGGGATAATGGAGGGTCAATCCGTGTGAAAGGGGACAACTCATGGCAGCCATGAAGCCGAGGACCGGTGACGGACCTATGGAGGCGGTCAAGGAAGGTCGCCTGATCATCGTGCGCGTACCCCTCGAGGGTGGCGGACGTCTCGTCGTGTCGGTCAACGACGCCGAGGCGAAGGAACTGCACGACGCGCTCGCGGGAGTCGTCGCGACCGCGTAGTCGTCCTTCGGCGCACGAACCGTTTAGTCGGTCAACTTCGTGAGCTGCAGCAGCCCATCTCCCGCGGGGGAGAGGGCGCTCAGCACGGCGTCCGACGCGGCGATCTCCTTGAGCAGAAGCCGGAAATTAGCGACGGTGTCGTCCCGTTGTGCGGGGTCGGCGACCCGCCCACGCCACAGTGCGTGGGCCACGATCACCGTTCCCCCACGACGGGCGAGCCGCAGGCCGTGCTCGACATATTCGATCACCGACGCCGGGTCGGCATCGATAAACACGATGTCGTAGCTGCCTTCGTTCATCCGGGGGAGCACCTCGGCCGCACGGCCGCCGATGAGTCGGATGCGATTGGCGGGGATCTCCGCGTCGGCGAACGCCTTACGCGCAATCTGGTGGTGGTCGAGTTCGACGTCGATGGTGGTCAGCACCGCTTCGGGTGCGCCGGTCAGTAGCCAGAGGCCACTGACACCGACACCCGTACCGATCTCGATGATCGCCCTGGCATCAGCCGCGGCCGCGAGGACTGCCAACTGGGCGCCCACGGCGGGCGTGACCGCTTCGACGCCGCGTTCCAGTGAGTGCTGCCGCGCCAGGGCAATATCGGGCCTTTCGACCACGAATTCCTCAGCGAACTTCCAGCTGAGCTGCTTATCCGACACCAGTGACTCCTTAGTTCGCTCCACTGTATGTCTTTCCTCGCCTCTGAACCGTTATCCTGAGCGGGTGTCCTTCGGCCTGACGTTTGAGAAGCTCCTGATCATCGGGATCATCGCCGTCTTCGTGCTCGGCCCCGATCGCCTGCCCTACTACGCGTCGCAGCTTGCGCGCTTGGTGAAGTCGCTGCGCAACATGGCCAACGGTGCGAAGGATCGCATGCGCGAGGAGATGGGCCCCGACTTCGACGATATCGACTGGAAGAAGCTCGATCCCCGTCAGTACGACCCGCGCCGCATCATCCGCGATGCCCTCACCGAAGACGACACCCCCGTGCGCCCGACAGTGCGAGCTCCCTCTGCCGCGGCCACGGTGGCGAACACCTCAGCCAGTACGACCCCGCGTGAGCCTGGTGAGTCCGCCTACGCTCAGCGCCGACGCAAGCTCGCTGAGGCGAAGGACGCCGAGGCACCCTTCGACGGTGAGGCCACCTAGCGCGGTCGCTTCGAGCGCTTAGCGGCGCCGAATCCCCTTGAGCACCGTGAGCAGGGTGATCATGAGGCCCGTCATCTTGGCGAACTCGGGTCCCGTGCGCGGCAGGGTCATAATTCCCGTCGACTCTGCGACCGTGCGGGCCTCGACGAAACGCAGCAGTCCCTCTGCACCGTTGCGGCGACCGAGTCCGGAGTGTTTCATGCCCCCCATGGGGGCGTCGACACTCGAGAACGTGGCGCGGTATCCCTCATTGATGTTCACGCTTCCCGCGTCGATAAGCTCCGCAACCTCGCGCGCGCGACGACGCGAGGAGCTGAATACCGAGGCATTGAGCCCGAACTCGGAGTCGTTCGCGAGCGCGATGGCCTCGTCTGCGCTTGCTACCGGGTGGATGGCAACCACGGGACCGAAGGTCTCGTGCGCGTAGCACGCCATATCACTCGTGACGCCCGAGAGAACTGTGGGCTCGAAGAAGAAGGGGCCGAGGTCGGGACGCGCCTTGCCGCCCGCGAGGACGGTCGCGCCCTTCTTCACCGCATCCGCCACGTGCTCCTGCACGCGCTCGAGCTGCGCTGCCGAGGTGAGCGACCCCACATCGGTCGTGTAATCGAGCGCGGGACCTTGGCTGAGCTCATGCACGCGCTCGACGAACGCGGCGGTGAAGGCGTCCGACACTCGGCGATCGACGTACACGCGCTCGATGGAGACGCACAGCTGGCCCATCGACGAGAAGCAGGAGTACACGGCGTTCGCCGCGGCCTTCGCGGGGTCGACGTCGTCGAGCACGATGAGTGGATTCTTGCCGCCAAGCTCGAGTGAGGCGCCGTGCAGCGCCTTCGCTGCGCGCTCACCGACCTTGGTGCCCGTCGGCGTCGAGCCCGTGAAGCACACGTAGTCGCTCACGTCGACGACGGCACTGCCCACCTCGTCGCCCGAACCGGCAACGACCGCCCACAGCGCGGCAGGCACACCGGCGTCGATGAAAGCGCGACGACTCGCGAGGATCGAGAGAACGCCCTGGTTGTCCGCCTTCTGCACGACAGCGTTACCCGCGGCGAGCGCGGGGACGACGTCCATGAGGGACAGGGAGACAGGGTAGTTCCAGGGCGTGATGACGCCCACGAGGCCTTTGGGCTTGTATGTGACTCGCGTTGAGAAGACGACGGGGATGCCCCCGCGCCGGCGCTTCGTCGCGAGTACCTTGCGCGCCGCGAGCGCGCAGTAGCGTGTGACGCTCGCGCCCTGAAAGACTTCCTCGAACGCCTGACCGCGGGTCTTTCCGCTTTCGGTCTGCAGAATGTCGAGAATCTCCTCGCGGCGCTGCAGCAGTAGGTCGTGGGCCTTGAGCAGCACCGCGCGACGGTGGGCGAAACCTGCGGAGCGCCAGGACGCCTGCGCGATGCGTGCGGCGGCCGCAGCATCCTGCACATCTCTCTCGGAGCTCAGCGGGAGCTCGTGTAGCGGCTCGCCCGTGAAGGGCGCGATGACGGTCGCGGTCTTGCGCCCCGTGACGGTGAGGTCGCCCGTGAGCTCGGCGGTGAGCGCAGGCGTCAGGATGCTTGCTGGCATGACGAAAGCCTACGACTAAGGTATGGAAAATGACCGTCGCACCGGAGCGAATGCTCACCCGCAGGACCATCGCCACGTATGCCATCGGATCCCTCGGAACGGGTGGTTTCGCCACCCTGCCGGGTCTCGTGCTCGTGTTCTACTTGACGGACACCCTCGGTATCGCAGCGCTCGCGGCGGGCATCCTCGTGACGGTCGCGAAGGTGTGGGACGTGCTCATCGACCCCGTCATCGGCGCCCGCAGCGACCTCTCGCTCGCGCGCCGCGGCTCGCGCAGGCCCTTCATGCTGATCGGGGCGATCGCGCTCCCGGTCTTCTTCGCGCTCACCTTCGCGGTTCCCGCGGGCCTCGGCCCCGTCGTGTCGGGCGTCTGGGTGTTGCTCGCGTTCCTCATCACGGCGACGGCGTTCAGCCTCTTCCAGGTGCCGTACATCGCGCTGCCCGCCGAGATCGTCTCGAGCTATGACGACCGCACCAAGCTCATCTCGGCGCGCGTGGTCGTACTCACGATCGCGATCCTGCTGTTCGGCGCGGGCGGCCCCGAGATCCGCACGGCGTTCGCGGACGAGTACGTCGGCTACCTCGTCATGGCCATCGTCGCCGGTCTCGTCATCGGCATCGGGATGCTCATCGCCTCGTTCTCCGCTCCGCGCGGCGTCGCGGCCGAAGCCCCGGCGTTCTCGATCCTCGACAACTATCGGCTCGGATTCGCCGCTCTGAAGCGCAGCCAGCCGTTCCGCTCGCTGCTGTTCGCGTTCCTGCTGCAGGGACTCGCGACAGGACTCATGCTCGCGGGCGCACAATACGTCGCGAACTGGGTGCTCGGTACGGGCGTGACGATCCTGTTCCTCGCGCTCATCGCCCCCGCGCTGCTGTTCGCACCCGTGTGGGCGATCATCTCGAAGCGCATCGGTAAAGAACGTTCCTTCGTGTGCGCCTCACTGCTGTTCGGGATCGCGGCCGCGTCACTGACCCTGCTCGTCTGGTTCCCGGGCGAGTGGCTGTATCTTCCGGTTGCACTCGCGGGAGCCGGGTACGCCGGAATGCAGTCCCTGCCCATGTCGATGCTGCCCGATGTCATCTCGCACGACGCCGCCTCTCATGGCACGGGCAACGCCGGCACCTTCGGCGGGGTCTGGACCGCGGGCGAAACCACGGGTATGGCGCTCGGGGCGACCGTGCTCACCGTCGTGTTGGCCGCATCCGGCTACCTGGAGTCGGTGGGTGGGCAGGTTGTGGCTCAGCCGCCGTCGGCCATCGCGGGCATCATCCTGAGCTTCAGTGTCGTGCCTGCTGTCATCATCGCCGCGTCACTGTTCGCGTTCGCCCGTTACCCGCTGCGTAAGTCCGACATCGATACACGCGGAATCGGCACCGCGAAGGTCGACGCATGAGGTTCGCCGAGCAGCCCGATGCGATACTCGCGCGCCTCGAATCGCTGCGCTCGGCGGATGCCCCGACGCATGGTGGACACGTGCTCTCCTACGTCTATGACTCGGGACTCGCCGAACTCGATGAGCTCGCCTCTGCCGCCATCCTGGCCGTGCAGCCTGTCAATGGTCTCGACCCGACAACTTTCACATCGGTTGCGGTCATGGAACGCGAGGTCGTTGCCTTCGTACGAGACCTGCTGGGCGGCGCGGCAACGGGCACCGCGACAGACGTCGTCGGCTCGGTCACGACGGGTGGCACCGAGAGTTGCCTACTCGCGGTGAAGACGGCGCGCGACAATTGGCGGGCGCGAACCGGGAACGGGGATGTCCCACCCCGGCTGCTCGCCCCCGTGACCGCCCACGCGGCCTTCCAGAAGGCGGCACACTACTTCGGGCTTGTCCTCGATCTCGTGCCGGTTCAGTCGGACGGTCGTGTAGCGGCCGAGGATATGGTCGCGCGCATGGGCGCGGATGTGGCCCTCGTCATCGTCTCGGCACCCAGCTACCCGCACGCCGCCCTCGACCCCATCGCGCAAGTCGCGTCCGCCGCCGCCGAGCGTGGTATCGACTGCCACGTCGATGCGTGCATCGGCGGGCTCGTGCTTCCGTTCTGGAGCGATGTGCCGCCGTGGGACTTCCGGGTGCCCGGGGTCACCTCGATGAGCGCGGACCTGCACAAGTTCGGCTACGCGCCGAAGGGAGCCTCGGTGCTGCTGCATCGCGACCGCGACCGCCAGCGCACGCAGTACTTCGCCACGACCCGGTGGCCGGGCTATCCGGTCGTCAACCCGACGATGCTGGGGTCGAAGTCGGCGGGCGCGCTCGCGGCCTCGTGGGCGATCATCCATGCGCTCGGACGCGAGGGTTTCGCAACGCTCGCCTCCTCGTGCGAACGCTCCACGGCGCACCTCGTGCAGGTCGTCAACGGTATCGAGGGGTTGCGGGTGGTGGGGCATCCGGTCGGGCCGTTGCTGGCCGTCGCGGCAGACGAGGCGGTACCCGCCGACCGTCGCGTCGACCCGCACCACTGGGCCGATCAGGCGCGCGCGCATGGATGGCTGCTGCAGTTGCAGCCCGCGCTCGGCGAGCTGCCCGCGACGACGCACCTCACGGTGACACCCGTCACCGAGGCGGTGCTTGGTGACCTGTCGGCAGCGCTCGTCGTGGCCGCGGACGAGGTGCGAGGCCTGCCGTCGGTGTCGCCCTCGGACGTGCTCGGTATCCTTCCTCCCGACCTGGTGGCAGGCCTCACGACCGCAGGCCCACTCGACTCCGCGGCGGCGCTGAGCGTGCTCGCGACCGTCGGGATCGGCGGGACCGCTCACGAGGGTCTCCCTGACAGGCTCGCTCCCCTTCTGGCCCTGATTTCCGCACTGCCCGCTCCGCTCACCGAAAGGCTCCTGACCGAACTCATCGCGCGCACTGCGGAGGCGTGACACCTCGCTAGGCGGTCTCGTGCTCCTTCTCGAAGCGCGCGGCCTCTGCTCCCAGAGCTTCGATGACGGCGCGCACCGATGGGCGCTCGGCGCGGTCTGGGCGCATGAGCGCGGAGATGAGCCGACCCGCTCGTACGCCCACGAGCGGGCGCGTCGTGAGTCCGTTCTCGTGGTCGCGAGTGGTGTAGCGGGGCAAGATGCCGATTCCGTGGCCTGCCGCGACCAGGGCTTCCACGATGCCGTTGTCACCGATTCGCTGGGCAATGCGCGCCGGCCGCTCGTTGACGGCTTCGATCCCGCGCAGCACGCGGTCGAAGGGGAGTCCCTCGGGCACTCCGATCCATGTCTCGTCGATGACGTCAGCCGGCGTGAGCGAGGCCTTCGACGCGAGCGGGTGGCCCTCAGGAAGCGCAACGTCGAGGGGCTCACGCATGAGCGGCACGACCGTGATGCCGCGCTCTGCCCACACCGGCAGGATGCCGGGGGAGTCGGCTACCACGATGTCGAAGTCTGCCGTGAGGTCGGCGACATCAGTGACCTGCCCGTCGAGGTCGCTGCAGATGAGGGTGAGGCCGGGCATCCTCTCGACCGCCGTGAGCAGTCCTGCGAGCAGCATCTCGCCACCCGAGGGGAAGATCGAGAGGGTCACTTCGCCCCGAGGCGCCGATCTGAAGTCGTCCCAGAGCGCCTCCGCGCGCTCTATTGCGGTCGCGACGTCGGTCGCCGTGCGAGCGAGCGCGCGACCGGCAGACGTGAGGATGATGCCGCGCCCGTGACGCTCGGTAAGCGGTACTCCCGCCTCCCGCTCCAGGATCTTGAGCTGCTGCGACACCGCAGACGGAGTCCGTCTGGTGGCGGCGGCCACGGCAGTGATACTGCCGCGTTCGGCGAGCTCGCGGAGCAGTTCGAGCCGTCGAATATCCATGAAGTTATTCTACAGAGTCATGTAAGCAACGTGCACTTGAATTACACTGTTGACGGCGTTGTAATTGATTCATGTCAATCGATCTCATCGTTATCGCGGCACTGTCGGTAGCCGGTATTCTCGGCTCCATCGTGCTCGTCGTCCGCGACGGCTACCGTCGCGTGCCCACCCGTCGGGCGTAACTCCCGAGCTGCGCTCAGCGCGGTACCCGCACCGCCCCAGCATGCTGGGGCGTTCTGCATTTAATGTCTCGATACGCCGCGGTGCGGCTACTCGACCACCGAGATACCGAGCTTCTTCCCCGCGAGCCCCCGCTCGCGCACCGCGAGTCCGTCCGCGATCGCGGTGATGGCCCGAGCCGCGGGATCCTGCGGATCCGCGAGCACGACGGGCACCCCCGCGTCACCGCCGGCACGCAGCGCAAGCGACAGCGGCACGGACCCCAGCACCGGCACGTCGAGCCGGCGCGCGGCATCCACCCCGCCACCCGACCCGAAGAGTTCGAGCACGCTGCCATCAGGTTGGGGCAGACCCGCCATGTTCTCGATGACCCCCAGTACCGATTGGCCGGTCTGACGTGCGACGAGGGCGCTGCGTTCGGCCACTTCCGCGGCGGCGGCCTGCGGCGTCGTCACCACGATGACCTCCGCGTGAGGGAGCAGCTGACCGAGTGAGATCGCGATGTCACCCGTGCCGGGCGGGAGGTCAAGGAGGAGAACGTCGAGGTCGCCGAAGAAGACATCGGTGAGAAACTGCTGCAGCGTACGGTGCAGCATCGGCCCACGCCACGACACCGCGGTGGATCCCTCCACGAACATGCCGATCGAGATGACCTTCACGTCGTGAGCGATCGGCGGCAGAATCATGTCGCCGACCTGCGTGGGCTTGGCGTGGGGGATGCCGAGCAGACCGGGGATCGAGAATCCGAAGACGTCCGCGTCCACGAGCCCCACCCGTAGACCGCGCGCAGCGAGCGCAACGGCGAGGTTGGCAGTGAGCGTCGACTTGCCCACGCCGCCCTTGCCGCTCGTGATCGCATAGATGCGCGTGAGCGTGTCCGGGCCGAACTGCGCGCGTCGGGCGCCGCGCAGCTTGAGAGTCAACGCGTCCCGCTCGTGTTTGGTCATGACGCCGATCGACAGGTCGAGCTCGTCGATCCCCGCAACCCCGGCGACGGCGGCGCGAACATCGCGCTCGATGGTGTCGGCGGCGGGGCATCCGACGATTGTGAGTTTTAGCCCGACGGATGCCCGACCTCCGTCAACCGATACGTCGCCGACCATGTCGAGCTCAGTGATCGGGCGACGCAACTCCGGGTCGATGACGCGGGCGAGCGCGCTACGAACACGCTGGTCGAGCGTGTCGAGACCGGTCACGATGATCTCGACTGCGCTCGATCACCGGTCACCGTCACGATCCTTTTCCTTGTCGAGCTCCTCGAGCAGCGAGCGCAGCTCAGCGCGGATGAAATCTTTGCTCGCGAGGTCCTTGACGGCCAGGCGCAAGGCGACGACCTCCCGCGCGAGATATTCGGTGTCGTTGAGGTTGCGCTCCGAGCGCTGACGGTCCTGCTCGATCTGCACGCGGTCCCGATCGTCTTGCCGGTTCTGCGCGAGCAGGATGAGCGGCGCCGCATACGAGGCCTGCAGCGACAGGATGAGTGTCAGCAGGGTGAAGTTGGTCAGCCGCGGGTCGAATTGCAGCTCTTCGGGCGCAACCGTGTTGAAGACGAGCCACACGGTCACGAAGACGGTCATGCCGATGAGAAACCACGGGGTCCCCATCGCGCGGGCGAACGCCTCCGAGAATCGGCCCGTGCGGTCGCGGCTCTGAAACAGCGTGAAATTGGTGCGGAGCCCCTTGGGCGAGTCGAGCCGGTTGTCGGTGCGAGAGTTAGCGCGTGCCACTGGATGTCCTCCTCACTCGGATGGTTGCGGTCGAAGTGTCGTCGAAACGGGGGGTTTCGTCGCTCGTACTTCGCCAGTCGTCCGGCAGCAGGTAGTCGAGGACATCGTCAATGGTCACCACCCCGACGAGGCGGTGATTCTCATCCACGACGGGGAGGGAGACGAGGTTGTAGCTCGCCAGAATGCGCGAAACCTCGGCAGCGCTCGTGTTGGCACCGACAGGTTCGAGCGTCGAGTCCAGCAGGGTGCCGAGGCGCTCGTTGGGGGGATAGCGGAGCATGCGCTGAAAGTGCACCATCCCGAGGAATCGCCCCGTCGGAGGCTCGTAGGGCGGCAGGGTGACGCAGATCGCCGCACCGAGCGCGGGGGCGAGCTCGTGACGACGGATGAGGGCGAGACCCTCGGCGACCGTCGCATCCGCTGACACGATGATGGGTTCGGTCGTCATGAGGCCGCCCGCGGTGTCGGGCGCGTAGGAGAGCAGAAAGCGCACGTCTTCGGCTTCCTCGGGCTCCATGAGGTCGAGTAGAGCTTCGCCGCGCTCATCGGAGAGGTGTGCGATGAGGTCGGCCGCATCGTCCGGCTGCATCTGGTCGAGCACGTCCGCGGCCCGATCGTCATCGAGCTTGTTGAGGATGTCTACCTGTTCGTTCTCGGGCATCTCCTCGAGCACGTCTGCGAGTCGATCATCCGAAAGCTCGTCGGCGACCTCGAGCATGCGCTGTTCGGGCAGCTCCAGCATGGCGCTCGCGAGGTCCGCGGGCTGCATGTCGGCATAGCTTGCGACGAGCTGGGTGGCCGACTGCGAGTCACCCTGTTTGGTGTCGTCGATGAGCTCGCTCCACGCGGCGAAGACTGTCGCACCCTTCGCGAAGGGCGAGGCCGTCGTCTTGGGGCGGCGCAGGAAGACCTGGCTGATCTCCCATTCGCCGAGTCCGACTTCCTCGATCGCGACATCCTCGATCTGCGCATCGCCCGAGCCGTCGCGCAGGCGAACCTTGCGACCGAGGAGTTCGGCCATGACGCGCACCTCACCGCCGCGCTGCTCGAACCGGCGCAGATTGATGAGGCCCGTCGTGATGATCTGTCCCGAGCCGATGCTCGTGATCCGACCGATGGAGAGGAAAACCCGACGTTTTCCCGGGACCTCGACGACCATACCGATGACGCGAGGTGAGGCCTTCGTGCGGTACACGACGATCACATCACGCACCTTGCCGACGCGGTCGCCGTTGGGGTCGAAGACGGAGCACCCGACCAAACGGGCGGCGAATACTCTCGTCGTGCTCACGCGTAAAACCCTACCCCCGCGTGGAACAATGAACCCGTGACCAACCCCAATGCATTCGGCCGTCGCGGCCCCGTGTCCCCGGCAGTTCCGAAGGGCGACGTGCTCGGCACGTATGACTCCTACCTCGAGGCGCAGCAGGTCGTCGATCGTCTCTCCAAGGCCGAGTTCGACGTCAAGCACCTCTCGATCGTCGGCAACGACCTCAAGACCGTCGAGCGGGTCACGGGCAAGCTCACCTACGGTCGCGCGGCACTCGCGGGCGCAGCGAGCGGAGCGTGGCTGGGTCTGTTCTTCGGCCTCGTCTTCACCCTCTTCACGCCGCCGACACCTCAGTCGTTCGGCTTCGTGGGCGCGGCCCTGCTCATCGGTGCGGGCTTCGGCATGATCTTCGGCCTCGTGACCTATGCGATCAATCGCCGCAGCCGCGACTTCACCTCGACGCACCAGGTACTCGCGTCGAACTACCAGATCATCAGCGACCCCGAGGTCACCGCGAAGGCGCAGCAGGCTCTCGCGAACGCTCCCGTCGACAACTAGCGGCGAGTCAGCTGCCCGCCAGCCACCGCTCGACGTCGTCGACGGTGCGGGGGATGCCGATCGACAGGTTCTCCGCCCCTGATTCGGTCACGAGCACGTTGTCTTCGATGCGCACGCCTATGCCTCGGTACTCCTCGGGCACGCTGAGATCGTCGGGCTGAAAGTACAGACCAGGCTCGATCGTGAACACCATGCCGGCTTCGACGATCCCGTCGAGATACATCTCGCGTCGGGCCTGAGCACAGTCATGCACGTCGATGCCCAGGTGGTGTGAGGTGCCGTGCACCATGTAGCGGCGGTGGTACTGGTGATCGGGATCGAGCGATTCCTCGGCAGTGACCGGGAGCAGCCCCCACTCGGCGGTCTTTCTCGCGATCACCGCCATTGCGGCGGCGTGGATCTCGCGGAAGCGGATGCCGGGCCTGACGATCGCGAACGCGGCGTCTGCCGCCTCGCGCACGGCTTCGTACACGCGACGCTGCACCTCGGTGAACGTGCCGTTCACCGGCAGCGTGCGCGTGATGTCCGCCGTGTAGTAGCTGTCGAGCTCGATACCCGCGTCGATGAGGATGAGGTCGCCGGGCACGACGGGCCCGTCGTTGCGCGTCCAGTGCAGGATGCACGCGTGCGGACCGGATGCCGCGATGGTGTCGTATCCCACCGTGTTGCCGTCGGCGCGCGCTCGGCGGTTGAACGTCCCCTCGACGAGTCGCTCGCCCCGGGTGTGAGCGACAACGTGAGGGAGGTCGGCGATGACGTCATCGAAGCCCACCTTCGTCGCGGCGATCGCGGCGCGCATCTCCGCCTGTTCGAACGCGTCCTTGACGAGCCTCAGTTCGCTCAGGTCACGCGCGAGTTCGGCATCGGCCTCGGTCGCGGGGGACTCTGAGTCGGCAGCGAGAAGTCGACGTCCGTCGATCTGGTCGGTGATGTCGCGGTCTGCCTCGCGGATGACGAGGGTCGCAGCATCCGTCGAATCGAGCACCGCGGCGAAGCCCTCGAGAGCCGCAGTCGCGAGACCCAGGTCTGCCGCGACGTGGGCGAGGGAGGGCCGCGGACCGGTCCAGAACTCACCGATCGCTGCATTCGCGTAGAACTCGTCGGTATCGCGGCCGGCGGACTCGCGCAGATACAGGGTGGCCTCGTGGCCGGTCTCGGTGGGCTCGAGCACGAGCACGGAGTCGGCCACGGAATCGGCGCCCCATCCCGTGAGCCACGCGAACGCGGAGTGCGCGCGATAGGGGTAGTCGGTGTCGTTGGAGCGCTGCTTGGGCGCCCCCGCAGGAATCACGAGGCGCTTGCCGGGGTACATCGCGGAGATGCGTGAGCGTCGCTCGGCCGCGTATGTGGCCTGCTCACGCGCGGGCGGCAGAGTGTCGCTGCGATCGGCCCACTGAGAGGAGATGTACTGTGCGAACGTCTCAGACACGGGGGTCGTCGATCGGTTGGAGTTGTCGCCCATGCCCCCAGTGTCCCACGCAGCGGCGTCAGGATCGCCGACTCAGCCCGCCGGAGTCAGCTGGGCGAGCACCGGCCGGTGATCGGTGCCGTAGGTGTCGTGGGACTCGATGACGCGCATCCCGGAGACGCGCCAGTTGGAGGTCGCCATGACGTGGTCGATGGGCGAGCCGACGAGCGCGGGAAGCATGGTCGGCCACGTGCCGACGGCGGCGTTGTCGGTCGCGAGCGCGGCATCCACACAGTTACCGAGAGTCGCGCCGTCGCGCGCCGGGAGACCGGTGTAATGGTCGAGCGTCGAATTGAAGTCGCCCACCATGATGACGTTGTCACCTTCGCACGCGCGAGCCAGTAGGTCGAGATCCGCACGCCAGTTGTCCATCTCACCCGGGATGGGTGCGACAGCGTGCACCGCGATGATCGTGGGACCGGTGCCGTCTTGCGGGGTTGCGATGATCGTGGGGAGCACCGCCGTCGTGCGTTCCGATTCGTCGACGACGTATTCGCCAAGGTCGATGCTCACGAGCAGGGTCGTCGAGCGTGCCTTGGAAATCTCGTCATATGCGACGGTGTAGACCCACATGGGCTTGCCCGCTTCGCCCATGATCGCGGCGACGTCGAGCCCGGTCTGCCGTGTCGTCTCGGGTAGGGCGACGATCTCGGCACCCGTGTCGAGCGCGAGCTGCGCGATGACTCCTGCCCCCGGCGCGTCGCCGAGGGTGTTCCAGCCGAGCACGGTGACATCGTTGTCGGTGGCCGATTCGAAACCGGGGCTACCGAAACCACGTGTTGCAAGAACCGTGAGGCTCACGCCGCAAAAGACCAGGAGGGTCACGGCCAGCCCGGCCGCGAACCGACGAACTGTGCCGACCAGCAGTGCCGCGAGCGTGAGGGCGATGACCATCAGGATCGCAACCGCGATCGCGAATCCCCGCAGCGAGACGACCTGGGCAACGACGGGCGCTCGCTGAAGTCCGAAGAGTTGCGGCCACGCAGCGACAAGTAGCGCCGCACCTACGGCGACGATCACGAGGGCGGCGAGGGAACGACGAAACATGGCTGCCCCACCCTAAACCACTAGCCTTGCAGGATGCCCGGCGCCATCGACCTGCACACTCACAGTGCCGTTTCCGACGGAACCGAGACACCAACGCAGCTCATCAGGGCGGCCGTCGCGGCCGGACTCGGAACCGTCGCGCTCACCGATCATGACTCGACCGCGGGGTGGCAGGAGGCGTTCACCGCAGCGGAGGGGACCGGCCTCACCGTCATCCCGGGCATGGAACTCAGCACCAACTACGGCCCCGCGAGCGTGCACATGCTCGCCTACCTCTTCGACCCCCTTAATGCCGATGTCGTCGCCGAGACGGCCCGCATTCGGGACGGTCGCTTGCACCGCGCCGAGCGGATCGTGGAGCGCATCGCCGCGGACTACGACCTGACATGGGATGACGTACTCGCCGAATCATCCGACGGCACGACCCTCGGCCGCCCCCACATCGCCGACGCCCTCGTGCGCAAAGGCCACGTACCCAATCGCAGTGCCGCGTTCGAGTCCATCCTGCATTGGCGCGGTGGCTACTACGAGAAGTACTACGCGCCGTCGCCACTCGAGGGCGTCGAGATGATCGTTGCTGCTGGCGGCGTGCCCGTGCTCGCTCACCCAGCGACCTACGGCAAGTATCGCCCCATGGATGACTCAGTCATCCGCAAGCTCAGGGACGCGGGCCTCTTCGGGCTCGAGGTCGGACACCGCGACAACACCGCCGAGGGCAAGGTGCGGCTGACGGAGCTCGCCGCCAAGCTCGGGCTCGAGCTCACCGGATCGAGCGACTACCACGGGGTAGGCAAGCCGAACCGATTGGGCGAAAACGAGACCGCGCCCGATGTGCTCGAGAAGCTCATCGGGCGCGGTACGGGCTCTCAGCCCTACTACGGTTAGCCGGTCTGGCCGACTCGCCGCGGCCTACGCGGTCGGCGGTGTCGGGGGCGCGGGCGGGGCCGGCGGCGCGGGAGGCGGCGTGACCGAACCGGGCGCTGCGGGCGACGGAGGCACGGCGCCATAGGGCGAACCGGGCTGCGGCGGGTAGTACTGAGGCTGGGCTCCGAAGTCGAAACGGGCGCCCATGGGGTTTGTGGGCATGATCGTGAACACGAGAACGATGAGCGCGCCCACGTACGGCACGAGGTGCAGAAGGTAGAGCCATCCGCTGAAGTTCGCGTCGTGGAGACGGCGCACCGCCACGGCGATGCTCGGCACGAGAACGGCGAGACCGCCGAGCACCAGGATGATCGCGAACGGGATGATGCCGGGGCCGGGGTCACTCGACCCGGGGGTGCGAGTCGCCGCCCCCGCGATTCCCGCGAGGATCGCGAGCACGAGATAGGCGCCACCGAGCACGAGCGCGACCCACCAGTACTCGCTGCGGCTGGCGCGACCGTGGAAGGTCGCATACTTCTTGAAGAATCGCTTGACGGCCTGCGGCAGCGTTGCGCCATAGAGCGGCTGATCGAGAGGTGCCTCTGCGGGCGAAGTTGAGTAGGTCATGCTCAACACCCTAGCGACGCGGTCGAAAGATGCGACGATCTGTCACGGATCGTTGCCCAGACCCTGACCGTTCTGCTAAGAGGCCGGCGGGGTGCTCGGTCGACGCGTGCGGGTGCGCGTGCGGGTGCGCGGCGGGCGCGATCCCTCCGCCTTGGTTTCGGACGACGTGGGCTGGCGATCGCCACCTCCGCTGCGTCCGCCACCCTGACTGCCGCGGCCCCCGCGTTCGGTGCGCGGGGCGCGCTCGTGACCACGCTGCACGTCGGCCGTCTTGAGGCGACCCTTCGTGCCCTCGGGGATGTCGAGGTCGGTGTAGAGGTGGGGCGAGGAGGAGTACG
>CAYZHZ010000022.1:0-17480 GCA_964477625.1 uncultured Salinibacterium sp.
GTCGACGTCATCCTCGACCAGGCCGGCTCGAAGGGAACGGGCGTCTGGACGGTGCAGACCTCCCTCGACCTGGGCATCCCGGTATCGGGGATCGCGGAGGCTGTGTTCGCCCGCTCGCTGTCGTCGAAGCCCGCGCAGCGTGCCGCGGCATCCGCTCTCCCCGGACCCGACGAGAACGCCTGGAAGCCCGCCGACGCCGACACCTTCATTGAGAACGTGCGACTGGCCCTCTACGCGTCCAAGGTCATCGCGTACTCCCAAGGGTTCGACGCGATTGTCGCCGGTGCCGAGCAGTACGGCTGGGACATCAAGAAGGGCGACATTGCGAAGATCTGGCGCGGTGGCTGCATCATCCGCGCGCGCTTCCTCAACCGCATCACCGAGGCGTACGCCGAGAACCCGGGACTCGTCGCGCTCGTGACGGCGCCGTTCTTCGTCGACGTCATGGCGAAGGCGCAGGATGCCTGGCGTTCGGTCGTCTCGGATGCTGCTCGCGCCGGTATCCCGGCTCCCGCGTTCTCCAGTTCGCTTGCCTACTACGACGGCCTACGTGCGGACCGCCTGCCCGCCGCCCTCGTGCAGGGGCAGCGGGACTTCTTCGGAGCGCACACGTACCAGCGCGTCGACAAGCCGGGCACCTTCCACACGCTGTGGTCCGGCGACCGGTCGGAGATCGAGACGGAAGGCAGCTCGCACTAGCGAGCTCGCTAGGCCGAGAGGAGCGCAGGTGACGGACAAGCTGGCGGGCCTCACCGCGGTCGTGACCGGTGCAGGCTCGGGGATCGGCCTCGCTACCGCCCACCGGTTGAAGACCGAGGGGGCACGGATCATTGGTCTCGATCTCGCCCCCGGCGGACTCGAGCCGGTGGGCCAGTGGGTCGAGTGCGACATCGGCTCCCCCGACGCGGTCGACACGGCGTTCGCCGCGATCGGGGCGATCACCGAGGTCATCGACATCCTCGTCAACAACGCCGGAATCGGTGCGATCGGTACCGTCGAGGACTCCCTCGAGCAGGAGTGGTCCACAGTGCTCAACGTCAACGTCGTGGGCGCGGCGCGGGTAACCCGCGCCGCGCTGCCCCTGCTCCGACGCAGCTCCGTAGGCGGCTCGATCGTCAACATCTGCTCGATCGCTGCTGCCGTCGGCCTGCCGAACCGTGCCGTATACAGCGCGAGCAAGGGGGCCGTGCAGTCTCTGACCATGGCGATGGCCGCCGATCTCGTGCGGGACGGCATCCGCGTGAACGCAGTCAACCCCGGAACCGCCGACACCGAGTGGGTCGCTCGGTTGCTCGACCGGGCCGAGGACCCGGTAGCCGAGCGTGCCGCGCTCGAAGGACGTCAACCCATCGGTCGGCTCATCGAGCCCGCCGAGGTCGCGTCCGCGGTCGCCTACCTCGCCAACCCCGAACAGGCCTCGACGACCGGCACCGTGGTCACCGTCGACGGGGGTATGACCGGACTGCGACTTCCTCGCTGACAGCGCCCATTTTGTGCGTGCGAGAATGACTGCGGCATGCATGAAGACGACGAGGAACCCGAACTCGCGGGCTACCAACCCCACGAACGTCCCCTGCGCTCGCCGCACCTCATGGCGGTCATGCGCGTCGTCGTCGTGCTCGGACTCATCGGGCTCGTGCTGCCGGGCATCCTCGTGACGATCGCTACCGCCAACGGCACAGCCCAGCGCACCTGCGCGATCTACACCGAGTACTACGCACCCGAAGCGGTCGCGTTCTCGACGCGCTTCGAGCTCTTCTCCCCCGCAGGCATGGGGTGGAACTGCTACGCCGTACCGTTCGCGGGAGATGAGGTGCTCATCGCAGCGCTCGGACTCATCCCGGGCGGGGCGCAGATCCCCACGCGACCGCCGACCGAAGACAGCTAGGCGGGGGTTTCGATACGGCCTACGGCCTACTCAACCGCCGAGCGACGGCCTACGGCCTACTCAACCGCCGAGCGACGGCCTACGGCCTACTCAACGACCGATTAGGTGTTGAGCAGCGAGTCCCTCACCTGGCGACGAAGAACCTTACCGATGAGTGACTTCGGGAGCGCATCGACCGCGACGACGCGCTTGGGCACCTTGTAGGCGGTGAGGTTGGCGCGAGCGAAATCGCGGATGCCCGCCTCATCCAGCGTCTTACCCTCGGCGAGCACGACCGCTGCGACGACATCCTCGCCGGAGTGCTCGCTCGGCAGGCCGATGACGGCGACATCGGCGACATCCGGATGCTGCCGCAGCGCATCCTCGACCTCGCTGGGGGCCACGTTGAACCCGCCGGTGATGATGAGCTCCTTGATGCGATCGACAACTGTGACGAAGCCGTCCTTATCGACGGAGACGATGTCACCCGTGCGGAACCAGTCCTTGCCCTCGTCCGAGGTCGGAACGAACACGGCAGCGGTCTCGTCGGGCTTCTTCCAGTAGCCGTTGAAGACCTGCGGGCCACGCACGATGAGTTCGCCCTCCTCGCCCGCCTTGCGATCGGACGTCGGGTTCTCGGGGTCGACGACGCGGATCTCCGTATTGGGGAGTGGGAGTCCCACGGTGCCCGCGCGACGCGTCGGTCCGACGGGGTTGGCCATGAGCACGGGCGAGGTCTCGCTGAGTCCGTAGCCCTCGACGAGGGTTCCGCCGGTCTGCTTCTCCCACGGCTCCACGACGCTCGCCGAGAGCGGCATGGCCCCCGAGATCGCGATCTCGATGCCCTTGAGGGAGATGCCCTCCTCCCTCGCGGCGGCCGAGAGGCGCTCGTAAATCGGCGGGACGGCCGGGAGGAACGTCGCGGGACGCTTCTTGACGACCTTGAGCACGAGGTCCGGTTCGAACCGTGGGAACAGCACGAGACGCGAGCCCATGCTCATGGCGAAGGTGAGGCAGAGAGTGAGTCCGTAGGCGTGGAACATTGGAAGCACGGCGTAGACGACGCTCGTGCCGCGAGCGACGGTGGGCACCCATGCGCGAGCCTGCGCCGCGTTCGTCGTGAGATTGACGTGGGTAAGGGTCGCGCCCTTGGGCGAGCCCGTAGTACCGCTCGTGTACTGGATGAGCGCGACATCGTCGGCGTCGGGCCGCACGATGTCGGCGGCGATGGGCTCGGAGCGCAGCAGGTCCTTCCAGAGGATCGTGCCGCGCACCTTCGTCGTGAGGGCGTTGCGCGAGTCGCGCGCCTTCGCGATGGGGAGCGAGAGCAGGAAGCGCGTCGAAAACCCCATCGCACGCGTCACGTCCACCGAGATGATGGTGTCGACAGCGACATCCTCGGGGAAAGCCTGGATGGTCTCGACAACCTTGTTCCATGCGATGACCACCTTCGCACCGTGGTCCTCGAACTGGTGACGCAACTCTCGCGGCGTGTAGAGCGGGTTGTGCTCGACGACGATCGCGCCGAGACGCAGCACCGCGTAGAACGCGACGATGTGTTGCGGACAGTTGGGGAGCACGATCGCGACCGGGTCGCCCTTCTGCACGCCGAGCAGGCGCAGCCCCTCGGCAGCCCGATCGATCTGCTCGCCCATCTCGCGATAGGTGGTCGTCGCGCCGAAGAACTCGAGCGCGACGTTGTCGGGGAACTCCTTCACCGACGACTCGACGAGGTCGTAGAGCGAACCCGTGGGTAGCTCGATCTCCTCGGGAACGCCGGGGGCATAGCTCTTCAACCAGGGACGCGGGGTAGTGATACTCACGCCCTAACTCTAGAAGCTAGACGTGGCGGCTTACGCTGCCCCGTCGAACATCGAGGTCACCGATCCGTCGTCGAATACCTCGTGGATGGCGCGGGCCAACAGCGGCGCGATGGGGAGCACCGTGAGCGTGGGGAAACGCTTCTCCTCCGGAATCGGTAGCGTGTCGGTGACCACCACGGAGTCGATCGCCGCGCTCTGCAACAGCGTGGAGGCGGGGTTGGAGAAAATCGCGTGGGTCGCCGCGACGACCACCTTGAGTGCGCCGGCCTTCTTGAGCGCCTCAGCCGCCTTGACGATCGTGCCGCCCGTATCGATCATGTCGTCGACGATCAGGCACACACGCCCCTCGACCTCACCGACGATCTCATGCACCGATACCTGGTTGGGTACGAGGGGGTCGCGGCGCTTGTGGATGATCGCGAGGGGAGCCCCGAGCTTGTCGCTCCAGATGTCGGCTACGCGCACGCGGCCCATGTCAGGGCTCACGACCGTGAGGGTGTCGGGGTCGAGCAGCTTCTGGAAGTGCTCGAGCAGTACGGGCATCGCGAACAGGTGGTCGACAGGCCCGTCGAAGAAACCCTGGATCTGGGCGGCGTGCAGGTCGACGCTCATGATGCGGTCGGCGCCCGCAGCCTTGTAGAGGTCAGCGACGAGTCGCGCGCTGATGGGCTCGCGACCGCGACCCTTCTTGTCTTGGCGCGCATAGGGGTAGAACGGGCTCACGACGGTGATGCGCTTGGCGGATGCTCGTTTGAGGGCATCCACCATGATGAGTTGCTCCATGAGCCACTCGTTGATCGGGTTGGTGTGTGACTGAATGACGAAGGCGTCGCATCCTCGCACACTCTCGTCATAGCGGGCGTAGATCTCGCCGTTGGCGAAGGTGCGGGCGTCGGTATGCACGAGGTCGGCGCCGAGCTCGTTGGCGACATCGATCGCCAGCTGGGGATGTGCTCGTCCGGAGACGATCACGAGTCGTTTCTGTCCGGTGATCTTGATCTCGGACACTGTCCCCGCTTCCTGCCGGATACCCGACGGTTCGGCTACGCCTCGGTGTCGTCCGCGGCCTCCGCCGCCGCTTTCGCGGCCGCAGTGCCTGCCCGGTTGGCCTCAACCCAGCCAGCCATGTTGCGCTGCGGAGCCACGCTGATCGCCAAGGCTCCCGCCGGCACATCCTTTCGGACGACCGTGCCGGCTCCCGTGTAGGCTCCGTCGCCAATCCTAACGGGGGCGACGAACACGTTGTGCGACCCGGTTCTGACGTGGGAACCCACCTCGGTTCGGCTCTTGTTCACGCCGTCGTAGTTGGCCGTGATCGTGCCGGCACCGATGTTCGATGCCTCGCCCACCTCGGTGTCACCGAGGTAGCTCAGGTGGGGAACCTTGCTGCCGGGACCGATCGTGGAATTCTTGGTCTCGACGAAGGTACCGATCTTGCCGTCTGCGCCAAGGTATGTGCCCGGCCGCAGGTAGGCGAAAGGTCCGACGGATGCCCCGGCGCCGATCACGGCGAGTGTCGCGTCCGTGCGCTTGATCGTCGCGCCCTCCCCCACCTCGCAATCCACGAGAGTCGTGTCCGGCCCGATGATTGCCCCCGATTGCACGAGGGTTGCACCCTTGAGCTGAGTTCCCGGAAGCAGCTGAACGTCTTCGTTGAGAGTGACATCGGCGTCGATCCAGGTGGAGGCGGGGTCGTCGACGGTGACCCCAGCAAGCTGCCAGCGACGCACGATGAGTTCATTCATTCGGCGCGCGGCTTCGGCCAGTTGCACGCGGTCGTTGACGCCCGCCACCATCCACCCGTCCGTCACGGGCATCGCCTCGACGAGCGCGCCCGCACCCCTCAGCAGTCCCACCACATCGGTCAGGTACTTCTCGCCCTGGGCGTTGTGCGTACCGACGTGAGGCAACTGCTCACGCAGCGGCCCGACGCTGAAGACGTAGGTGCCGGAGTTGATCTCCGTGATCGCGAGCTCGGCATCCGTCGCGTCTTTCTGTTCGACGATCGCTTGAAGCCGACCCGACGCGTCACGAACGACCCGGCCGTACCCGGTCGCATCGTCGAGGATCGCGGAGAGCAGCGTGGCCGCGGCCGCACTCGCACGGTGCGTGTCGATGAGCGCGGAGAGCGTGGATGCGTCGAGCAGGGGCACGTCGCCACTGACCACGACGACGTCCCCCGCGAAGTCGGCGGGGAGCGCGGCGATAGCGACCTCGACGGCGCGGCCGGTGCCGGGAATATCGTCCTGGTCGACGATCGTGACCTCCGGCAGGAGTTCGGTGATCGAGGCGACCACGGAATCACGCTCGTGCCGCACAACCGCGATGACATGCTCGGGGCTGAGCTGACCCGCCGTCGCGAGCACGTGCCCGATCAGGGAACGACCGGCGAGCGAGTGCAGCACCTTGGGACGCGACGACTTCATGCGCGTACCCTGCCCCGCGGCGAGCACGATCACGGCGAGTTGTGCGGTCATTTCGCTTCTTCCTGTTCTGCCGGCGTTTGTTCTGCCCTGGACTGAGCCGCGAGTGTGGCGATGAGCTGCGGACTCGTCATGAGCGCGCGCTTCCAGGGAGCAACGCCCTCGATCTCGATCTGCAGCGAAAAGCTCAGCACCGTGCGGATGAGCACGACGATCGCGAGCACGACAGCGTCGGTGATGCTCGGGGTAGAGGTGACCGTGCGTACGAGATCTGCTGCGACGAGGATCTCCAGCCCCAGCAGGATCGACAGACCGATCGAGTCACGCAAGATCTTGAACGCTGTGCGCCCCGTGCGGGTGGTGATACCACTACGAATCGCGAGGACGAACGCGACGATGAATCCGACGGCCATCGCCGAGACGCCCACGACTTCGAACGTCTGAGCGACGAACTCGAAGAACCCCTTGTCGATCACGCTCCGCCTCCAGGATTCGAACCTAGACCTAACAGCTCCAAAGGCTGTCGTGCTGCCATTACACCAAGGCGGATCGCACCGACCGAAACCGACGCCCGTCAAGTCTGCCAGACGCGCGGGCTCACTCCGTTTTTCGCACGTGCGCCGTGCTGAGGCGATAGCGCAGCCGCCCACCGCATCTCTGACGAAAACGGAGCCGTAAAATGGTGGGGTGCCCGCCAGCGACGAAGTCGACCGTATCGTCGACGCGTGGACCCGCGAGCGCCCCGACCTCGACTTCTCCCCCCTGCTCGTGCTGAGTCGCGTGGGACGCCTCGCGCGTCACCTCGAGCGCGCGCGCCGCACGGCGTTCGAGGCGTCCGACCTCGAGCTCTGGGAGTTCGATGTGCTCTCTGCCCTGCGCAGAGCCGGAGCCCCGTATCAGTTGAGCCCCAAGGCCCTGCTGCAGCAGACCCTCGTCTCGAGCGGCACCATGACCAACCGAATCGACCGGCTCGTGACGCGCAAGCTTGTGGAGCGGCGGACCGATCCGAACGATGGCCGAGGCATCCTCGTGGTGATGACCGCCGCAGGGCAAGAGCGGGTGGATGCCGCGATCGCTACGCTGCTGCAGGCCGAGACGGAGCTACTCGACCGTCTCCCGCGAGCCGATCAGGAGCGACTCGGGGCTCTGCTGCGTAAGCTCAGCCTCGATTTCGACTGATCACTCGCATAGCCAGCGTGGCGGGGTAGAGCAGGAACCACGAGTACATCGCGATCGTCGGGTCCCAGAAGATCGCGACCAGGATTGACGATCCGAACACAATCGGCAGCACCAGGATGTTGCGTCGCACGAACCGGTAGAGCGCGAGGTCGACACCCGGGTCCATCATCGTGTGCCGGTAGGCGTACGACCACAACCACAGCTGCGTCAGATTGAGCAGGGTCACGACGCTCGCGTAGAGCACGACCGAGGCGACCTCGGAAGGGTATTCCGCGATGAGGCTCGTCGGGAACGGGGTGAAGGCCACGAGGAAAAGCAGCACGAAGTTGATGGCCATGAGCCGGCCGTCGAATTCCTTGATGACCCGGAACTTGCGGAAGTGGCTGAACCAGTTGATGGCGATGACGGTGAACGAGATCGCAAACGCGAGAAACCCCGGGATGAGGCTCTGGATGACATCCCACGCCGATTGGCCGTCGTCGACCTCGGGCACACGCAGGTCGACGACGAGCAGTGTGAGGGCGATCGCGAAGACCGCATCGCTGAAGAAGACGAGGCGTTCCGTGTTGTTGCCACGACCGAAGAGTCGCGCGTAGTTCTCCCGCACCGATGCCATGCGCACAGCGTAGCTAGATTGGGGTTCGTGCCCGTAGCAGAAGACCTCATCGCACCGACGCGCGAACGCCGGCTCAATCTATTGACCGACGGCATCGGTTCCAGTGCGAAGGCCCACGAGCATCGCCTGCTCGCCGCCGCTCGCCCCGCCCTGCCCGTGCTCAATTGGCTGGGGCAGTTGGCGAAACCCCTGCTGAAGGTGCCGCAGCTGGGATGGATCACCGCCGATCCACTCACCGCGCGCGCCGTGCTCACCGACCCAGACCACTTCACACTCCTCAGCGAGGGCGGGGTGGGACACCTCTGGGCGCAGATCCTCGGCGACTGGGTCTACGACCTCTTCGACGGCCCCGGCCACCATGACCTGCGCACGCGCAGTCGCGAACTCTTCACCGAGAAGACGAGCGTCGCCTTCGTCGAGAAAGCCTGGGGTCAGAGAATCGTGGATGCTCGGGCCGCGTTCGAGGCGGGCGAGGCCCTCGACCTCGCCGACCTCAGCCGCGTGCTCGTCGGGCAGATGGTCGTGACTCTTCTCGGGATGGACGTGCCCGAAACGGATGATGCATACCGCGACATCTTCGCGACCGGCGAGGAACTCGCCGCCACCGCACTTGGCACCACGAGTGACACCGTGTTGCCCCCGCACAAGATCGCGCGAGCGAAGGTCATCGTCGAGAAGCTCACGGGACACATCGACGGTGCGTTCGAGACCGCGTCGGGTGACACCATCATCGGACGCTGCCGCGACCTCGGACTGAGCCTGCAGGAGACGAAGGGACTCTCGACCCTGCTTATGGTGGCGGGGACGGAGACGGCCGCCTCGGCGATGGCACGTACTGCCGCGCTGCTCTACGACACGGGCGAGCAGAGCCGCCTCATCCAGCACCCGGAGTGGCGCGAGCACGCGGTGCGGGAGGCGCTGCGCGTGACCTCCCCCGCCCCCATCATCGGGCGCTCGGTACTTGCGGACCTCGAGATCGGCGGCCGCACGCTCAGGGCTGGCGAGCGCATCGTCGTGCTCACATGGACCGCCAACAACCTCGCGGGTGAGTACCGCGTCGACCGCGAGTACATTCCGCAGAACCGGCAGCTGTGGTTCGGTGCCGGACGCCATCTGTGCCTGGGCGGTCCGCTCGCGCGTGCAGAGCTCGGTGCGATCGTCGACCTGCTCGTCGGCGACGGCCGGCCGTTTCGCATCGTCTCGCGACGGTACGGGCGCAAAGTGCTCATCCCCGCCTATGAGTCGCTCGTCGTGCAGAAGGTTCCTGCCTGAAATGACGCGCCGCTAGGCTCTCGTCATGCGTAGAGTCACCGGGTTCGCCGTCGCCGCCCTTCTCGTGGGTGCGGTCGTGCTCGCTGCCCCGCTCTCGGCTCTTGCCGCGAACCTCGTGCTCACGCTCGGTGCGGCTCCAGCCTCGATCTCGGAGGGCGGTTCGGTGCAGCCGTTCGATGGCATCACGGTGACCGACGACGAGACCGTCACAGCGACTGTCACCTACGACAGCACGGCCGGGTCACTCTCCGGCACGACCGTGACCGATACCGCGGCCAACGTGACGGCTTTCCTCGACGCGCTCGTGTTCACGGGCGCCCCCGGGTTCACGGGAACGACGCAAGTGACGGTGAGTGTGAACAACACGAGCCAGAACGACAGCGAATCCGTCACCATCTCGGTGAACCCGACACTCCCTGGCCCCACCACCGTCACGATCACAGCGAACGGCATAGCGGTCTACGGGGCCGGTGCCCCCGCACTCACGCCGACGATCAGCGACCCGTCGGTAATCACCGTGCCACCGACCTGCGTGTACACGGCGGGCACCCCGACGAATCCTCCCGTTGGCAGCTACGCCACGATCTGTTCGGGCGCGGTCGCGCCCGGCTACACGATCGACTACCAGCCGGGAGAAGTCACCGTAACCGCGGCACCCGCAACGGTTACGGCGTCGAGTTCCGGTCCGCTGCCGTACGGGTCCGCGCTGCCGACCATCACCCCGACCTTCGGCGGTCTGCAGTACGGCGAGACCACGATCGCGGGCGTGACGTGCGTGTCGGCGGCGCTCGCCGTGCCGACGGTGGCGTCGACGTGCGGCGGGTCGACATCCGCCAACTACACCGTCGTCTACGTCCCGGGCACCGTGACGGTCACGCCCGTGCCGCTCACCGCCTCGCCCGTGCCGCCCACCACGACATACGGCACCCTCGCGAGAGTCGGCGCGACCTACACGGGGTTCGTCAACGGGGAAACGAGCGCCGTGCTCACGACCCAGCCGACGTGCGTAACGACGGTCGTCGCGACGACGCCCGTGGGCGGTTACCCCGCCACGGCGACGTGTGCTGGTGCGGTTGCCCAGAACTACACGATCAGCTACGGCCCCGCTGTCACGACGACAGTAACCCCGGCGAAACTCACGATCACCGCCCTCGGTCAGTCACGACTCGTGGGGCAGCCCAACGGCGCGTTCTCGTCGACCAACGTCGGATTCGTCAACGGGGAGGGCCTGGGTAACCTCTCCGGCACCCTCGTGTTCACGACCGCCGCAACGACCTCGAGCGGTGCGGGTAGTTACCCTGTGCAGCCGAGCGGTGTCACCTCACCGAACTACGCGATCTCGTTCGTACCGGGCATCATCCGCGTGACCGCCGTCGCCCCGACCCCCACACCCACTCCGACGCCCACCGCGACGAAGACGCCGACACCAACGCCGAGCCCGACGTCGTCGCGCACCCCGAGCCCATCACCGACGCCGCAGCCCGTGGTGCCGACCACCGGCTTCGACTGGTTGCCGATCGTTCTCATCGGCGCCGGGACGATCTTCATCGCGGCCATCCTCACGATCATCGTGTGGAGTCGCCGGCAGTAGGTCAGTGCGTCGCGCGGCTGCGCCGACCCGAGCCCGGGGCTAGTGCGACGCGTGCTCGTGGTCGCCGTGCTCGGCGAGTTCGAGCTGGAAGGTGGAGTGCTCGATCTGGATCGGGAAGTGCTCGGCGACACACGCCTGCAGCTCGTCGAGCATCTTGGGCGCGTGCCCGTCGTAGAAGCACGAGTCGTCGACGACGACGTGAGCCGTGAGCACCGGCAGTCCGGTTGCGATCTGGGTGACGTGAAGGTCGTGAACGGACTCCACGTGCTCGAGCTCGAGTAGGTGCTTTCGCACATCCTCCAGGTCGAGGCCCTTCGGGGTTGACTCGAGAAGCACGCCCGTCGTCTCCCTGAGCAGCAGAAAGGCGCGCGGAAGTATGAGCGCGCCGATGACGATGGCGGCGATAGCATCCGCGAGCTGGAAGCCCGTGAGCGCTATGACGATCGCCGCGGCGATCACGGCGACCGACCCGAGCGCGTCGTTGAGCACCTCGAGGAACGCCGCGCGCAGGTTGAGGTTCGACCGACGCCCACCGAACAGAACGATGAGTGAGGCAACATTGCCAGCAAGACCGATGATGCCGAAAACGACAAGCAGGTCGCCCTGGATCTCCGGCGGGTGGAACAGCCGCTGCACCGCCTCGACCAGCACAAAGATTCCGACGGCGAGGAGGATGGCCGCTTGCGCCGTGGCCCCGAGGACCTCGGCACGGCGGAACCCCCACGTGCGCTTATCCGTGGGGGGTCGCCCGACGAGTGACGCGGCAGTGAACGCGATCGCGAGACCGCCGGCATCCGTGAGCATGTGCGCGGCATCCACGAGCAGCGCGAGCGAACCCGTGATCGCCGCCCCGATCAGCTCCGCGATCATGACGGAGGCCGTGATGGCGAGAGCTACTGCGATGCGGCCGCGGCCCTGCGGTGCTCCGTGGTCGTGGCCCATCTCACCATTCTTCCGCACCCGAGAGTGAGGTGGGCCGCGGACGGTAGCCGAGCGAGTCACGGGCGGCGGTGAGGTCGAGGGTGCGCTCCATACCCAGCTGCGAGACCGCGTAGCGCGTGATGCGCGGCTCACCCGGCACACGCTCGAGTACGCCGGCGGCGGCGAACGCGATCGCGTAGGGCACACGGACGATCGCCACATCCGCCCTCCCCCGTCTCGCGAGGAACTCGGCGAGCACCGCCGACAGCAGCACATCGGTGTCGTCCCCGATGTTGTAGATGCCAGGAGGAGCGGTCGGTCTGATACTCACACGCACGGCATCGACGAGGTTCTGGATGTGCGTGAGCGTGTGGATGACGCGGGCACCCTCGGGCAGCACCAGTCGATTGCCGCGGATCCCCGCCATGATGCGCGGCAGCAGCGTTGTGTCCCCGGGGCCGTAGACGGCGTGCGGACGCAGGATGACCGCCCCGACGTTGTGCAGTTCGAACTCCGCTGCGGTCTTCGATTCTGCGTAGCTCCCGAGAAAGCGCGAGACGGGAGCCTCGGACTCCCGCACCTTCACGTTCGGCGTGAACGCGTCATAGACGCTCGCGGTCGATATGTGCACGAAGCGGGCAGCCCCGGCACTGTGGAGCACCATGCGCGTGCCGAGCTGATTGGCGAGCATCGCGTCGCCGAGGGGGGCGCGATCGTCGGCGAGAGCGGCACAGTGCACGACGACATCGACATCGAGGGCACGCACACCGCGAGTGATGTCCCACCGCTCGTAGCGGGCTGCAGGGTGAGACCACCCGCCCGCTCTGCGTCCGAACGCGGTCACGTCGTGCCCGTCGTCGGCGAGGGCGGTGGCCACGGCACCGCCGACGAATCCGCTCGCTCCCGTCACCGCAACCCTCACGACGCACCCACCAGTTGGGCAAGCGCGACGCGGTCGAGCTTGGCGCTACGACCCTTCGTCGGGAGGTCGGGGAGCGCGACGATGCGGTCGGGGAGCACGGCGGCATCAATGAGTCCGGGTAGAGCGCGTCGCACCGACTCGATGTCACCCGACGGTGCGAGTACGACCGCGAGCACGAGAGAGTCGTCACCGATCTCGTCGGGCACGCCCACGAGGGCTGCCGACTCCACCCCGGGCAGACCCGCGATGACCGGTTCGTAGAGGCCTGGATACACGTTCGTCGTACCGCGGATGAACATGTCCTTGCTGCGCCCCGCGAGAACGAGGCGGTCGCCATCGAGGCGCGCGAGGTCACCCGTGCGAAGTTCGGGGGCGGATGCTTCGCCGAGGTACGACGCCAGACCCTGCCCCGACAGCACAAGCTCTCCGTCGACGATGCGCGCCGAGACCGACGGCATGATCGTGCCCACGAAGTCCCCCGCACCGGTGAACGCGAGCTTCTCGTCGCCGTCCGCGATCGCGACCGGGAGGATCTCCGTCATGCCGTAGACGGCACGAACGGCCGTAGAGCCGAGGCGAGCGCGCACCCGTTGCAGGAGCGGCCGCAGCACGGGGGCACCGCCGAGGATCACGAGGCGCAACCTCGGCGTGCGCGACGGGGTGGACTCGAGCAGGCGGAGGAGGGCATCCATTGCCGCGGGCACGGCGAAGAGCACGTCGGCATCGGGAAGCAGGTCAAGGTACCTGTCGGGCCGCGCGCCGGGGTCCGCCCCCGCGGGCGGCATGATCCAGTGCGCGCCGCCGATGAGGGCGGGGATGCCGACCATGAGCTGATCGGTGAGCACTCGTTCGCCCGGCACGAAGCCGATGTGGGCGGCGAAGTCACCGAGGCCCGCGCCGAGGCTCGTGCGCGAATGGACGACCGCCTTCGGGTTGTCGGTCGTACCGCTCGTGAAGATGATCAGTGCTTCGTCGGTGATCGAGCGCGTCGAGATCGGGGCGGGGGTTTCGATACGCGGCCCGCGGGACCGCCGGGCGGGTCTCGACAGGCTCGACCACCGTAGTGCACCCCGCGGCACGCCCGGCAGCCACACCCCGGAGTAGATGTGCTGTGCGTCCGGCACGACCGTGCCGTAGTCGGGGAGCGCGAGGCCCCGAGACCGGGCGATGCTGCGCAACGGACCCGAGGATGCGGCGTAGAGCAGCGACTCGGCAGCCACCCATCGCGGTGCCGCGAGTCCCGCGCGAGCGCGGAACATCGCCTCGCCCGCACCCGGATCGGCGAACACGACCGTGCCGCCCGCCGAGATGATGCCGAGCGCGAGCACGACCGCCTCGATCCCGGGACGCACCGAGAACAGCACGCGATCGCCGGGCTCGAGTCCGCGGTGTGCGAGGGATGCGGCGACCGCGAGCACCCTCTCGCGCAGGTCGCCGTACGAGACGGTGCGGTGGCGCAGTGTCATCGCTGGGGCGTGCGGGGTTCGGTCGCACGACTGAAGCAGGGCCTCCAGCAGATCGGTCATGGTGACCCCACGGCTGTCATGTCGCCACCACGAGCGAGGCGTACGCGGGGATGAGCACACCACGGGCGACCCGGCGGCTCGCGATGCGCACGGGGCCGGCGTCGAGCAGCGCGTCGAGGGTCAACCTGATCTGCGCCATGGCGAGCGGAGCACCGAGACAGAAGTGCGTGCCCGCACCGAACCACAGCTGACGGAGGGTCGTGGCGACATTCGTCGCAGGGTCGAAGGGGCCGAGTCCGCGATTGGCGGCGAAGGTCGCGAGGATGACGCGATCACCGGGTCGCACCGCGACGTCACCGATCGAGTCGTTCGCCACGACACTCCTCAACATCACGGGAGAGGGTGTCGTCACGCGCAGGCCCTCCGCGATCGCGGGCTCGGCGAGGGAGCGATCGACCGCGATGTCGTCGAACCACCCCGAGTCGACGAGCAGTGCGACGAGGCGCGGGATGTACGACACGAGAGTCTCCGTGCCCGTGAGCACGAACGCCCCGACGGCGCCCATCGCCTCGTCCTCGCTCAGGTCGAGTGAGCGCATGCGACCCGGCACCGTCGACTCGTCGCCCGCACGGTAGGCGGCGCGCGCGTGCGCGGTGAGCTCGTCGAGGATGCCGCGCGCGACGACCACCTGAGTCGGGGTGAGCCGCGGTCGGGAGAGTCGCACGAAGCGGGTGATCGTCGAGACCCGGTCGAAGAGTTGCTCGTCCACCGCGTCGAGACCGACGAGTGTCGCGATCATCGCGCTCGCGTGGCGCTTGGCCTCGGCGACCATGTCGACGGCATCCCCCGCCCGGAGGCGGCGGGTGAGCTCGCCCATGGGGAGGGTCGCCGCCGCGAGAGGTTCCACGTACGACGGGGCAAACAGCGACGAGAGCTTGCGCCTCAGGGAGAGGTGGTCGGCACCCTCCATATTCAGCAGCACCGCCGCACCGAGCACGGGCGTCCACAGATCAGAGGGGCTGCCCGGACCGGTCTTCGTGAAGCTCGCGGTGTTCATGAGGGTCGCACGCAACAGTGCCGGGTCGCGCACGAGCACGCCGAGCCCGGGAACCCGCAGCACCGGGCGGCGGGCCGCGTTGAGCAGCGGGTAGGCGACCGGGTGCGCGCCGCGCATGACGCGTTCCTCCCAGCGCGCGGCGAGAGGGTGCGGATCGCGACTGCGCACGGCCACCGGGCTCATCGGATATCCACGTGCTCGGGTTTGTAGGCGTGATCCTTATACCAGAGCAAGGTGTTCTTGAGCCCCCACGCCTTCACGCGCCGCGTCGAGCCGTAGACCACCACATCGCGCCGCCGCGCATAGCGGGTCGTCAGGCGCCGCACCGCGTTCACGAGCGCGCGATCCTCGTGCAGGTCCTCGATAGCCGTGCGGGGAAACCCGCCCGCCCGCTCGTAGAGGTCGGCGGTGATCGCGACGTTGCATCCCGCGGCCATCATGTACGGACCGAGGTAACCCTCACCGCGGTTGCCGGGACGGATGCGCCCGAACGCCTCCGCTAGCTCGACGGCACCACGCAACACGATGCGCCGCGCGAGCGACAGACCCTCATCGTGCCGCGGCACCAGCTCGCCCCCGACGAGTTCGAGGCCCTCGCCGAACGCTCGACGCACCGACGCCGTCCAGTCCTCGCGCGGCAGGCAGTCGGCGTCGGTGCGCGCGAGCAGAGTCGCGCCGTCCGCGATAGCGGCGCGCATGCCCGTGTCCGCGGCCGCCCCCGTTCCCTTCTGGGACTCGTGGATGATGCGCCAACGGCTCTGCCCGCGCGCGGCCGCGAACTCACGGATTACGGTGGCCGAATCATCCGTCGAATCGTTGTCTACGAACACCACGTCGAAGTCGAGGTCCCGTTGCGCACTCAGCGCTTCGAGGGTCGGACGGATGCCCGCAGCCTCGTTGAAGACCGGGACCACGATCGCGAGGTTTCGATACGCGCCTTCGGCGCTACTCAACCCCCGTTGCTGGTTCACAACCGCACCGCCATGAGCCCCAGACTGATGCCACCTGCGAGACCGATGAGAAGCACGAGGCTGCCCTCGCGCACCGTACCCGCCTCCCGTGCCCGCACGAGTTGCAGGGGCAGTGTGACCGACGCGAGGTTGCCGTGGTCGGCAATCGTGATGACCGACTTGTCGTCGGCCACCCCGAGCCGCTCGAAAATCGGCGGCAGGTAGGGAAGGGCGACCTGATGGATGGCGACGAGGTCGAAATCCTCCCACGAGAGACCATTGCGCTCAAGCAGGTCGAAGACGGGAGCTGGGCCCAGCTCGAGGAACGCCTGCTGCAAGCCCTGGCCGTCCATGTCGAAGTAGGCGCGATCCATGTCGCGCGGGTTCATCGATCCGCCCGTCGGCAGCGTGCCGATCGACCAGTGCCTCGACGCGGCAACGAAGTGCGAATCGAGGATGCCCGGCGCACCGTTCGCGACCGTGGCCGCCTCCGTCGCCTCGAGGATGATCGCGGCGCCCCCGTCGCTCATCGTGTAGCCGGGAAACGAACGGATGAACTGCTCGTGGTCGGCGAGAGTCCACCGCACCGCGTCCGAGGGCTGTTCGCCGCTCGCGACGAGCACACGACGGTACTGACCTGCCGCGATGAGGGCCTCGGCGACCTGCATGGCGTTGATGACCGAGTTGCAGGCGTTCTTGACGTCCATCACGGGGCACTCGAGGCCGAGCTTCGCGGCGACGATATGGCTCGTGGCCGGCTCGATGAGGTCCTGGCTCGCGCTGGCGAAAATGAGGAGGTCGACCGGCCCGGGCGAGGAATCGAGGGCGGCGCGGGACGCCGCGACCGCGAGATCAGAGGTCTGCCCACCCGCGTCGTGAACGTGCACCGAATCGACGCCCGTGAGGCGATGGATGAGGCCCGTCGCGATCTTCAGATCGGGGTTGGTCTCGCGCAGCATCCGCTCCGTCTGCTTGGTCGTTCGCGTGGAGTGCGGAAGGTGGACCTCTACGGCGGAGATCCGGGCTGACGCGTGTGGCACGGATGCGAGCCTAGCCCCGCCCACGCGGGAGGGTGTTCAGCCGAGCAGTTCCTCGAGTTCGAGCCAACGCGACTCCACGTCATCGAGTTGCGACTGAATCGCCGCGAGTTCTGCACTGAGCGCTCCGAGGCCCGTGTAGTCGGACTGGTCGTGCACCGCCATCCGCGCGTGCACCTCGGCAATCTGTGCCGTGAGCTTCTCGATCTTGCGGCCCGCCGCAGCGTGCTCCTTCTGCGCATTGCGCAGGTCGGCACCCGAGAGGGATCTCGACTGCGCTCGATCACCGGTGGTCGAGCCCGATCTCGACTGCGCTCGATCACCGGTGGTCGAGCCCGATCTCGACTGCGCTCGAT
>CAYZHZ010000022.1:17580-24509 GCA_964477625.1 uncultured Salinibacterium sp.
CACCGGTGGTCGAGCTTGTCGAGACCCCCGCGCGCAACTCCAGGTATTGGTCGACGCCGCGCGGCAGGTGCCGAAGGCGTTTGTCGAGGATCGCGTACTGCTGGTCCGTCACGCGTTCGAGCAAGTACCGGTCGTGACTGACCACGAGCAGGGTGCCGGCGAAGGTGTCCAGCAGATCTTCGATGGCCGCGAGCATGTCGGTGTCGAGGTCGTTGGTGGGCTCATCCAGAATCAGCACGTTGGGTTCGCTCAGCAGGATGAGCAGTAGCTGCAACCGGCGCTTCTGGCCACCCGAGAGATCTTTCACGGGAGTCGCGAGCTGGGCGCTCGTGAAGCCCACGCGCTCGAGCAGTTGACCCGGCGTCATCTCCTTGCCGCCCGTGACGTAGGTGCTTTTTTGTCTGCCGATGACGTCGCTCACGCGGTCGTTCCAGACGTCGGCGAGTTCGGCAAGTTGTTGGGTGAGGGTGGCCACCTTGATGGTCTTGCCGCGCTTGACCCGCCCGCTCGTGGGCTGGAGGGTGCCCGCCACGAGGGAGAGCAGCGTGGACTTACCCGCGCCATTGACCCCGAGGATGCCCGTGCGCTCGCCCGGCGCGATACGCCAGGTCACGTCGTCGAGCACGGATCTCGACGACGCTCGATCACCGTCTGTGCTGTCGTACGACACCGACACGTTCTCGATATCGACGACGTCTTTGCCGAGGCGTTGCATCGCCATCTGCGCGAGGCTCACCGAGTCGCGCACGGGAGGTTCGTTCTCGATGAGCTCGTTCGCGGCATCGATGCGGAACTTGGGCTTGGATGTTCGCGCCGGCGCCCCCCGCCGCAACCACGCGAGCTCCTTACGCATGAGGTTCTGCCGTTTAGCTTCCGAGGCCGCCGCCATACGGTCGCGCTCCACACGCTGCAGGATGTAGGCGGCGTAGCCACCCTCGAACGGCTCGATGAGCCGATCGTGCACCTCCCACGTTGCCGTGCAGATCTCGTCGAGGAACCACCGGTCGTGGGTGACCACAACGAGCCCGCCCGAGTTCGTGCCCCAGCGCTTCTTGAGGTGGCCCGCGAGCCACGCGATGCCCTCGACGTCGAGGTGGTTGGTGGGCTCATCCAGGAAGATGATGTCGTGGTCGCCGATGAGCAGCGCCGCGAGCGCGACCCTTCTGCGTTGCCCACCCGAGAGATCGGCGACACGCGCCTCCCACGGGATATCGGCGATGAGTCCCTGAATGACGTCGCGCACCCGAGCATCCCCCGCCCACTCGTGCTCGTCAAGGTCGCCGATGACGGTCTCGTGCACGGTGCGGTCGCCCTCGAGCTCATCCGACTGGTCGAGCATCGCGAGGGTCACCCCGCCCCGCCGAGTTACCCGACCGCCATCGGGCTCGATGCGACCGGCGAGGAGCCGCAACAGGGTCGACTTACCGTCGCCGTTGCGTCCGACGATGCCGATGCGATCGCCTTCGTCGAGGCCGATCGTCACCCGGTCGAAGATCACGCGGGTCGGGTATTCGAGGTGCAGCGCTTCAGCGCCGAGGAGGTGTGCCATCCCCTCAAGGGTATTCGCCCCGCTCGAGCGTCTCGTGCCACACCTCTATGCCCCGGTACCGTGAGGGAATGCGCGTGCTTCCCGCCCTGCCCGCCGACGCGGCCGGTGTGTATCGGGTCTGCCTGCTGACGGGCGACTCCGGTGGGGATGCAAGCCCCCTGCACGACGATCCCGACCTGCTGGGCCACGTCTACGCCGGTGCCTACCTCGCCGCCGAGCCTGCACTCGCCCGAGTCGTCGTCGACGAAACCGGCGTCATCGGGTACGTGCTGGGCGCTCTCGATACCCGGACGTTCGAGGCGTGGTGCGGGCGCGAATGGTGGCCGCCGCTGCGCGAGAGGTACCCCATCGACGCACAACGGCGTGAGTCGGATTCTGCGCTCGTGCGCCTCATCCACACCCCCGACCGCGTGCCCGACGTCGTCGTCGACGAGTACCCCTCCCACCTGCACATCGACCTGCTCCCGCGTGCTCAGGGACACGGTGTCGGCCGCGCACTCATGGATGGGCTGCTCGCCCGACTGCGGGACGCGGGGTCACCGGGCATCCACCTCGGGGTCGCCGACTCGAACACGAACGCCATCGGGTTCTACGAACGCCTCGGATTCACCGAACTCACTCGCGAGCCCGGCGCCCGCCTCTACGGCCTGCGTCTCTAGTCGCGGGTGTGGAGCCAGTCGGGGCGCGCGGGGAGGTCGGGGAAGCTGCGGTAGACGATCGTCGACTGCGGGAAGAAGACCACCCACACCGTGAGGAACATGATGCGCAGATCTGTTCCAAGAGAGCGGTGCTCGAGGTACCACATCTCGAGTGCACCCTTGTATGGCGCGATCTTCTGCTCGTAGAACGCCCGCGGTTCGACGCCCGGCTGGGAGAGCAGCAACTCTTCATCGCGGAACACGATCGAGCCAATTCCTGTCACGCCGGGCGGGACGCTGTAGATCGACTCTCGCACGTGGCTGGGGTAGATATCGAAGTCGACCTGCATCTGCGGGCGCGGCCCGACGAAGCTCATCTCGCCCGTGAGCACGTTGATGAGTTGAGGCAACTCGTTGACCTTGGTTGCGCGCAGCACGCGACCGACTTTTGTCACGCGGGGGTCGCCGCGCACGGTGAGGCTACCCGTGCCGATATTGGGGCTGTCCTTGAGCATCGTCGCGAACTTCCAGATGCCGAACGTACTGTTGCGGTAGCCGATGCGCTTCTGGCGGTAGAAGACATATCCCTCGCCGCTGAACCGCAGCGCAATCATGATGATTGCAAAGGGCACCGCGAGGATAACGAGGGCGAGGGCGGCGACAAGGAAGTCGATCGCGCGTTTGACGGTCGGATACACGGGCCTACATCTTCTGGTCGAGGCTCTTGCCCGTCTCCACGTGGTGGAGGGTGGGGACGAGCCTGACGAGTACGTCGACGATCGCGGACTTGGGGAGTTCGGGCTGCTCGAATAGAGCGTGCAGGTCGTCGACGACGGAGCGGATGCCCGCGATATCGTGCACGGCGGTGCCAGAGACTACGCCAAGGGCCTCGAAGCGGTTCAGGTCGACGGTCTCCCCCGTCGTGTAGAACTCCTCGAACGACTTCTCCCCCGACGTGTCTGACTCGAAGTAGGCGACAGGCCACGTCGTAGATTCGGGGGTGAGGTCTTCCGCCTTGACGCGTGCCTCCTCCTCGGTGGCACAGTGATCGGGTTCGTATCCCATGTCACGAAGCAGAGCATCACCGATGGACGAGAACGTGAGCATCTTGGGCTCGCCGAGGCGCGGAAAGAAGATGTCGGCAGCCTTTCCCGTGATGCACGCGAGCAGGCACAGCTCTCCGCTCTCGATCGGCGAGACGAAATAGCGCCGCACGTCGGATGGGGCCGACAGCGGCTGACGCTTGGCGATGCGCTCGAGAAAACCTGCGGGGAGACTTCCGTTCGAGAAGGCGACGTTCGCGAACCGGGCAGTCGTGGCCGGCAGCACGCTCGCGTAGGCCATGACCGCCTCCTCCATGAGCTTCTTCGACGCGCCCATGATGTTGGCGGGATTGGCCGCCTTGTCGGTCGAGACGCAGAAGAAATGCTCGGGCGGCGATTCGACCAGCAGGTCGAGCAGACGAACGGTGTTGACGAGGTTGTTCTCGACCATCGCCTCGATCGAGTAGCGGTCCTTCTCGCTTCGCACGTGCTTGTGGGCGGCGAAGTGGGCGACGATGTCGAACGGACCCTCCGCGCGGAACAACCGCTCGAAAATGCGATCGCCGAAGTTGACGGGGTAGGTCATGTACTGCTCGGGAACGAACTGATCGGGGGTCGATCGCAGGTCGCGAGTGAGTTCGGTCAAGCCGTTCTCGTTGAGGTCGACGACCACGAGGCGTGCGGGCTCGTAACGAAGCAGCGCCTTGATGTACGAGGACCCGATGGTGCCGGCGCCACCGATGACGAGCACCGATTTGCCATGGATGCCTGCCCGCAGCTCGTCGTCGTGGGCGGCAAGATCCGCCGCGAAGAGGCTCTCGTCGCGTCCGATGACGTAACGCGCGATGAACGCCTCGAGATCGAAACTCATGCTGTCTCCTCCACTGCCTCGACGACGACGCGCACGACTTCGTCGACCTGCGCGTTCGTGAGTGAGTTGTAGAGCGGCAGCGTGATCTCGTTCGCATAGAGAGCGTACGTGTTCGGGTAGTCGGCGATGTCGTATCCGCGGTCTTTGAAGAGCGTGAGCATCGCCATGGGGATGTAGTGAACGTTAACACCCACCCCGGCGTTGGCGATGGCCTGGATGATGCGATCACGACGTTCTTCGTCGGCCCCCGCGATACGGAGCATGTACAGGTGGCACGAGCTCTCTCGTGTGGTGTCCCCGGCGAGGGGCAGGATCGCCCACTCGTAGGGTGCGAACCCCTCCTGGTACTGCGCAAAGAGGGCCTTGCGGTGCGGGAGGAGCTCGGATTCATACCGTCGAATCTGCGCGAGACCGACCGCGGCGCCGAGGTCGGGCATGTTGACCTTCATGCCCTGGTCGATGATGTCATAACGCCATGCTCCAGGCACGTTCTTCTCGAAGGCGCTCTTCGTCTGCCCGTTGAGCGCAAACGCGCGCAGAAAGACGTACTCGTCGTCGTTGTCGAAGGGTGCGGGAAGGTTGATGCAGATGGCGCCGCCTTCCCCTGTCGTGATGTTCTTGACCGAGTGCAGCGAGAACACGGCGGCGTCCGCCTGCCGGCCGTTGGGCTGACTCTTGTAGGTGGAGCCGATCGAGTGCGCGGCATCCGACACGACGAGGATGCGGCCAAGCTTCCGCTGACGCTCCGTGTCGGGAGTGAAAAGCTCCCGCACCTGCGGGTCGGCGAGCACCTCGTGGATCGCATCGTAATCTGCGGGCAGGCCCGCCATGTCGACCGGGATGACTGCTTTCGTGCGCGGGGTGATCGCCGCACGAAGCTTCTCGGGCGAGATCGTGAAGTCGTCGTCGACGTCGACCATGACGACGGTCGCCCCGAGGTTCATGGCGCACAGCGCTGTCGCACTGTAGGTGTACGCGGGAATGACGACCTCATCGCCCGGTCCGATTCCGAACCAGTGCAGCATGAGCATCGCACCGGACGTCCAAGAGTTGACGCACAGCACGGGAGTACCGGTGATCTTCGAGATCTCGGTCTCGAGCATCCGCACCTTCGGACCCGTGGTGAGCCAACCGGTGTTCGTCAGGGTGTCGTTGACCTCTGCGATGACGTCGTCATCGATGAGGGGCAGCGAGAAGGGGATGGACATCGCCGACCAATCTACCGTGACTAGTCGGTGATGACCCTCGCCCCGTGGACCGGCCCGGTCGCGCGCACCACCGTCATGCGGGCCGCGCTCAGAGCGATCTGCAGCTCCAGCGCCGAGTCGAGGTCAGCGGCGAGGAAGGCCACTGTGGGTCCCGATCCGGAGATAACGCCGGCGAGGGCGCCGTTCTCCTCGCCGAGCTCGAGCACCTTCGCGAGCGACGGTTGAAGGTGGATGGCCGGCGCCTGCAGGTCGTTGTAGAGGCACTCCGCGAGCATGTGTGGGTCCCCCGCGCGTAGGGCCTGAAGCACGTTGGCGTCGACGGTTGGCGCGACCTCCGCGGGGAAGATGTCCTGCGCGTGACGATCGCGGTGCCGGTCGAGCTCGCGGTAGACCTCGGGTGTCGAGAGTCCGAAGTCGGCGAGGGCGAGCACCCACTGGAACTGCCCCTTCGCGAGCGCGGGACTCAGCTGGTCGCCCCGTCCCGTGCCGATCGCGGTGCCGCCGGTGAACGCAAACGGCACGTCGGCCCCGAGTTCGGAGGCAAGGTCGAGCATGTCTTCGCGCGCAAGGCCGGTGCCCCACAGGGTGTCGCACGCGAGGAGGGTGGCCGCAGCATCCGCCGACCCCCCGCCCATGCCGCCGGTGACCGGCACGTGCTTCTCGATTGCGAGCTTGACGCCCCCGCGGTAGCCGGTACGACGCGCGAGCAAACGGGCCGCCTTGATGGCGATGTTGGAGCCGTCAGTCGGAACGCGGGAGAGTTCGACGGTTCCGCCCACCGACACGGAGAAGTCGTCGGCGTGCATTGCGCGCACGTCTTCATAGAGGGAGACGGCTTGGTACGCGATCGCGACGTCGTGGTAACCGTCGTCGAGCAGCGAGCCGACCTTGAGAAAGACATTGATTTTGCCGGGCGCCCGAGTGTGGACCACGGTCGGGGCGGGCTCCGGTGTCATGCATCCAACCTAACGGGGATTTCGGCCCGCCGGATTTCGATAGGCGCTCTGCGCTACTCACTCACCGGGACCGCACGGGCGATTGCCAGGTACTGGTCGACCGTCAGTTCTTCACCGCGGGCCGTCGGTGCGATGCCTGCCGCCTCGAGGCGCGCCGAGGCGGTCGCTGAGTCGCCGAGCACGGGCGCGAGCGCTTGGCGAAGCATTTTGCGGCGCTGCTGGAAGGCCGCGTCGACGAGTGCGAACGTCGCGCGCCGCTCATCCTCGGTCCCCGGCTCGGCGTGCCTTTCGAAGCGCACGAGGATCGAGTCGACGTTGGGCACGGGCCAGAACACCTGGCGGCTCACGGTGCCCGCCGTCGAGAACGAGCCGTACCAGGCGGCCTTGACGCTCGGGGCGCCGTAAATCTTCGAGCCGGGTCCCGCGGCGACGCGCTGCCCGACTTCAGCCTGCACCATCACGAGGCCGCGCTGCAGGGCGGGGAAGTGCTCGAGAAAGTGGAGGAGCACGGGCACCGAGACGTTGTACGGCAGGTTGGCGACGAGCACGCTCGGCGCATCGGGCAGGGCCGTCACGGCGAGCGCATCGGCAGCGATGACGGTGAGCCGGGGATGATGTCGGTGAGGAAGATCCTGGCCGGCGGGCGGGCCAGCGCTACGCCGCC
>CAYZHZ010000023.1:0-24201 GCA_964477625.1 uncultured Salinibacterium sp.
TGCGTCGACGCGGCGGCGGCATCGGTGTCGCCGCGATCTGCATCGGCGTGGGACAGGGTCTCGCCGTCGTACTCGAGGCCTGACCTCAGTCGACCAGGCCTCTGAGGTCGGGATAGTTGGCGACGTCCCATCCGCCATCCACCATGAGACTCGCGCCCGTGATGTACGAGGCGGCATCGCTCGCGAGAAAGAGCACGGGGGCGGCGATCTCGTCGACGGTCGCGGTGCGGCCGAGCACGATGCGATCGGTGAACGCCTCTGACACCGCGGCGATGCTGCGGTACCCCTGCGTGAGCGGCGTCTCGACCAGTCCCGGCATCACGCAGTTGACGCGGATGCCGTACTGACCCAGTTCGAGGGCAGCGTTCTTCGTGAACGCCTCGACTCCCGCCTTGGCGCTCACGTACGCGGCGCCACCCCTCATCGGCACGCGTCCGTTGATCGAGCCGATGTTGACGATCGCCCCGCCGGTCTCGCGCATCGCACGGGCCTCGTGTTTGGTGCTGAGGAAGACACCCGTCAGTACGAGGTCCACCGTGAAGTCCCACGACTCGCGGGTCATATCGGTGATGGGTCCCCCGCGGTGCGCGCCCGCGACGTTGAAGGCGAGGTCGAGGCGCCCGAAGTGTTCGAGGCCCACGGCGAGGGCATCCTCGATCTGACTTTCGACTGTCACGTCGACGGCCGTGGCCAGGTAGGAGGCGCCGTGACGGCTCGAGATCTCAGCCTGGTCACCGAGGTCGGCGCCGATCACGCGGCATCCCTCGGCGACGAGCTGGTCGACGATCTCGGCGCCGATGCCGGACGCCGACCCCGTGACGAAGGCCACCTTCCCGTCGAAGCGCATCATGCCTGAGCCGCTCGTCCCGGCCCGGCGTAGTCGCGCCAGCAGCGCACCCAGTGGGTGGGGCTGATCTCCATGGAGTGCTCGTCGCCGGTGCACTCGGTGTCCCCGAGGGGGCAGGCGCCGTCGGCGACCGTCACGAGCTCCTCCTGCGCGTCAACGCGTTCCGCCGCCAGCAGGCTGAGGGTGTAGGGATGGCGCGGGCGGGCGAAGATCTCCTCGGTCGTCGCGCGCTCCATGACCTTGCCGCGGTAGAGCACGATCACGTCGTGGCTCGTGAGGCGCACGACCTTCAAATCGTGTGTCGCGAACAGGTAGGCCATTCCGCGCTCCCGCTGCAGCGTCGCGAGCAGCGAGAGCACCTGGCCCTGGATGGATACGTCGAGAGCCGATGTGGGCTCGTCGAGCACGAGAAGCTTGGGGTAGACGCTGATCGCGCGCGCGAGAGCAGCGCGCTGCAGCTCCCCTCCACTCACGCCGCGCGGGCGCAGGTCGGCGAACGCGGGCGAGAGCCCCACGTCAGAGAGCAGTTGCGCGATCTCTGCGCGGCGCGTCGACGACGATCCGCCGGCGAGCCGATGCACTTCGGCGATGGATGAGCCGATCGTCATCGAGGGATCGAACGAGAGCAGCGGGTTCTGAAAGACCATCTGGAACTGATTGCGGATGCGGCGAAGCGCGCGGCGCCCCAGGGACTGTATCTCGACACCGTCGATGGCAATCGACCCCGCGTCGGCCTTGTAGAGGCGCATGATGAGCCGCGCGAGCGTTGACTTGCCCGAGCCCGACTCCCCCACGAGCGCCATGGTGCGGCCCGGCATGATGTCGAACGACACGTTGTCGACGGGAACGATGATCTTCTTGCCTGAGCCGCGCTGGCCACGGATCGTGAACTGTTTGCGCAGCGAACGCACCGACAGGACGGGAGCCAGCGCGGCAGTCGTGGGCTCGCTCACAGCATGACCTCCACGTTGTGGCAAGCGACGCGGCGACCCGCACGCACCTCGCGCAGCGCGGGCCGCTCGACGAGACATCTCTCGCTCACGAGGGGGCAGCGGGCCGCGAACGGACAACTGTTCTCGGGCACGGATCCCGGCTCGGGAATGCGACCGGGGATGTAACTGATCGTGTCTCCGGTCTGCTCGACCGAGGCGACCAGTCCGAGCGTGTACGGACTGAGCGGGTCGGCCATGACCTCGGCCGTCGGACCCTGCTCGAGCACCATGCCGGCGTAGAGCACGACGAGTTGCTCGGTCATGCTGCGCACGACGGTGAGGTCGTGGGAGATGAGCAGAAGCGCGGCGCCGGTGTCGGAGACCTGCTGGTCGATCGTCGCGAGCACCTGCACCTGGATGGTCGCGTCGAGTCCCGTGGTCGGCTCGTCCGCGATGAGCAGCCTCGGCTCGCACGCGAGGGCCATCGCGATCGCCACGCGCTGGGCCATGCCGCCGCTGAACTGGTGCGGGTAGTCGAGCGCGCGACGTTCCGGGTCTGGAATGCCCATGACGTCCATGAGCCGAACCGCGCGCTTCATCGCCTCGGCCTTGCTGATCTTCAGGTGTGCGAGCGCGACGTCGGCAATCTGGCGTCCGACCGGGAACACCGGATTGAGCGAGGAGAGAGCATTCTGGTAGACGATCGAGATGACACGACCACGGATGCTGCGCAACTGCTTCTCGGTCATCGTCAGCATGTCGCCACGATCGGTCTGCACAACGCCACCGACGGTCTTGACGCCCTCGGGAAGCAGTCCCATGATCGCCGCGGCCGTCATGGACTTTCCCGACCCTGACTCGCCCACGACACCGATGCGCTGGCCAGGCTCGATCGTGATGCTGAAGTCGGTGAGGATGGGGCGCGGCTTGTCCGCCGTGCCCGAGTCGATCCGCAGACCGGTGACATCGAGGAGGGTGTCGGTCATGACTATCGTGCTCCCCACTTGCTGAGTCGACGACCGATACCGTCGAGGGCGATGACGGTGACGAGAACGGCGAGGCCAGGGAACAGCGCCATCCACCATTCGCCGTAGGCGATGCGGGCCGCGCCGACGCTGATCATGGCGCCCCACTCCGGCTCGGGCACGGGTACTCCCAGACCGAGGAAGCTGAGCCCCGCGATCACCTGGATGGCGTAGCCGATGTTGATGGATGCCTGCGAGAGCACCGGCACCGTGGTGTTGGGCACAATGTGGCCGAGCACGATACCGAAACCACTGCGCCCCGCGGTCTGGGCGACGGCGACATAGTCGGTGCGCATGAGCGGCGCCGCTATCGCGCGCGTGACCTTGAAGAACGCGGGCGCGTAGTAGATGGCGATCACCGCCATGAGGGTGATCGGGCCGTTGCCGAGCGCCGCGACGACGATGAAGGCAAAGAGAAACAGCGGGATGGACTGAATCATTTCAGCGAATCGCGACACGATGTCATCGAAAACCCGGCCGAAGTAGGCGGCCGCGCTTCCCAGCACGAGTCCCACCCCGAGCGCGATGGCAACTCCCGTAATGGCCAGGGTGAGGTCGATGCGGGCGCCATACATGACACGCGTGAGGATGTCCATGCCGCGCACATCTGTGCCGAACGGATGCGCGAGCGAGGGCGGTTGCCCGATCGACGAGAGATCCACCTTCACGGGATGGTACGGGGAGAAAAGCGGCCCGAAGATCGCGATGAGCACGAGGAGCAGCAGGGTGATCGTCGAGGCGTTGACGATCAGGGGGTTGGTGAGAATGCGGCGGGCACCCCGGCCGAAGCGGCTAACGGGGGACGCCGAGAGCTCAGCTGTCATGACGGATCCGGGGATCGAGCGCGAGGGAGATGATGTCTGAAATGAAGTACAGCAGGAGGTAGATCGCCGACGTGACGATGGCCACTCCGATCACGGGTGAGAAGTCGAGCCGCTGCATGCTGAGCACCGAGTACTGACCTATGCCGGGCCAGGAGAAGACGATCTCCACGAGCACCGTACCGCCCATAAGGAAGCCGAAGGTCATGGCGACCTGGGTGATGATCGGCGAGGCGATGTTGCGCACCGCGTACTTACCGTAGGCGACAGACGGGGGAAGGCCGGATGCGCGCGCGGTGCGCATGTAGTCGCTCTTGAGCACACGCGACGTCACCGACTCGGTGAGGGCCAGGAGCGCAGGGAAGGTCGTGAGGGCGAGCGCGATGACCGGGAGCACGAGATGGGAGAGCGCGCTCGAGAGGGCGACACCATCGCCGGCGATTATTGAGTCAAGCACGATGATGCCCGTCACCCGGGGAGGCGCAGGGATACCGATGGCGAGCTGCCCGGTCGGACTCGGTGCGATCTTGAGCGTGTACACGAAAACATAGAGAAGGATGAGTCCGAACCAGAACGACGGCATCGCAACACCGAAACGCACGATGCCGATGGAGAGGTGGTTCCAGAACGAACCGGGCTTGATAGCCGAGACGATCCCGAGCGGAACGGTGATCGCGAAACCCACGATGAGGGCCGCAACCGAGAGCGAGATCGTCGCGGGGAAATACTTCGCGAGCTCGGTGGTGACCGGTTGACGGCTGTAGAGCGAGGTGCCGAGGTCGCCGCGCAGCAGCCCCCCGATGTAGTCGAAGTACTGCACGTAGAGGGGGCGGTCGAAGCCGTACTGCACGCGCAGAGCTTCCATCTGCTCGGGCGTTCCCGTCTGACCGACGAGCACGAAGACCGGGTCACCGATGCTGCGAGTCAGAACGAAGACGATGACGGTGACCCCGAGCAGGGTTACGAGAGCAAGGAGGAGCCGACGGAGCACAAACTGTGCTCCACGAAACACTCCCTCGAATCTCTGCACCCGGCCCGGGGTCGTCGTCATGTCAGGTGACCTATTCTGCGCGGCTCAGCGTGCTGTAGCGGATGATGCCGTCCGGTTCCAATACGAAACCTTGGATGTCGCTACCCGTCGCGAGAATGTACTTCGGCTCCGAGAGCACGAGGTGAGGTACCACCTCGTTCAGTCGGGACTGAGCCTCGCTCGCGAGCTCTAGGCGCTTGGCGGGGTCGGTCTCGTACTTCAGTGCTTCGGCGATCGAGTCGATCTCTGCATCATCCATAGCCCACCAGTTCAGTACTGCGTCGCTCGTGTAGAACAGGAACAGCGTATAGAACGGGTCATCGACGTAGCTGCCGCCGAGCGCCTGGATGAACGCTTGACCGTTCTTCGCGAAGTGGTTCTCTGTGAAGGTGGCGGGAGCGACCTGGTTGATCGTGACAGTGATGCCGATCTCGGCGAGCGCGCTCTGAACCGCGACCGCGAGTGCCTGCGACGACGCCTCAGCCGTCGAGACCTGGATCTCGAGCGGGAAACCGTCGGGGTATCCACCCTCGACCATGAGGCTCTTCGCGAGCTCGAGGTCGTTGACGAGCGGGCTGTTGTCGAGCGACGGGTCGAACGAGAGCGAACCCTGCGCCCAGATGCCCTTCGGCTGCTCGGCGAATCCCTTGCCGACGAGCTCGGACAGACCCGCGTAGTCGACCGCGTGGGCGATCGCCTGGCGCACCTGCTCGCTCTTGAGGGGCTCATAGGTCTGAACGAGACCCATGATGTCCTGCGAGCGAGACGGAATGCCCTGAATGCTGACGCCGTCGGTTCCCTGGAGGCTCAGCGCCGAGTCGACGCTCAGGCCCTGAGCCATGTCGAGCGTGCCGTTGGCGAGAAGCTGCGCGCGCTGGTCTTCTGCAGCGACGATGCGCAGCAGAATCTTGTCGAAGTAGATGTCATCGGCGCCCGGGTAGTTCGGGTTCTTCTCGAGGACGATCTCGGTTCCGGCCTCGTACGAGGTGAGCGTGTACGCGCCACCACCGAGACTGTTCTGCGCCATCCACTCCTTGCCCCACGGGTCCTCTGCCGTGACGTGCTTCTCGAGCTCCACCGAGTCGAGCACCGAGATGGACTGATCACGGAACAGCGGCAGCAGCATGGGGCTCGGCGCGGGGAGCGTGAAGCTGAACTGGGTGTCGCTGATCTCGGTGAACTGCGAGACGTCGGTGATGCCCGCGGTGTTGAAGATGAAGATCGAACCCAAGTTGTTCTCGAACGTGCGCTCCACCGTGTAGCGGAAGTCCGCCGTCGTGACGGGGTTTCCGCTCGGGAAGGTGAGGCCTTCGTGGATCGTGTAGGTCGCGGTGAGCTCATCCTCGGAGAGCTCGACATCGACGGCGTCGCCGATGACCTTGGTCACGTCGACGATTCCAAAGTCGGTACCGGTGACCTTCGGCAGTTCGTACTGCAGCCACTGGATGTAGGTGTTCTTGGTGATCTCGTTGTCGAGCGAGTTCGAACCGGCCTGCGGGTCGAGGTTGGCGGGGTCGCCCGCGATTCCGACGACGAGGGTGCGGTCGTCAGCGCCACCCGCATCGGGGGTGCCGGCGGCGCACGATGCGAGCATCGCGCCTGTCACTACGGTTGCCAGGGCAATTGCCCCCAGGCGCCAGCGGGACTTGCGGTCCCTCCGGCTAGAAGTGGAGTTCATTGCGGGGTACATCCTTTCGGTTGTTGTGTGGTGCAGGGGTTGGCTAGTGGGCTGGCCTCAGGCGAGGCCGAGCCGTGCATCCTCGTTGATTGCTTCTTCTGAGCGTTCGGCCGGGTTTCCCCAACCGCCCCCGCCGCCCGTGTAGACCTCGAGCACGGTGCCCTTCGGCACCGTCATCGCGTTCGTCTTGAGTACGCGCATGCGGCTCTCGCCGGGACGCGTGACGTAGATGTCCGGCGGTGCGCCCGCCTCTCCGCCACGGAGTCCCCACGATGGGTTCTTCGCCCGCTCGAACCACAGGCTCAAGCGGCCGTCTTCGAGCACCTCGTAGAAGCGCTCGATGCCGAGGCCTCCGCGGAACTTACCCTTGCCGCCGCTTCCCTCGCGCAGAGCGTGGCGGAAGATGCGCAGCGGGAAGCGCTGCTCGATGGTCTCGATGGGAATGTTCTTGAAGTCGCCGGCAGCGGAGTGGATGAGCGAGCTCTCGCCGTCTCCGCCTTCCCAACCGCCCCAACCACCCGAGAGCGATTCGCCCGCGAGGAACGAGGGCTCGCCGAGCGCGTTCATAAAGCTCACGTTCCAGGAGTCGCCGACGTGGCCAGCGGCAGCCCGCTCGGGGACGGCGTCGCTCAACGCCTTGACCACGAGGTCCATGGCGAGCATGAGGTGCGGGCCGTAGTGCAGGTACGCGGCGTCGGCCTTCGGGAAGAAGCAGCTGCCCTCGGGCACGATGATCTCGAGGTTGCGGAACGCTCCACCCGATGCCGGGTTCTGCGGGTTCACGAGGAACTTGAACGCCTGCTGGATCGCCGACTTGGTCTGCACGATGCCCGAGTTGATGCTTCCCCGCGACTGGTTGCTCGACCCCGTGAGGTCGACCGTCATGGAGTCGCCCGCGACCGTGACGGTCACGACGACGTGAACGGGGATGTCCTCGTTGATGCCGTCGCCGTCGAGGAAGCCCGACGCGGTGTAGACGCCGTCGGGAATCTCGGCGACCGAGCGTCGGTCATCCGCCTCGGCGTGGTCGAAGAAGATCTTGATGGCCTGCTCGACCGTCGGCCATGAGTAGCGCTTGACGATGGCATGGAAGCGCTCCTCGCCCGTGCGGCACGCGGCCACTTCCGCCATGAGGTCTCCGACGAGCGCGTCGGGGAAGCGCGAGTTGAGCGCCATGATGTCGAGGATCTGCTGGTCGAGCACACCCGCGTGCCACAAGCGGGTGGGGCCGATTCGCAGACCCTCCTGGTAGATGTCGACCGAGTCCGAGACGTAGCCAGCCTCTTTCGCGCCAACGTCGTTCCAGTGAGCCTTAGCGCCACTGAAACCGCGCAGCACACCGTCGACGAAGATCGGCATGAAGACCGTGACGTCGTTGAGGTGGCTACCGCAGACGACCGAGTCGTTGACGACCCAGATGTCACCCTCGGTGAATGCGTCCTTGCCCTTGATGCCGATGACGGCCTGGATGGTGCCGCTCAAGCTCCCGAGAAAGAAGGGCAGCCCGGGCGCCTGTCCCAGCAGTTGCCCGTCTGCGTCGTAGATGCCGACCGAGCAGTCCTTCGCCTCGTAGATCACCGGGCTGAAGGCGGACCGGTACAGATTGCGTCTCATCTGCTCCGCCCCCGACATGAACGCGTGCTGCACGACCTCCACGGTCGCGGGGCTGGGTGCGGTTTCGGTGCGTAGGGCGCTCATCGGGCATCCTCTCTCTGCAGCATCAGGTGGTCGCCGGGGAGGCGCTTGACGGTCCAGCTGGGGGGCACGACCGTCGTCGACGTCTTCTCAAGGATGAGTGCCGGGCCGGAGAGCTCGAGCACGTCTTCGCGGTTGTAGACGGGCACAACCGACGGCTCGCCACCGAAGTAGGCGGTCTGCTCGCCGATGGGTGCCCCGTTGCCGAAGTCGGCGTCGCGGTGCTCGCGCTGATCGAAGGGTTTGCCCGCGGTGCAGCGCAATGCGACGAGTTCGATGCCGGCGCCGGGACTCGAGTGCCCGTACCGGCCGTGGTAGATGTCCTGGAAGGCGTCGACGAGCTCGTGGAACGCGGCGCCCTGGGTGACGGGAACGGTCATAGAGAACTCCTGACCGGCGTAGCGCACGTCGGCGAAGAACTCGACGAAGGCCTCGTCGATCGAGACGCCCTCGTCGGCGAGGATCGATTCGGCAACGCCGCGCAGACCTCCGAGCGCGGCGTCGAGGTCGGCCTCTGCCTCAGACTGCTTGCGGAAGAACGACCGCACGAAGTCGTGACGGATGCCCCCCTTGAGCATGCCGGCCGCCGAGAATGATCCGGGCAGAGCGGGGATGACGATGCGGTCGATCTCGAGCTCGTCGGCGACGTCGGTCGCGTGCAGCCCGCCCGCACCGCCGAAGAAGCACAGCACGAAACTGCGCGGGTCGAGTCCGCGCTCGACCGTAAGTTCGCGGATGGCCTCTGCCATTCGGTAATTGACGATCTGCAGCGACTGGTCGGCGAGGCTCACGTCGCTCAAGCCGAGCTGGTCGGCGACCGCGGCCATCGCCTTCTTTGCCGCGTCACCGTCGAGCTGCAGGTTGCCGCCGAGGCGCAGGTCAAGGGGGATGTGCCCGCGCACGACGTGCGCGTCGGTCACCGTGGGCTGGGTGCCGCCGCGACCGTACGAGGCGGGGCCGGGTACGGCTCCCGCGGACTCGGGTCCAACGCGCAGTCGGCCGTTGGGGTCGCGCGAGATGAGGCTTCCACCACCGGCGCCGATGGTGTGAACTTCGATGGATGGTGCCAGCACGGGCAGCCCCTCCATGTCGAACTCCGAGCGCAGAGTGGGCTTGCCGCCCTGAACGATGCTGACGTCGAACGACGTTCCGCCGACGTCCGCGGAGATCATGTCGGGTTCTCCGAGCAGGTCGGAGAGCGCCGCGGTTCCGGTGACACCGCCGACCGGTCCAGACAGGAGTGTGCCGACCGCGTGCTCGGCAGCGAGGTGAGCCACCATGACGCCGCCGTTGGATTCGTTGATGTAGACGGGAACCGAGAGGCCAGCATCCCGCAGTGCCGACTCGAGGCTCGACAGGTAGTCGCGCATGATGGGCGTGATGTAGGCCGACATGACCGTCGTGGAGGTGCGCTCATACTCGCGCCACTCGGGAGCGACCTTGTAGCTCGGCACCACGGAGACGCCGGGCAGGAGTCTCTCGAGCTCGGCGACGACGGCCTCCTCGTGCGCGGAGTTGAGGTAGCTGTGCACGAGGCACACGGCGACGGCGGTGTATCCGCCCGCGCGGATCTGCTCGGCGACGGAGGCGAGGGCCGCCGTGTCGACAGGTTGGATTTCGACGCCCTTCGCGTCGAGGCGCCCGGTGGCCTCGAAGATTGCCGCGCGGTCGAGCAGCGGCGTGGGCTTGCGGTAGTGCAGGTTGTACATGTCGGGGCGGTGCGAGCGACCGAGCAGGTAGGTGTCACGGAATCCCGTCGTCGTCACGAGGGCGACGGATGCGCCGCGGCGCTCGAGAAGAGCGTTCAGGCCTTGCGTCGTGCCGTGAACGAAGACGTCGACGTCGGCGAGGCTGATGCCCGCCTGATTCACCGCGTCAAGCACACCCTCGACGAGGTTGGGCGGGGTGGAAAGCGCCTTCGTGGTCACGAGCACGCCGTTTTCGTCTTCGAGGACGAGGTCGGTGAATGTGCCGCCGATGTCGATGGCCACGCGGTGACGCATTTAGATCCCTTCGGGGTGTGTTGGACCCGAGGAGGGAGGGAACCCCCGTGCCGCGGGCGGCTGGTGAACTTCCGTTCGCTTTCAGTTAGCGTACCCGACCGCGACTATTCTGAACAACAGTGCGTACTGCGAACAAACAGATTGACTCACGATCGTAACCTGTTCGAAAAGTGACGGTCGAGATCACGGCCGCCGTGGGAGCGCGACCACGCCGCGACCCATGTCAGGCGGCGAAACGCGTGGGAGAGAAGGGCGTGAGATCCCGGTCCGGGGTGATTCCGGTCGTCAGGTCGGCAAGGATGCGCCCCATGAGCGGGCCCGCCGTGAGACCCATGTGCGGGTACATGCCGATGAACACTCCCGGCATCGATTCGTACTCCCCGAGGAGGGGAAGAAGGTCTGGCGTGGCGTTGCCAATGCCCGCCCAGGTGCGGAACACCTGAGCACGACCGATCGACGGAGCCACGGTGACCGCAACCCGAAGGTTGTCGCGCAGCGAATCGGGGTTCACCACCCACTCCCCCTCGGCGTTCTGGCGCGCGGGCCATCCACCACCGATGAGCAAGGCCCCGGAGTGTGCCTGCTTGAGGGTGAGCTTGTCTCCCGCGTAGTAAACGAGGTGCTTCACGAGAGGGCGAACAGGCTCGGTGGCCGTGACCTGCACGGGCTCACTGGTGACCGGGATGTCGAGTGAGAGCATCCTGCCGAGTGCGGGCAGACCGTCCCCGGCGGCGAGCACGATCGAGCGAGCGTGGATGCTGTTCTCGCCCGCATCGACGAGATAGCCATCCCCCGAGCGGGTAATCGCGGTGACTGGCGAGCCGAGCACGAAGCGTGCTCCCGCAGCTCTGGCAGAACGCGCGTACGCCGGCGCCGACACGAGCGGATTCGCCTTGCCCTCCGTGGGCATGTACTCGGCACCGAGCATCGCGTCCGATACCCAGGGGGCCATCTGCCGCAACTCGGCCTGATCGAGCATGCGTGACGGGTAGCCAGCCTCCTGCTCGATGGCGACCTTGCGACCGATAGCCGCGAGTTGCTCTTCACTCGCCCCGATCAGCAATCCTCCGTTGCGCGTGACCTCCAGGTCGACACCGAGTTCATCAGAGAGTGTCTCCCAGATCGCGAGCGAGTCCTGCAGCATCCCCAAGGCTGGCAGGAAGTTACGCGCCCACTCTTCGCCCAACTCCCGGAATGAGGGGTGCTGGATCATGCCGTGCAAGCTACCGGCGTTGCGACCCGAGGCCTCGGTGTTCAGGTCCTTGCCGTCGATGAGCGCGACGTCGACGCCACGCTTGGCGAGCTCGTACGCGGTAGCAGCACCGGTGATGCCTCCGCCGATGATCGCGGTTTCCACGGTGTACTTCACGACTGCAGGTCTCCTTCGTGGGTCGCCGAGCGCGACCGCGCGTGCCGAACTTACGACGGAATTGCCGCGAGCTCCAAGCCGAGGGCCGCCGCCACGCCGGCGTTGGTGATTCCGCCGGCAACCGCGTTGAGTCCCTTTGCGAGAGCGGGGTCGTCGGCGATCGCCCGCTTCCAGCCCTTTTCGGCGAGCGCGATGACGTACGGCATCGTGGCGTTGGTGAGGGCGATCGTGGAGGTCTCCGGCACTGCTCCGGGCATGTTGGCGACGCAGTAGTAGATGCTGTTGTGCACCGCGAAGGTGGGGTCGTCGTGGGTCGTGGCACGCGAGCCCTCGAAGCATCCACCCTGATCGATCGCGATGTCGACGAGCACCGAACCGGGCTTCATCGCGGCGACCATGTCGTCTGTCACGAGCTTGGGTGCCTTGGCACCCGGGATGAGCACCGAGCCGATCACGAGGTCGGCCGTGCGAAGCAGTGCGGCGATCTCGTGGCGTGACGACTGACGGGTCTGGATGGCCGTGCCGAAGCGGTTCTCGAGTTCGCGCAGTCGCTGCACCGAGATGTCGACGATCGTGACGGCGGCACCCATTCCCACAGCGTTTGCGGCGGCGTGCTCGCCCGCGACACCACCACCGATGACGACGACGTGGGCGCGCGGTGTTCCGGGCACGCCTCCCATCAGGATGCCCTTGCCGCCGTGGGCGCGCATGAGGTGGTGCGCGCCGACGAGGGTCGACAGGCGACCGGCGACCTCGCTCATCGGCTGCAGCAGCGGTAGGGCGCGGTTGTCGAGCTGCACCGTCTCGTACGCGATGGCCGTCGTGCGCGACGCGAGCACGGCATCCGTGCACTCTCGCGACGCCGCGAGGTGCAGGTAGGTGAAGAGCACCTGGTCTTCACGCATGAGCGGGTACTCGGCGGCGATGGGTTCCTTGACCTTGAGCAGCAGATCGGCGGATGCCCAGACTTCGGTCGCGTCCGGGGCGAGACGTGCGCCCGCCTCGAGGTACTGGGCGTCGGAGATTCCGGAGCCGAGGCCCGCACCTGCCTGCACGAGCACCTCGTGGCCGCGACTCGTGAGTTCGTAGACACCGGCGGGCGTGATGGCGACGCGGTTCTCGTTGGACTTGATTTCGGTGGGGATTCCGACGCGCATGAGCACTCCCTTGTTGGCTGGTCAAGCCGAGTATGCGGAAAGAGACGATGGAGCGAAGTAATTCGGTAGATTATTCGGTGAGAGAAATTCTTAGCGATCATTTCTGCAGCTTTGGGAGGCACAGGCCGTGGATCAGCCGCAATCTGTTCGGCGCGCGAACTCATCGCGCCCCGCCGTCGAGCTCGACGACATCGACCGCATGCTGATCGCACTGCTCACAGAGGACTCGCGCACGAGCAACGCGGCCCTGGCGGAGAAGGCGGGCATTGCGCAGTCGACCTGCCTCGCTCGGGTGCGATCACTCATATCCCGAGGCGTCATCACGGGATTCACGACCATTATCGACCCCGCGCGCGTCGATTTGCGGTTGCAGGCGCTCATCAGTGTCGCGATCCGTGCGGGTGCCCGAGCGCACATCCCCGAGTTCGAGCACGACGTGTCGACCCTTCCTCAGGTGGTGCAGTGCTTCTTCGTGGGAGGGGCGGAAGACTTCGTTCTGCACGTCGCGGTGCGCGACAGCGACGATTTACGCGACTTCGTGCTCGACCATCTGTCGGCGCACCCCGCGGTCGCATCCACGCGCACGAGCGTCGTCTTCACCCACTCCCGGCAAGGGCCGGTCGTGCCCTAGCGCGGTCTAGTCCTCCTTGCGCTGTTCCTGGTTGTGCACGAGGCGCCAGCCTTCGGGCTCACGGCGCCACACGCCGGTGTTGCGCAAGTATTCGTCGGGCTTGTCACCCTCGTAGCCCACGAGTGCGTTGTGCCGCAGAACGCCGATGTCTCCCCAGATGTCGATGACCGGATCCTGCGCCTCAAGCACGATCACCTTTGGAAGGTCTTCGCCCTGGGGTCGGGCTGCGCGCACCGCGTTGAGTCCGTCGAGCCCGACGACCATCGACCAGTTGCCGGAATCCCAGATGGTGCAATCGGCGTGAATGTACTGGTCGGTGCGGGCGCGATCACCGGTGAGGAAGCCCTGGTACATGTCTTGCTGGTTCGCCCAGATCTCGGCGGCGTCGTCTTCTACGGTCATGATGTGTCCTCGCTTCATGGAGAATTCGGTCACGCAGAGACTAACCGCTTCTCGCCCTATCGTGCGCAAAGCGGTTACATGGCATCATGGAGATATCCCAGAGGAAGGCGGATGCCCGCATGGAAGCGACGACCCAGAATGAGCCCCACACGACCCTGCGAGGCCACGACGTTCCCGTCGGCCTGTTCATCGCCGGTCGCTGGGAATCCGATGGCGCACGCTTCGGCGTATCCAACCCCTCGACGGGCGAAACCATCGCGTCCGTCTGCGACGCCGGGCCCGCAGATGCTGTGCGAGCACTCGACGCCGCCGTCGCAGCCCAAGACGAGTGGCGGCGGATGACACCGCGAGCACGCGCCGACCTCTTTCATGCAGCACACCGGCTTCTCGTCTCGAAGGCAGACGCGTTCGCCGACATCATGACCCTCGAGAGCGGCAAACCGCGCAAAGAATCCGTGGGCGAGTTCGCGCTGTCGATGGGCTTCTTCCAGTGGTACGCGGAACAGATCGCCCACATCCACGGCACCTACGCGAACTCCTCCAACGGAGGCTTCCGGGTGATGACGACGATGCAGCCGGTGGGGCCGGCCCTGCTCATCACGCCATGGAACTTCCCCATGCTCATGAACGCGCGCAAGGGTGGCGCCGCGCTCGCCGCGGGGTGCACCGTCGTGTTCAAATCCGCGAAAGAGACGCCCCTCACGGCCGCACTGTTCGTCAAGACCCTCGAGGAAGCGGGATTCCCGCCCGGGGTGGTCAACCTCATCCACACGAGCGACTCCTCCAGTGTCTCCGCGCCCCTGCTGGCGGACCAGCGTCTGCGCAAGATCAGCTTCACCGGCTCGACGGGGGTCGGCAGCATCCTTCTCGGTCAGGCCGCGCGCAACATCGTGAACGCGTCAATGGAGCTGGGCGGTGACGGACCCTTCGTCGTACTCGACGATGCCGACATCGATCTCGCCGTGCGCGAAGCTGTCAGCTGCAAGTTCCGTAACGCGGGTCAGGCCTGCGTGGCGGCGAACCGCATCATCCTGCACAAAGACATTGCCGAGGAGTTCACCGCGAAGTTCGTCGAGCAGGCCCGAGCGCTGAAGGTTGGCGACGGGTTCGACGACAGTGTCGTGGTCGGCCCGATGATCTCGTCCCGGCAGCGGGACCGGGTCGTTCGCCTCGTGGCGGACTTCCAATCGGTCGCGGGCGCGCAGCTACTGACGGGTGGAAGCCCGATCGACGGCGACGGCCACTACTTCGAGCCCACCGTGTTGAGCTTCCCGTCGAAGAAGCACGACTTCTGCAACGAGGAGATCTTCGCTCCCGTGGCCGCGCTGTACACCGTCGATTCGGTGGCCGAGGCGCTCGAGTTCGCGAACGACACCCACTACGGGCTCGCGTCGTACCTCTTTACTCGCGACATCTCGCGCGCCATCGCCTTCGCCGAACGTCTCGACTTCGGCATGGTCGGCATCAACCGCGGGATCATGGCCGAACCGTCGGCCCCCTTCGGTGGTGTCAAGTCGTCAGGGCTCGGACGCGAGGGCGGCCACGACGCGCTCGACGACTTCCTCGAGCCCAAGTACATCGCCCTCACCGTCGATGACACCGCGGCCGACCTCGGCGCGCGCTAGATCACCACACCGAAGAAGGGACCCGCGTGACGTACGCACCACTTGCCGCGCTCGCCAGCGAATTTTGGGAGTGGCGGCTCGACACGGTCTTTCGAACCGCCGACGACATCCCGCGAGTCGATCACGCGCCCGACTGGTTGCCGCAGTTCTCGCCCGAGTCCATCGAGGCTCGTCGTCTCGCGCATCGAGAGTTCGACGCGCGGTGGCGAGCGATGGGGTCGGATGTTGCGAGCCTCCCCATCCCCGATCAGGTGGATTACCGGCTGCTGGGTTCGGCTCTCAATCGCGTGCCGTGGGATCTGGACACCCTGCGCAGCTGGGAACGGGATGCCGTGTTCCTCGTGGGGCAGATCCTGGGACCGTGGTTCGACCTCCTGGTTCAACTTCCGCCGTTCAGCTCCGAGCGTCAGGCCGGACTCGTCCTCGTGGCGCAGAGCATCCCCAGCCAGGTCGCTGTCGCGCGTGAGAACCTCTCCCGCGCCGGCGTCGCCGACCTCGCTCGAGTGGCTGCCGCCGACCTCGCCCACATCCGCGAACAATTCAGTGCGTCCGTTGCAGGACTCGAGGAGCAGTTTGACCCCGAGCACTTCGCGGCCCTGCGGAGTGCCACTCCGGTAGCCATCGAGGCCCTCGAAGGATTCCGCGAATGGCTTCTCGCGAACGCCGCGTCCATGGCGGCGAACGAGCCCGTGGGCCGCGAGCGCTTCGTGTGGTTCCTGCGCAACGTCGCCCTCATCGCCGAAGAACCCGAGGAGCTGGTGCGTGCTGCGTACCAGGACTACCGCCGCGCCGTCGTGGCCGAGGCGATCACCGCGAACCGCAATCGCGACCTCGTTCTCCAAACCTCCTTCGGCACGGTGCACGACCAGGTCGCACGACAGGCGGCGCAGGAGCAGGAAGTCCGGGAGTTCTACGAGCGAGAGTCGTTGCTGTCGCAGCCCGACACCCTCGGTAAGTACCTGATCGCCCCGATGCCGAGCTATCTCGGCCCACTCAAGTGGCTGGGCGTCACCGACGACCTCACGTTCGACACCCGCGTCGACACCGACGGTGTCTCGTATGCACCCGTGCCCTCCGCCGACCTTCCGTACTTCTATATCGCCAACGCACGCGACCCGCGCCTGGGCATCGTGCACGAGGGTGTGCACTACAAGCAGCTCGCCCTGGGCTGGCGGCACGAGAACCCGATTCGCCGGCGGTACTACGATTCCGTCGCGAATGAGGGAATCGCCTTCTACAACGAGGAGATGATGCTTCTCGCCGGTCTCTTCGCGGATGAGCCAGGCTCGGAGCGCGTCATCCACAATTTCAACCGGCTGCGATCGCTGCGCGTCATCGCTGATGTGGGACTGGCAACGGGCACGTTCAGCCTCGACGACTCGATTCGGCACTTCGTCGAGCTCGTCCCCATGGATGAGGAGACCGCGACGGGCGAGTCCGCCATGTATGTCGCGACCCCGGGACTCGCGATGTCGTACCACGTGGGAAAGATGCAGTTGCTTCGACTCATGACCGATGCGATCGTCGCTGGCGCAGGATCGTTCTCACTGCGGGACTTTCACGACTTCGTGTGGAAGAACGGCAACGTTCCGTTCTCCCTGCAGCGCTGGGAACTGTTGGGCGACCGCAGCGACGTCGATCGGCTCGACGCGGCCTAGGTCAGCGCTTGATGTCGCGAGAGATCGCCTGGGTGACCTCGAGCAGGCGAGGCAGGAACTTGGTCTCGAGTTCCTTGATGCTCGCGCGTGAGGCCGGCACAGAGATGTTGACGGCGGCCCACATCGACCCCGACGCGTCGTAGACCGGAGCGGCAACCGAGCGCACTCCACTCTCGAATTCTTCGTCGTTGCTCGTCCAGCCCTGCTCGGCGGCACGCGCGATGATCGCGCGCAGCTCCTTCTCGTCGGTGATCGTCTTCGAGGTGAGCGCGGGACGCGGGTAGGTCTCGAAGAAGTCGTCGAGCTCGGTCTCGCTCAATCCGGAGAGCAGCACGCGCCCCGTGGAGGTCGCGAAGGCGGGCAGACGTCGACCGACGCCGATGTTGACGGTCATGATTCGGTCGGCGGCCGCGCGTGCGACGTAGACGATCTCGCCGCGGTCGTACGCGCACGCCGAGCACGACTCCCGCAGCTCTTTGCTGAGCTCCTCGAGATAGTGCTGAGTGATCTCCACCGTGGTCGAAGAAGAGAGGTAGGCGTAGCCGAGTTCGAGCACGCGGGGGCGCAAGTAGTAGCGCTTGTCGTCGACGCCGAGATACCCGAGCGTCTCGAGAGTGAGGAGAAAGCGTCGCGTCGCGGCGCGGCTCTGGTTGGTTGCGCGGGCGACATCCGCCATCGAGAGGCGGTCATTGCGATCGCTGAACGCGCGGATGACTCGCAACCCACGATCGAGCGATTGCACGAAATCGGCCGCGCCCGTGGTGGGGGTTTCTTCTTCGGTCACGTCTTCTCGTCCCCGTCCATGGGCAACTGAGTGCTGCTCGACTAGAAATTAGCACATCAGTGGATCTACCCGAGGTGTGCGAATGACGGTCGAAGTATCCGCAGTGCGGACTAAATTTGGCCCAAATCTGTATCTCCCGCGCGCGCGTCCCTCTATGCTGTACTTGTTCATCAGACGCACGAACGTGCGCAGAGAGGAAGAAATGTCGGCCGAATTCCGAGGAAGCTTCACGGTTGCGGTAACTCCGTTCACTCCCGACGGGTCCGCCATCGACGTTCCGGCCCTCAAAGCCTTCCTCGACTGGCAGGTAGAAGAGGGTGTTCCCGGCATCATCATGCTGGGCACCACCGGAGAGTTCGTGGCCGTGACCGACGACGAGCGTCAATTGCTCGTCGAGGAAACCGTCAAGCACATCAACGGTCGCATCCCCGTGCTCGTCGGCGCGATGGCTGCCAGCACCAAAGAGGCAGTGCGCCGCGCCACCCAAGCCGAACAGCTCGGTGCTGACGGCCTCATGATCCTGCCTCCCTTCTACTACACGCCGACCGATGACGAGATCTTCCGTCACTACCAGGCCATCAGCGAGGCCGTGCAGGTGCCGATCATGTTGTACAACAACCCGGTCACCTCCAACGTCGACATGAGCGCCAAGCTCGTCGCCCGTCTGGCCCGCGCCTTCGAGAACGTGCGCTACATCAAGGAGTCCAGCCAGGAGCTTGGGCGCGTGCGCGATGTTCTCGAGGCCAGCGATGGCCTCATCAATGTGTACGCCGGAGAACGCGTGGTGGATTCGTACCTGCTCGGCGCCGTGGGATACGTCAACCCGTACGGCAACTACATTCCGCGGGCATCCGCTGGCTTTGTTCGGCTTGCTGCCGAGGGACGCTACGAAGAGGCGCACACCATCCAACGCATGATCGATGAGTTCGACCACATCATCGCCGAAGGTCACCCGACCTACGGCCACCAGTGCTACTCCAAGGAGCTCGCGGCTCGCATGGGGTACCCGGTCGGCACCGTGCGCCCGCCGCTCACCTCATTCGCCCAGCTCGGCGAAGAAGGCGAAGAGCGTGTGGGGCGCATCCTGCCGATCCTGGAGCGCATCAACCAGCAGGCCGCGCGACTGGGGCTCTGACGAGCAGGTGACTGAACTAGTGGATGAGGGCGAGACCCCGCGCACGATCGCGCTCGTCGGTGCTGGCACGATCGGCATCGGCTGGGCCATCGTGTTCGCCTGCGGCGGCAGCGAGGTGCGCGTTTTCGACCAGAACCCCGCCATGCTCGAGCGCTTTGCTCCGGCCGTTCGGTTCAGACTCGAAAAACTCCATGAGGCCGGGCTCGCCTCCGAACCCGTCGACGACATCGTCGCGCGCATTCGAACCACCTCGTCTCTCGACGACGCGATCGCCGGCGCGGACCACGTGCAGGAGAACGTCACCGAGTCACTCGAGGTCAAGAAGTCGCTGTTCGCCTACCTCGACGCGAACACCCCTCCCCACGTCACTCTGGCGAGTTCGACATCCACGATTCCGTGTTCACGATTCACGGCCGATCTCGCTGGTCGAGACCGCTGCCTCGTGGTGCACCCCGCCAACCCGCCGTACCTGCTTCGCGTCGCCGAAGTAGTGCCGTCTCGATTCACGAGCCCCGAAGTCACCGAGAGGGTCGCGGCGCTCATCCGCTCGATGCGCATGTCCCCGGTGGTCGTGCAGCAAGAGATCGAAGGCTTCGTGTTCAACCGCCTGCAGGGCGCGCTTCTCCGTGAGGCGTACTTCTTGGTCGGCGACGGCGTGGTGACTCCACGTGACATCGACACGATCGTGCGCGACGGCTTGGGTAGACGCTGGTCGATCACCGGTCCCTTTGCGACGGCAGAACTCAACACGCGCGGCGGCACGGCTCAGCACGCGTCGGTGATCGGCTCGGTGTACGCCCGAATCGGTAGCGACCGCGGCACGGCCGACCCCTGGATTCCCGAGACCATCGCACTCATCATCGATGAGATGAACGAACTGCTGCCGGGCGAGGACTGGGAGGAGCACGTGCTGCGCCGCGAACTCGCGATGATCCGCCTCGAGGGACTGCGTCAGCGCGGTTCCGTGCCGAGCGTCATCCTCGACAAGCCCGCACCGGCGCGGGCCGCCACGACTCAGCGCACGTAGCTCGCGCCGTTCACGTCGAGGGTCGCGCCCGTGAGGTGGCGCAAGCGACCCTCGCAGAGCACTCCGACGAGGGTGGCGATCTCGGTCGGCGGCACCCACTCCCCCATCGCCAGGGGCGCCGTGAACTTCTCGACCCCGCCCGCACTCGCGGCGGCAGCCTCGCTCATCTCCGTCTGCACGACCCCGGGAGCGATGAGGTAGGCGAGCACCCCGTCTGCCGCGTACTTTCTCGCGAGGGTCTTCACCATCGCGGCGTACCCCGCTTTGGAAGCCGCATAGGCAGCGAGTCGGGAGTCTCCTGCGCCGCGCTGGGCCGCCCAACTCGAGAGCCCCACCACGATGCCACCGCCGGCCTGCAGGTAGTGCAGAGTGGCGAGCCGCGTCAGATCAGACGGGGCCCGGGTGTTGACCTGCAACGCGGACTCCCACGCGGAGTTCCAGTCGTCGTCGCTCGCGTCGAGGTCGACCTGGGGCATGACGGCCGCGTTGCACACGATGGCGTCGACCCGACCCCGCCAGGCGAGGGTGTCACGCCACAGTTCGGCCGCCGCATCCGGTCGCCCGAAGTCGGCCTGCACGAGAAGCCGCTCGCTCGCAGACGCCGTGGCCTCCTCGGCCCCCGCGGCGGAGGAGTGGTACTGGGCGACGACGAGAGCACCGCGATCGCTCAGTTCGCGGGCGATGCTCGCCCCGATGCCTCGGGATGCTCCGGTGACGAGTACGACTTTGCCTTCGAGGTGGTTCATGGGTCCTCAATTTGATAGGTTCTGATCACGAACTTAAGTTCTTAGAACGCACTTTCTTAGTCGAGAGCCTAGCAAAGAGAAGGGTGTCCACCCATGGCACAGCAGTCGTCGGCATCCATCGGTGAGATCGACCGTCAACATCTCTTTCACCCCTTCACCTACCTGAAGACGTTCGACTCGACCGGTCCCGCCCTCTCGATCGTGAGCGGCAAGGGCTCGACCCTCACCGACTCCGCGGGAACCCAGTACCTCGACGCGATGGCTGGCCTGTGGTGCGTCAACATCGGCTACTCGCGCCCCGAGATGGCGGAGGCCCTCGCGGCGCAGGCCTCGAAGCTGCCGTACTACCACGCGTTCTCGGGTATGGGCACCGACCTGCCCGCGCAACTCGCGGAGCGGCTGAGCGACATGGCACCCGTGCCGATCTCCCGGGTGTTCTTCGGCAACAGCGGCAGCGACGCCAACGACACCCAGGCCAAGCTCGTCTGGTACTACAACAACGTGCGGGGCCTTCCGCAGAAGAAGAAGATCATTTCCCGTCTGCGCGGCTACCACGGTGTCACCGTGCTCAGCGCGGGCCTCACGGGACTCACCAACCTGCACGACGGCTTCGACCTGCCGTTGCCCATGATCCGTCACGTACGCCCGCCGCACCGCCTCTGGGAGGCGGAGCCCGGCATGACCGATGCCGAGTTCGTCGCCGTGCTCGCGCGCGAGCTCGAGGAGCTCATCCTCGCCGAAGGCCCCGAGACTGTGGGTGCCTTCATCGCCGAACCCATGCAGGCCGCCGGCGGCGTCATCATTCCGCCCGCGGGCTACTTCGAAGCCATTCAGGCGGTGCTCACCAAGTACGACGTGCTGCTCATCGCCGACGAGGTCGTGTGTGGATTCGGGCGCCTCGGGGTCGACTTCGGTACGACCGCGTTCGGCATGAAACCCGACCTCATCACCGTGGCGAAGGGAATCACCTCGGCGTATGTTCCGCTGTCGGCGGTGCTCGTCACACCCAAGGTGTGGGACGTACTGGTCGCGGGACAAGACACCTACGGCGGATTCGGGCACGGGTACACGTACTCGGCTCACCCCCTCGCGGCCGCAGCGGCGCTCGCCAACCTCGACATCATCGAGAACGACTCCCTCATCGAGCGTGCGGCCCGGGTCGGAGAGCACCTGCACCGTCGTCTGCAGGCCGAGTTCGGTGGCCACGCGAACGTGGCCGAGATCCGGGGGCAGGGCCTCGTCGGGGCGGTCGAGTTCGTGGCATCCACGGCTCCCCTCAAGGCGTTCGACCCCTCGCTCGGTTTCGCGGCCAAAGTCACCAAGCAGAGCCTCGCGCACGGCGTCATCACGCGAGCGCTTCCCGCCGCCGACACCATCTCGTTCTCCCCGCCGTTTACGACCACCGAAGACGAAATCGACCGGATGGTGGCGGGCACCCGTCGCGCGCTCGACGACGTTCTGAAAGCCGAGGGTCTGGTTGGCTGAAGCCCGCAGCGGCGCACCTCGGGTCGGCGTAATCGTCAACCCGATCGCCGGGATGGGCGGAACCGTCGCCCTGCACGGCACAGACGGCGAGGCGGCAGCTGAGGCGTTGCGACTGGGTGCACGACCGGCGGCCGGCACACGGATGCGGCGGGCGCTCGCCGGTCTCGCGGCAACCCATTCGGCACCCTTCGCAGTACTCACCGCACCGGGCGATATGGGAGAGCACAGCGCCCGCGACGCGGGTGTCACGATCGAACGGGTACTGGGGGCCGCGTCTACGCCCACGACGGCGGACGACACCCGCGCGGCGGCGGCGAGCATGCGCGAGGCGGGGGTCGACCTCATCCTGTTCGCGGGCGGCGACGGCACGGCGGCCGACATCGTCGCGGCGGTCGGCGACGAGACAACCATTCTGGGAATCCCCAGCGGGGTGAAAATGCACTCCGGCGTCTTCGCCCACACGCCCGAGTCGGCGGGTCGGGTTGCCGCGGAATTCCTCGCGCAGGCCGAGCCGCGACGCAGCATCGAATCAGAGGTCATCGACGTCGTCGCCGGTGGCACGGATCCTGCGCGCATCTCCCTCGCGCGCGTGCCCCGCACCACGGCACGAGTACAGGGGCCCAAAATCTCCCGCACGCGGGACACGCTCGCCGAGACGCGCGCGCTGGGTCGCGAGATCGCGGCTCAGATGCGGCCGGCGACATCGTACATTCTCGGGCCGGGATCGAGCGTCGGCACCATCCTCACCGCCCTCGGCCTCGAAGGCACGCGCAACGGTTTCGACATCGTGCGTGACGGCGAGCTCGTCGCGCGCGACGTGACCGAGGCACAGCTCGACGAGCACTTGAGCTCGCACCCGGAGTGCGTACTCGTGCTCGGTGTCGTCGGCGGGCAGGGCTTCTTGCTCGGACGGGGCAATCAACAGGTCAGCCCCCGGGTGCTCGCACACTTCGCCGACGACGACATCATCGTGATCGCCGCGCAGGACACGCTCGACGCCCTGCACCCGCCCGTACTCCACGTCGACCTCGGCTCGACCGAACCCCATGTCGCACTGCGCGGATATCGCAGTGTCAGAACCTCACCCACGCGCAGCACCATCGTGCGCGTCGAGAATTAGCGTCAGCGGAAGGAACCACGATGACCATCAGCACGCACCCGTACATGGGCAACTCCACGGAGGGCGCTCACGAACGCATGCTCTCCGAGCTCGGCGCGACGAGCGTCGATGAGTTTTTCGAGCAGATCCCGAGCGACCACTACGGCACGAAAGGAACCGCACTCCCGGACGGCATCGTCTCTGAGGCCCGTCTCGAGAAGCACGTGGACGGGATTCTGCGCGCCAACGCGTCGACGCGCGACCACCTGAGTTTTCTCGGCGCGGGCTCATGGCAGCACTACGTACCCGCCGTGTGTGACGAGATCGCGGGCCGCAGCGAGTTCCTCACCTCGGTGTGGGGAACCCCGTCGTCTGATCACGGGCGCAACCAGGCGTGGTTCGAGTTCGCCTCGCAGCTGGGTGAGCTTCTCGAACTCGACTTCGTCGGCCTGCCCGTCTACAGCTGGGGATCCGCGGGAGGCAATGCGCTGCGGATGGCCGCGCGCCTGACCGGACGCTCGCGGGTTCTCGTGAGCGCCGCAATCGACCCGGAGCGTCGGGCGGTCATCGAAAGCTTCCTCGGGTTGCCGGGCGGCCCGCGGTCGATCGAGATCGTCAACGTCGCGGTCGATCTGAACACCGGCCGCGTCGACCTCGCCGACCTCGACGCGAAGCTGGACGAGACGATCGCCGGCGTCTACATCGACACCCCGAACTACCTGGGGGTGCTCGAAGCGGATGCCCCTCAGATCGCGGAGCGCGTGCACGCGGTGGGGGCCGAGTTCATCGTCGGCGTCGACCCCATCAGCCTCGGAATCGTCGCCCCGCCGGCGGCGTACGGCGCAGACATCGTCGTCGGCTCCACCCAGCCCCTGGGCGTTCCCCTCAACGCGGGTGGTGGCGTCGGCGGATTCATCGCGACGCGCGACGAGGAACGCTACGCCCGCGAGTTCCCCACCCTGCAGGTGAGCATCGCAGGCACGAGCACCCCCGGCGAGCGCGCCTTCGGCATGACCCTGTTCGAGCAGAGCTCCTACGGATCGCGCGAAGAC
>CAYZHZ010000024.1:0-23681 GCA_964477625.1 uncultured Salinibacterium sp.
AGACATACTTGAGCGTGGTGGCGATGTGCACCTGATAGCCGCCGGTGGTGTGGAGTAGCCCCTTGGGTTTGCCGGTCGTGCCGGAGGTGTAGAGGATGAAGAGCGGGTTTTCCGCGTCGAAGCCCTCAGCGACGTGCTCCGGGTCGGCCGCGGCCATCGCGTCGTGCCACCACACGTCGCGGCCCTCGACCCAGTCGACCTCGTTCTCGCCGCGCCGCACGACGAGCACGTTGGTGACGGTGTTCTGCGAGCCCTCGAGTGCGGCATCCACCGCAGGCTTCAAGGGGAAGACCTTGCCCTTGCGCCAGCCACCATCGGCCGTGATGACGACCTTCGCGCTGGCATCGTCAATGCGGCTGCGCAGGCTGTCTGAGCTGAAGCCGCCGAAGACCACCGAGTGCACGGCACCGAGGCGCGCGACCGCGAGCATTGCCACGACGGCCTCGGGGATGACGGGGAGGTAGATCGCGACACGGTCGCCCTGCCCGACGCCGAGCGCCGCGAGAGCGTTGGCGGCCTTCTTCACCTCCGCGGTGAGCTCCGCATAGGTGATGCTGCGGCTGTCACCCGGCTCGCCCTCCCAGTGGATCGCAACCCGGTCGCCGTTTCCTGCCTCGACATGGCGGTCGAGGCAGTTGTAGGCGACATTGATCTGCCCGTCGGCGAACCACTTCGCGAACGGAGGGTTCGACCAGTCGAGTGTCTCGGTGAATGGCTTGTGCCAGTGCAGCAGGTCACGTGCCTGCTCGGCCCAGAACTCCACGCGGTCGGCTTTCGCGCGGTCGTAGAGGGCCGCGTCGGCCACGGAGTCCTTGGCGAAAGCCGCGCTCGGAGGGAACCGGCGGGACTCGTGCAGGAGGCTATCAATCGAATTTGTGGACATCAGATCCTCGTCGATCTCGCGGGCCTGCCGGGGTACCCGCGAACTGTTTAAACAGGTGAACCTCTCGATGTTATACGGCCCACAAAGTTCCCATTGTCAAGGAAGGGCCGTGGGGTACACTAAGGGCGTCAAATGCGAATTTGGCGAGCAGTGCATCCGGATTCCCCCCAATCCTGTACTGCTGTGGCGGCGCCTGTTCCCCCCAACGGGCGCCGCCCCTCTTCGTTTATTGCCGCATATCTCCGTGCCATTGCGCTGGGCTCGGATGCGGGTTAGCTGCTCCTGGCGACCGATTTCGGCGTGCGCGATTGCCTCGGGTGTCGTCCTCCTTTGTGCGGACCGACGGCCGCTCGCGCCTTCGCGCATGCCGTCTGACCCGATGTACGTTCGTGCGCCGAGATGTACGACTTTGTGTACAAAGTTGATCCCTTGCATATCTCTCATTACGTTTGCATGCACCGGTGAGGTGTAAGTCAAGGGAGACTCGGTGGTTCACGACGGCGCAGTACGGTACGAATCGAACGACGGTGTGGCGACGATCACGATCGACCGACCCGCCAAGAAGAACGCGATAAACCGCGACGTTTCAGAGGCGCTCGAAGCGGCCTGGCTGCGTTTCGATTCGGGCGACGATCGTGTCGCCGTCATTGCGGGCGCCGGGGGAGACTTCACGGCGGGTATCGACGTGAGCAACCCACCCCGCAACCCGTACTGGGCGCCCAACCTCGGCATCTCCACAGACAAGCCCGTCATCGCTGCAATCGAGGGGTGGTGCATCGGGGCAGGCATGATGTTGCTCCAGCAGGTCGACCTCGCGATCTCGTCCCGCGACGCCAAGTTCCGGTACCCGGAGGCGAAACTCGGGCTCTCCCGCGGCCTCGCCGCCGGCATCGCCACGAAGGTCCCCTACAAGGTCGCCATGGAGATATTGCTTCTCGGGCGCGTGCACGGACCCGAATCTTTCCTCAGGGCGGGCTTCATCAACGAGATAGTCGACTCGGCCGACACCCTGTCGACCGCCCAGGCGTGGGCGGCAGAGATCGCGGCGGCCGACCTCGACGTCGTGCGGTACATCAAGCGCGGCATCCTCGATCTGGTGCCTCGCGGCCCTGGCGAAGAATCTGCGCACACTCAGTGGGTCGCTGACCAGCTCCCGGGCAACATACGACTGAGCGGCGGCGAGATCTCCGTCGACACGTTGCGGGCCGTCTGATGACCAGTCCCCACGGGCGGCAACGTCCGCCCCTTCCGCTGACAGGGCTGCGTGTGCTCGACCTCTCCCACTTTCTTGCCGGTCCGTACGCGACGATGATCCTGGGTGATCTGGGCGCTGACGTGGTCAAGATCGAGCCGCCCACCGGGGATCCGGTTCGCAACCTGCAGCCGATGGACGTCGACGGGCAGTCCAGTTTCTTCTTCGCGGTGAACCGCAACAAGCGCAGCGTCACCATCGACCTCAAGACCGACGAAGGTCGCGAACGCTTTCTCTCGCTCGTGGAAGACGCCGACGCGGTGTGCCACAACTTCCGACCGGGTGTGCTTGACAAGCTCGGGATCGGATACGACGAGCTCGTGGCGCGCAACGACTCCATCGTGCTGTGTTCCATCTACGGGGTCGACAACGAAGGTCCTTACGCGGACTTCCCGGCGGTCGACACAGTTCTGCAGGCGATGAGCGGTGTCATGGATCTCACGGGGGAGCCGGATGGCCCGCCCGCTCGTGTCGGGTACCAGATCGGCGACACGGCGGGCGGTCTGTGGGCTGCGATCGCGATGCTTGCGGGCGTGCACGGTCAACGCACAGACGGCATCGGTCGACACGTCGAGGTATCGCTGTTCGACGCGCAACTGAGCCTGCTGGTCTGGCAGGCGCAGGACTACCTCACGCACAACATCGTGTACAAGCGCATGGGAACGCGTCACGCGCTGTTCCCGCCGAGCCAGTCGATGGAGTGTGCCGACGGCCGCTACGTATGGGCGTCGCCGAGCGCGATGCCGAATTGGTGGCGGGGCTACTGCGCGGCCATCGGCCGACCCGACCTCGCGACCGACCCACGCTTCGCCGAGCTTCCCGAGCGGCAGAAGAACCGGGACGAGCTCGAGCGAATCGTCGCTGCTGCGTTCCTCCGCAAGACGTCGGGGTACTGGGTGGAGGCGTTCCGCGCGCAAGGTGTGCCCGTCGCGCTCGTGAACACGGTTGCCGAGGCCTTCGACGTGCCGACCGTGAAGCGCCGCAACATGGTCGTCGAGGTCGAACTCTCGGACGGGTCGACCACCCGCATGGTCGGCAATCCCATCAAGACCGGATCCGACGAGGTGTTCCGAGCGGCACGGCAGCTCGGCGAGGACAACGACAACCCATACTTCCCTGCGTCGCAGGTGAAGGACGCGACGATGGCGAACTAGGAGTACGTATGGACACCGCATCCACTGCCGAGACCACCGGCGAACTCGTGCTCTATGAGCGTGTCGGGGCCGTCGTGACTATCACGCTCAACCGCCCCGATGTGCGCAACGCACAGAACGGCAAACTTCTCTACGAATTGGATGATGCTTTCCGCCGTTTCGCGTTCGACGACGACGCGAAGGTGGCGATCCTCGCCGGCAACGGCCCGCATTTCTCGTCCGGCCATGACCTCGGACCGGGTGGGGACCGCGATACCTCGTTCCCCGAGCGCAAGTCCCTGTGGTGGGACCACGTCGACAAGCCGGGAGCTGAGAACCGTTTCGCTCGGGAGAGCGAGCTCTACGTGGGGCTGTGCCGCCGGTGGAGGGAGCTTCCCAAGCCCACGATCGCCGCAGTGCAGGGTGCCGCCATCATGGGCGGCCTCATGCTGGCCTGGTCGTGCGACCTCATCGTGGCAAGCGACGACGCGTTCTTCGCGGATGCCGCTGTCGACTTCGGGATTCCCGGAGTGGAGATGTTCGCGCATCCGTGGGAACTGGGTCCGCGGCGCGCTAAGGAGTTCTTGTTCACGGGTCAGCGCATCGGCGCGTTGGAGGCACAGCAGCTCGGGATGGTCAGCCGTGTCGTACCGCGGGATCAACTCATGACCGAGGCGATGGTGCTTGCCGAGCGCATCGCGGCACGGCCCCGACTCGGGCTCGCGCTGGCGAAGCAGGCCGTGAACCAGTGCGAGGACCTCATGGGGTATCGCAGCGGAACGGACTCCGTTTTCGGACTGCACCAATTGGGCCACGCACACAACGCCGAGACCATGGGCCACATGAATGGCGCCGGGTCTACCGAAGCCGTCAAGCGCGCGCTCGCCGACGGCTGACACCCCCAAAGGACGGATCACGTGGCAAAGGCGCTACTGGAAGTCACCGACCTCGCGGTCTCGTTCTCGCGAGGGGGCGATGGCACGCCGCGATTCTCGGTCGCGGATGTTGATTTCTCCGTTGCTGAGGGCGAGATCGTCGGAATCGTGGGTGAGAGCGGCAGCGGAAAGACGGTGACAGCGCGCGCCATCGCTGGCTTGCTTCCGTCCGCTTCGCACGTCGAGGGCAGCATGGTCTTTGAGGGAACCCAACTCGCGGGCACCCAGGGTGCGCGAGCGCGACTATCTCGACAGGGCGTTTCGTACATATTCCAGAACCCGATCAAGGCGCTCGATCCGGTATTCACCATCGGGTCTCAGCTCATCGAGACCCTCAAGACGCAGCGCGGCCTGCGGGGTGCTGCCGCGGAGTCCGCGGCGATCGAATTGCTGACCTCCGTCGGCATCCCGGAGCCCGCGCGACGTATGACCGAGTATCCCCACTCGTTCTCGGGCGGGATGGCGCAACGCGTCATGATCGCCCTCGCTCTGGCATGCAACCCTCGCTTGCTCATCGCGGATGAGCCCACGAGTGCGCTCGATGTGTCGATACAGGCGCAGATCCTCTCCCTCCTGGGCCGGATCCGTGAGCAGGAGGGTACGGGCATCGTGTTCATCTCGCACTCCCTCGGCGCCGTGGCCGAACTGTGCGATCGGGTGATCGTCATGTACTCGGGTCGAGTCGTAGAGGTGGGCCCGACCGAGGAGATCATCCGCGACCCTCGTCACCCCTACACGCTCGGTCTGCTCGAGTCGGTGCCGCAGCTCACCGCGTCGGAGGTGGCAGAGGTGCCGTTTCACGAGATCCCGATCGCCGAGGACCTACTCGGCCCACACGTCGCGGGTTGCAACTTCGCGAACCGGTGCCGGTTCGCCCTGCCCGAGTGCGTCACGACCCCGGCCGAAATGCTCGAGGTCGGTCCAGACCGTGCGACGCGGTGCATCCGCACGGATGAGCTGTTCGCGACCGGGGGTCTTTCGTGAGCACGCCTAAGTCGACAACGGGTCACGGACTCGACCTCGAGATCGAGAACCTCGTCGTGCGCTTCCCGGTGCGCCGCCGCACACCCTTTGGCGTGCGGCGGTGGGTGCATGCCGTCGACGGTGTCACGTTCGCTGTTCCGGCCGGCACCATCGTCGGTTTGGTGGGGGAGTCGGGTTCAGGTAAGTCGACGATCGCGCGTGCCATCGTCAACCTCAACAGGCCCACGTCCGGTCGCGTGCTGCTCGGAGGCGAGAACCTTCTCGCGTTCGGGCGACGTCAGTGGAACAGATTCCGGCGCTCGCGGCGCATCCAAATGATCTGGCAGGACCCGAGCGGCTCGCTCGACCCACGCATGTCATCGCGATCAGCGATCCTCATGGGCATCCGCCGTGATCAGGGCACGGCTGAGCGACTCACGGATGCCGTGCGCGAGGTGGGCCTTCCCCGAGATGTACTCGACCGCCGACCCGGACAGATCTCGGGCGGGCAGAATCAGCGGGTCGCGATCGCCCGCGCGCTCATGGGAAACCCCGATGTGCTCGTCGCCGACGAGCCCACCTCGGCGCTCGACGTATCGGTGCAGGCCGGCATCGGAAACCGGCTCGTGTAGCTCAATCGCGATCTCGGCATCTCGTGCTTGCTCGTCACCCACGATCTCGGATTCCTCACGAACGTTGCTTCACGCATCGTCGTTCTTTACCTCGGCCGCATCGTCGAGCAGGGAGACATCGAGCGCGTCGTGGCTTCGCCGCGTCATCCCTACACCGCAGCCCTGCTTGCAGCGTCCCCCAGTCTGAGCGGGCGCGGCGGCAACCGCGAGACGCTGCGCCTGAGTGGTGAGATTCCGAGCCCGATCAACCCGCCCACGGGATGCCGTTTCAACACGCGCTGCCCGTTCGCGCGAGAGAAGTGCTTCGTCGACGATCCCCCTGAGCTCGAGGTCGAGCCCGGATGGACGGCCGCCTGCCACTTCTCCGACGAGCTCGCACCCCAGTTGCGCTCGATCGCCACCACCGTTCTCGAGGACCGGCTACCCGACCGCTTAGTGCGGGCACCCGAGACGACCACTCCACACGCCAATCGAAAGGAATCTCAGTAATGAAAGGAACGAAGATGAAAGCGAAGAAGCTCACCATCGCCTCACTCGCTCTCGCCGTCATCGTCGCGATGACCGGATGCGCCGGCTCCGACGGTGACACACCGGCGGCCGGCGACAACGTGCTGCGGGTCGCATTCAAGACCGCCGCGCCATCGTCGCTCGATCCGGCGACCGGTTCCGCGGGAAGCGATGGCACGATCCTGTGGACGATCTTCGACGGCCTCACGAGCTTTGATCCCGAGACCCTCGAGGTCGAGCCGCGACTGGCGCAGTCGTGGGAGTGGGTCGACCCGGTGACGCTTCAACTCGAGCTTGTTCCCGGCGCGCTCTTCCAGGACGGAACTGCCGTCGACGCGGAGGCAGTCAAGTTCAACCTCGACCGTAACGCCGCGGGCGAGGGCGAGGTCAAGATCAAAGCTGACCTGGCGAACGTGGAGTCGGTCGAGGCGGTGGGGGAGACCACGGTCATCCTGCACCTCAAGACACCGTCGGCCAGCCTCTTGCTGACCCTCGCCGATCGCGCGGGAATGATGGTCTCGCCGACCGCCTACGAGGCGGACCCCGAGGGCTTTGCAAGTAATCCGGTGGGCGCGGGACCGTTCGAGTTCGTCAAGTGGGACACCAACAGCCTCATCGAGGTCACGAAGTTCGAGGACTACTGGAACGCAGACGCGGTCTCGCTCGACGGAATCGAGTTCTATCTGATGCCTGACCCGCAGACCCGCCTGAACGCGCTGCGCTCGGGTGACGTGGACCTCATCTACAGCGTCGATCCGTCGACCGTGGAGACGATCGAAGCAGACGAGAACCTCACGGTGGAGAGCGCGCCGTCGCTCGCCTACTACGAGCTCTTCATGAATCTCGGCGTTGCACCATTCGACAATCTGCAGGTGCGTCAAGCCATCGCCATGGCCATCGACCGCGACGCCCTCGTCAAGGCCGTGCAGGGCGACAACGGTGAGGCCGCATGGATGCCCGTGCCCTCGCAGAGCTTCGCGTTCACCGAGGACCTCAAGGGTGAGCCGAAGTACGACCCCGAGCGGGCCAAGGAGCTCATGATCGAGGCGGGATATGCCGACGGCTTCGAGGTCGATATGGCCTTCGAGTTGGGCTCGCTCAATGCGCGCCGGGCCGAGATCATCGCGGCTCAACTTGCCGAGATCGGGGTCACCGTGAACCTGCTTCCCGGAGAGACCGCGGCCAACACGGCCAAGTACCTCGACGGAACGATCACCCTGCTCAACCAGCAGTGGACGGGTCGCCTCGATCCCGCGCAAACCTATCGTGGTCAGTTCTCGCCGACGGCGTTCACGAACGTCGGGGGGTTCGTCGATCCCCGCATCGACGAGGCCCTCATCGCCGGTGAGGAAGGCGCCACGCTGGAGGAGCGCGCGGCCGCGTACACCACGCTCAACGAGGTGCTCATCGAGCAGGCATTCAACGTGCCTCTCTACTACCTCGCCGACATCGTCGCCTACAACAACCGGGTGCAGGGCTTCGTGCCGAACCTGCTCGCCAAGCCCCGGTTCGACGGCGTCACGCTCGGAGGGTAGTACTCGACATGGTGGCATTGGCTGCTCGCCGGCTGCTCTCGATGATCCCCATCCTGATCATCGTGAGTGTGATCGTGTTCGCCCTGGGTCAGTTGATCCCCGGCGATCCCGCGGTCGCGCTCGCCGGCGAGCAAGCCTCTGCTGAGCTGATCGAGCAAATTCGTCAGCAACTCGGTCTCGATCGTCCCCTGTGGGAGCAGTACGGTAGCTGGCTTGCTGGCGCTGCCACGGGGGACCTCGGGAACTCGCTCCAGACCGGGAGGTCGGTGACGACCGAAGTGCTCGGCAGCCTTCCGAAGACCCTCTTCCTCGTGCTCGCCTCGCTCATCGTGGCCGTCGTTGTCGGCGGCACACTCGGTACCATCGCCGCGGTCAGGCCACACAGTGTGGCCGACCGAATCGTCAGCGCTCTCGCGAGTTTCTTTGTCTCAGTGCCGAGCTTCGTGTTCGCCCTGGTTCTCGTCGCGGTCTTCTCGATCGGTCTCGGAGTGCTTCCGGCGACCGGTTTCCGGTTGCCTCAAGACGGGCTCGGCGATGCGATCCGTTTCGTGCTGCTCCCCTCCATCGCGCTGGGGTTGGGGAGCGCGGGCGAGTTCGCCTTCCAGGTGCGATCGGCGGTGCGGGCGAGCCTCGGCTCCGAATCCACCCTCGCCCTCCAGTCGCGGCAGATCAGCCGCGGGAGCATCATCTTCAAGCACGGCCTGCGAAATGCGGCCATACCGCTGACCACGGTTCTCGCGCTCATCTTCAACCACATCCTCGGGGCTGCGGTCGTCGTGGAAATCATCTTCGCCATTCCGGGCATAGGCGCCCTGGCGGTGTCAGCCGTCACCAACTCCGACCTGCCCATGATCCAGGGAGTCGTCATCGTGTTCGCGGTTCTCACACTGCTCGCCAACCTCATCAGCGATCTCCTGTACGGCATCCTCGACCCGAGGGTTCGGTCGTGACCGCCGCGACAGGTGTGCCGGAGGCCCTCGCGGGTCGACGATCGTTGCGCGACTCGATCAGGGGCACGGGTATCGGCGTCTCGCACGTGATGAGCGCGGGGTTTCTCGTACTGCTCATCCTCGTGGCACTTCTGGCGCCCGTGATCAGTCCGTACGACCCCCTCGAGCAGGATCTGTCGAGCATCCTGCAGACACCCAGTGCTGCACACTGGTTCGGCAACGATGACGTGGGACGCGACATCCTCAGTCGCATTCTGAGCGGGGCGCGCACGTCGCTTGCAGGCTCCTTCATAGCGGGTTTCGTCGCGCTCGCGATCGGTGTACCCATCGGACTCATCGCCGGTTCGGTCGGTGGATGGGTGGATTCCGCGCTCATGCGTGTCGTCGACGCGATGCTGGCGTTCCCCGCAGTCATCCTCGCGATGGCAATCGTCGGTTCCCTCGGTCCGGGAATCGAGACGGCGATGTTCGCCATTGGAATCGCCTACTCGCCTCGCCTCGCTCGCCTGTTGCGGGTGCAGGCACGTAGCGTCGCCACTCGCCCGTTCGTTGAGGCTGCGCGGCTGTCGGGTATGTCTACTCCGGGCGTGATGATCAAGGTCATCCTCCCCAACAGCATGCGCGCCGTGGTCGTCCAGTGGTTTGTCATGCTGTCTTTCGCTTTCCTCGCGGAGGCCGGACTCAGTTTTCTGGGGCTCGGAGTTCAGCCCCCGAATGCCAGTTGGGGTGGGATGCTGGTGCGCGCGTACCGCACGATGGACACCGCTCCGTGGCAACTCATCGCCCCGGCGGCCGCCATCGTGCTGACCGTGCTCGCCCTCAACCAGGTGGGCGATGCGATCAACCGATGGATGTCGAAGGGAGTGGCCGAATGACACTTCACGTAGCGCGGCCGGCGGCGAAGCCGCCTGGTGGATCAGCTGCATTGCCCGAATCGACCGCGACGACCTACGAGGCCTTGCGACATCTCATTCTCTCGGGCGCGCTACCTCAGGGGGAGCAGATCGTCGAGACCCAACTCGCCGAGCGATTGGGTGTCAGCCGCACGCCGGTGCGCGATGCGCTCACGCGTCTCGTCGCGGAGGGCCTTGTCGATCAGCGTCCCAACCGCACGAAGTACGTCGCGGATCTGTGGCTGAAGGTGCGCGACGTGCTCGCCGTGCGTACCCGTCTCGAGCCGTGGGCCGCCGCTCTTGCCTCCTACAACCTGTCCGCCGCGGACATCGACGTGCTGCGCACGATGCAGGACCGCATGGAGGCATTGCTCGACGACTCCCAGCACAACATCGAGGAACTGCTGCGACTCAACCGCGCATTCCACGAGCAGCTGACCTCGTACTGCAACAACGCCGCGCTCATCGAGGTGTTGGAGCGCATGCGGCCGTACAGCGTGTTCCCGCGCATCATCGAGCGCTACACACCCGAGGTTCTGCGGATCGCGATCCTTGAGCATCGCGAGATCATCGATGCCCTCTGGAGTCGCGACCAAGCCGAGGTCGAGCGAATAGTGACCATCCATCTCGAGCGAGGCAACGCCGCCATCGGCGAGATGCTCGAGCGTCGCCAGGGCGGTCGCGACTAACACCTATCGCGACCCATGATCAGGGCTCCCGTGAGCCCAGGAGGTACCCCCATGCCAAAAAACGCCACATCGAACGGCCGGGTCATCGTAACCGGCGCGACCGGTTTCGTCGGCAGCTACGTCGTCAGGGAGTTCGTTTCGCGCGGCGTGCCGGTCATCGGCGCCGACCTGGCGCCCGACCCCACGCTGCTCGATCAACTGCTCACCGAGCAGGAGCGATCCCTCGTGACCCTCGAGACTGGCGACATCCGTGACCGCGGCTTCGTCGATCGCCTGATCGGCCTGGAAGGGGTCACTGCGGTCGCGCACCTCGCCTCGACTCTCTCCCGCTCCGCGAATCGCAACCCGCGCCTCGCGATCGGCGTCGTCTGCGAGGGTGCCCTCAACGTGTTTGACGCGGCAGTGGCCGCGGGTGTGACGCGCGTCGCCTGGGCGAGCACCGCGGCAATCTTTGGCCGGGAGGATGACGACCCGACCCCGGTTCCCAATGACGCGGTCCCCACTCCGACCGACATCTACGGCAAAGCCAAGTCCCTCAATGAATCGATCGGTGCCTACTACAACCGGCACGAGGGGCTGGAGACCGTCGGACTCCGCTTCACGGTCGTCTACGGGTACGGGCGCGCGACGGCGCTAGCCCGAGGGTCCGCGGGCGGACCCATTGTGGATCTCATCGAGAAGCCCGCGCTCGGCGAACCACTCGACCCGGTGCGGTTCGGCGACGACGTCATGGACTGGTTGCACGTGACGGATGCGGCACGCGCCGTATACCTCGCGGCGACCGCACCACACGTCACGAGTCCCGGCCTGAGCGTCGTCGGCCATCGGGCCACGTTCCGTCAGGCCGCCGACGAGGTGCTCGCGGTCATCCCCGAAGCCGGGATCGTGGTCGAGCCGGGTACCAGTCCGCGTCCGCTCGAAATGAATCTCGACGGATCGGTGACGGCAGCGGAGATCGGCTACGAGCCAGCGATGGACCTGCGCTCGGGCATCCGCCAGTACATCGACGCCGTTCGCGCGCATCGCTGAACCGACCCACAACACAAGGAGAAATGAATGTCAGAAAGATTCGCCGGCAAGGTCGTCATCGTCACGGGTGGCGGCAGCGGTGTGGGCCGAGCCTGCGGTTTGCGGTTCGCGAGGGAGGGCGCCAAGGTCGCGCTCGCCGACGCGAATGCTGAGGCGGCTGTCGCGGTTGCCGAGGAGATCACGGCGCTCGGGGGCATTGCGCTCGCCGCACCCGTCAACGTCGCCGACAGCTCCGCGGTGAACGCGTGCGTGGACGACGTGGTTGCCGCGCTCGGGCCGGTCTCGATCCTCGTCAATTGTGCGGGCATCAGCCACACGAACCTCGTGCACCTGACGACGGATGAGGCCTGGCACCGCATGCTCGACGTCAACCTGTCAGGCAGCTTCTATTTCGCCCGCGCGGCCCAGAAGTCGATGGTCGATCTTGGCGCGGGCAAGATCGTGAATGTCTCCTCGCAGGCAGCGATCGGTACCGAACGCGGATTCGTGGCGTACTCATCGTCGAAGGCGGGTGTCATGGGCCTCACCCGGGCATTAGCGCTCGACCTCGGTCCGCTGGGCGTCAACGTCAATGCCGTCGCACCCGGGCACATCGAATCTCCGCTGACGCACAATCTCGCCGACGAGTACGGCGTCGCCTACGAGAGCATTCGCGAGGAGCAGATCAAGCGCAACTCGATCAAGCGTGTCGCCCAACCGGAGGACATCGCGGGGGTCATCACATTCCTCGCCTCGGACGATGCAATCCACATGACCGGTCAGGTGCTCTACGTCACCGGTCGCCCGAACTCCTAGATCGTGACCACGGCCCCGAGAACCGCGGCACCGCCGGCCGCGCAGGAGCAATGGCGGGCGTGGGTCGATCGACGCCTGCCCGATGTGGAGCTGGTTCGCCCCGGTGTGTGGTCGATTCCGGTTCCCATTCCCGACCACCCGATGAGATACACGCTGTGCTACGCGTTCGTCGGTGGGGGACGGGTGCTCCTGCTCGATCCGGGGTGGGAGACGGACGAGGGGTGGGATGCGCTCGTCACTGGGCTGGCTCACGCCGGGGCATCCATCCGCGCTGTCGAGGGGATCGTGGTGACCCACTATCACGCCGACCATTTGGGTCTCGCGCAGCGCGTCATCGATTCGTCGGGTGCGTGGCTCGCCCTGGGGAGTGCGGAGCGGGTCGATGAGTACACCCGTGACTTCGTGGCGGCCGGGCGACGCAAGTTCTTGGGGTGGGGTGTACCCGTCGAGCTCATCGATCGAATCGAGCCAGGCGCGGAGGTGCTCGAGGTGCTCGACGGCTTCGCCTCCGTCGACCGGTGGCTCGCCGATGGTGAGGTGCTCGAGTTCGCGGGTTCGCGCTTGCAGGTGCTGGCGACACCGGGTCACTCGCCCGGCCACATTTGTCTGATTGACCTCGATCGCGGCCTGCTCTTCACGGGAGATCACGTGCTTCCGCGAATTTCCCCGAACGTGCCGCTCGACCCCGCTGCCGCAGCCGACCCGCTCGGCGACTACCTCGCCTCGCTTGGTCGCGTGTGTCTCGAGAATGTCGTCGAGGTGTGCCCCGCCCACGAGTACCGATTCGAGTCGATCGGCGAGCGGTGCGCGACGCTGCGCGCTCACACGGCGGACCGAACGACGGAGGTCGAGCACGTCCTCTCGGCGGGTGACTGCCGCAGCGTCTGGGAGGTCGCGCAACGACTCACGTGGTCCCGGGGCTGGGCGGCGCTGAGCGGTGTTTCGATGAGGCTTGCGCTCTCAGAGACGGCGAGCCATTTGCGCTACCTCGAGTCGCGAGGGAGGCAGACGGGGGTGCCACTCACCTGACCTCCACAGACGACCCAGGGGGCCGGGTTGCACTGATTCCTCCATCGTCACGCGGAACCCTTGGGCTGCTCGTAGCGTCGCGGGGGTGAGTTCGCCGTTCGTCGCCGTGAGAAGAGGGGCGGATGCCGCACCGCCGTCGCTCGCGGCAGCAGCATCCGCACTCGACTTCGGCGCGCTCGCGAGTCTCGTCGCGACCCCCGGAGTCACCGACGTCTTCGCCAACGGCTCCTCCGGGGTGTGGGTCGATCGCGGCGCGGGACTCGAGCCGGTGGCCCACCTTCGGCTGAGCGAGCCCGAGCTGCGGGAGCTCGCGACGAGACTCGTCGGCCTCGGCGGGCGCCATATCGACGAAGCGACGCCGTGCATCGATACTCGCCTCGGTGACGGAATCCGGGTTCACGCCGTGCTGCCGCCAATCTCACCGCGGGGCACCCTGCTGTCTATTCGGGTTCCGCACAACGCGGTGCTCGCACTGGACGATCTCGAGGCTCGCGGGTTCTTCTCGCGCGTGGCTCGGCAGCACATCGCCGACCTCGTTCAGCGGCGCACCAATCTGCTCATCTCGGGTGCAGGCGGAAGCGGCAAGACCACGTTCCTCGGCGCCTTGCTGTCGTCGGCGTCACCCACTGAGCGAATTGTGGCGATCGAAGACGTCGCCGAATTGCGGGTGCAGCACCCGCACGTGGTGACGCTGGAGGCGAGGCAGGCCAACCTCGAAGGTGCCGGCGGACTCGGTCTCGCGCGACTGCTCAGGGAGGCGCTGCGCATGCGTCCCGATCGACTCGTGCTCGGGGAGTGTCGCGGGGCGGAGATTCGTGAGCTTCTCGGCGCGCTCAACACGGGGCACGACGGTGGGGCCGGCACGCTGCACGCCAACTCGCTCGATGATGTTCCCGCGCGTCTTGAGGCCCTCGGCGCGCTGGCAGACCTCTCCCCGGCCGCGGTGGCGCGCCAAGCGGTGAGCGCGATCGGTGCGGTGTTGCACGTCGAACGCGTCGACGGTGTGCGACGCCTTGCTCAGACGGGGCGCTTCACGCTCGACTCGCGCGACCGGCTGGCGATCGCGTGAGTGCGAAGCCGCTTCCGCTCACCCGGGTGGCCACGGTCGCCCAGAGACTCGCCGTGCTACTGGCGTCGGGCGTCTCGCCACGCTCGGTGTGGTCGTACCTCGAGCTCGATGTCGATCCGGATGCCGTGCCCGAGTCTCTCGCGCGGTTCGGCGAACGCACCCGCGATGACCTCGAGGGCGATGCGTGGCGAGGTCTCGCGGCAGCATGGATGATCGCAACGGCGGCGGGAGCGCCATTGGCGCCTGCCCTGCGCGACTATGCGGCGTCGCTTCGCGCGCTCGTGGCTGCCCAGCGCGCGTCGCGTGTTGCGCTCTCGGGCCCGGTCGCGACCGCGCGACTGGTCATGGCACTTCCGATCGTCGGGGTGCTGTTCGGCGTGGCGCTCGGATTCGACACGCTCGCGACCCTGTTCACGACGGTCCCGGGCGGGGCATGCTTGCTCGCGGGAGTTGCACTCCTCGTGCTCGCCCACCGGTGGAATCGACGACTGGTAGCCGCCGCGCGTCCCCGCGAGGCGACACCGGGACTCGAGTGCGACCTCCTGGCGATCGCGGTCGGGGGAGGCGCTTCGTTCGAGCGAGCCCTTCGCACTGTCACGACCGCAGCGGACCGATGGGGACTGATGTTGCGAATGGAGCGGTTAGACGAGGTTCTCGCGCTCTCGACGCGCGCCGGTGTTCCCGCAGCCGAGTTGTTACGCAGCGAGGCGGCGGAGTCTCGAAGCGAGGCCGCGGCGCTCGCTCACGAGCGGGCAGCAGCACTCTCGGTGACACTCATGATTCCTCTCGGCGTGTGCGTACTGCCGGCGTTCATGCTGCTCGGCGTTGCGCCGCTGGTGATCTCCGTCGTTTCCGCGACCATCGCCGGCTTCTGACCTGTCCTCCACCGACCGGTGTGGTCCCGCCATGCACGACTGATCAGGCCCGCGTGTGGGCGCAGCACGCGTGGGGCGTCATGCTGGAGGTGCGCTCGTGCCAGGGAGAAGCACCATGAACCACACGATCGTGCGTCGCCACAATCGACTGCTCGACGACTCGGGCGCCGCCACCGCGGAATACGCCATCGCAACCCTCGCCGCCGTCGGCTTCGCGGGACTGCTGGTCGTCATCCTCCGGTCCGACGAGGTTCGTGGCCTCCTCATGGAACTCGTTCGTGGCGCGCTGTCCATCCCGGGGTGAGCGGGGCAGCGTGACGGCCGAGTTCGCGATCGTCCTGCCCGCTGTCATTATCGTGCTCGGCGTGTGCCTCGCGGCCATCCAACTGGCCGGCCACCAGGTGAGGGTCGTGGATGCCGCGGCCATCGCCGCTCGCTCCCTCGGCCGCGGCGAGACCACCGCGGTCGCGGCGGCCACGGTGTCGCGGCTCATCCCCGGGGCATCCCTGTCTCGCAGGTCGCAGGGCGGTCTCGAGTGTGCCACGGTCTCGACCACCGTGCCTGGCGGCATCGCGTTGCGCGCGACGAGTTGCGCGCTGGGTGGCGGCAAGTGAGGGCGGGGACAGCGAGTGCGCGCCATCATGACCGCGGGTCAGGCGGGGTGCTCGCGCTCTCCACTCTGGGTGCGATCGTCGTGCTGGTTGGCGTTGCGCTACCTCTTTATATGGGAATCGCCGAGAAGCATTCCGTGCTGGCCGCGGCGGATGCCGGTGCGCTCGCCGCGGCCGACACGATCGGGGGCGTTGTGGACGGTGATCCGTGCTCCCTGGCGGCGCGGGTAGTCGACGCCAACGGAGCACAGCTGAGCTCGTGCGAGGTAGATGGCGCAGTGGTGACGGTGCGAGTTGCGAGCACCATCCTGGGGCTCATCGTGAGCGGCTCCGCCACCGCCGGCCCGAATCACGGCGGTGCGGATTAGGCGCGCACGCGGCGACTATGTGTATGGTGTCGCTGTTGGTGCCCATCCGGCGCCCCAGTCCCTTACCCCTCGAGGAGTCACGTCCGTGAAGCTAGTCATCGTCGAGTCGCCGACCAAGGCCAAGACGATCTCCCAGTACCTGGGGGATGGCTACGAGGTGCATTCCTCCGTGGGCCACATCCGTGACCTCATCGAGCCCAAGAACCTTCCCACCGAGCTCAAGAAGGGCTCCTTGGGCAAGTTCTCCGTCGATGTGGAGAACGGCTTCGAGCCCTATTACGTGGTCTCCGACGCGAAGAAGAAGACCGTCGCGGAGCTCAAGAAGGCGCTCAAAGGTGCCGACGAACTCTTCCTCGCGACTGATGAGGACCGCGAGGGCGAGGCCATCGCGTGGCACCTACTGCAGGAGCTCAAGCCCAAGATCCCGGTCAAGCGCATGGTCTTTCACGAGATCACGAAAGACGCGATCCAGCACGCCATCGCGAACCCGCGTGAGCTCGACACTGCACTCGTCGATGCGCAGGAGACCCGACGCATCCTTGACCGCCTCTATGGCTACGAGGTTTCACCGGTGCTCTGGCGCAAGGTCGGTCCGGGGCTGTCCGCGGGGCGCGTGCAGTCTGCGGCGACCCGACTCGTCGTCGATCGCGAGCGCGAGCGCCTCGCGTTCGTCACCGCGAGCTACTGGGACCTCATCGCGGGTCTGACCCCCGCCTCCGCGAACGAGCGCTTCGAGTCTCGACTCGTGCGAGTGGATGGCAAGCGCGTCGCGGCCGGGCGTGACTTCGACGATCGCGGAAACCTCAAGGGCGAGGCTGTCGCACTGGATGAGGCCGCAGCCGAGGCCCTCGCCGCCGCGCTCCGTGAGCCCGGCGTACCGATCACCGTGACAAATGTCGAGTCGAAGCCGTACACGCGTCGCCCGGCCGCTCCGTTCACCACCTCGACCCTGCAGCAGGAAGCGGGGCGCAAGCTGCGCTTCTCCGCGCGCCAGACGATGAGCGTGGCGCAGTCGCTCTACGAGAACGGCTACATCACCTATATGCGTACGGATTCGCCGACGCTGTCGCCCCAGGCGGTCGACGCCGCGCGCGCGCAGGCTCGCGCTCTCTACGGCGCCGAGACGGTGCCGGATGCGCCCCGCGTGTACACCTCGAAGAGCAAGAACGCTCAGGAGGCGCACGAGGCCATTCGCCCCTCTGGCGACACGTTCCGCACTCCGTCTGAGTTGCAGTCGATTCTCCGGGGCAATGACTGGAAGCTCTACGACCTCATCTGGAAGCGCACGGTCGCCTCGCAAATGGCCGACGCGAAGGGGTCGACCGCGTCCGTGACGATCGGCGCCGGCCCGGTCTTCGGCAAGACCATCGCCGAGTTCGTCGCCACCGGCACGGTCATCACCTTCCGCGGCTTCATGCACGCCTACGAGGAGTCGCAAGACGAGGAGCGCAACGAGACAGCGGAGCCCACCGAGGCCAAGCTCCCGCCGCTGACCGTCGGCCAGACGCTCGAAGTCGCCGACATCGAGGCGAAGGGTCACGAGACCTCCGCGCCCCCGCGCTACACCGAGGCAAGCCTCGTGAAGACGCTCGAGGAGCTCGGCATTGGGCGTCCGTCGACTTACGCGTCGATCATCTCCACGATCATCGATCGCGGCTATGTCACCCCACGTGGTCAGGCTCTCGTGCCCAACTGGATCGCGTTCTCGGTCGTGCGCCTGCTCGAGGAGTTCTTCTCCGACCTCGTCGAGTACGGTTTCACGGCAGGCATGGAAGATGACCTCGACCGTATCGCGGGCGGCGAAGAGGACCGCGTGGAGTGGCTCACGGGCTTCTACTTCGGCAATGCCAAGCACCGCGGGCTCCGCACGGTCATTGACAACCTCGGCGAGATCGATGCGCGGGAGATCAACTCGATTCGCATCGCCGACGACATCACTCTGCGCATCGGAAAGTATGGTCCCTACCTGGAGGTACCCGGGGAGACCCCCGAAACCCCGCGCCGCGTCAACATCCCGCCGGATCTCGCCCCCGACGAGCTCACCCCCGCCAAGGCCCAGGAGCTCATCGATGCGCCGATCGTCGGCGATCGCGTCATCGGGGTGAACCCCGACAACGGCAAAGAGATCGTCGCGAAAGATGGCCGATTCGGCCCATACGTGACCGAACTCGAGCCCGAGGTTCCCGAGGAGGCGCCCGTCGAGGTGATCGACCCCAAGACGGGCGAGGTCAAGGTAAAGAAGCCGAAGAAGGTTGCCGCGGTCAAGCCGCGCACGGCATCCATCTTCAAATCCATGGATCTTGCGACCGTCGATCTCGACACTGCGCTGGCCCTGCTGAACCTTCCCCGCGTCGTCGGTGTCGACCCCGAACTCGAGCTCGAGATCACCGCGCAGAACGGCCGCTTCGGCCCGTACCTGAAGCGCGGCACAGACACCCGCTCGCTGCAGACCGAGGAGCAGATCTTCGACATCGACCTCGCTGGCGCCCTCGAGCTGTACTCGCAACCCAAGTACGGCAACCGTGCGGCTTCGAGCGCTCTCAAGGAGTTCGACGTCGACCCCGAGAGTGGCAAGCCGATCAAGATCAAGGCGGGCCGGTTCGGCGAATACGTCACCGACGGCATCACGAATGCGACGATCCCGCGAGGCGAGATGATCGACGACATCGACTTCGATCGTGCCGTGCAGCTACTCGCAGACAAGCGTGCCAAGGGGCCGGCGAAGCCGCGCGCCAAGGCGGCCGCGAAGAAGCCGGCGGCCAAGAAGGCACCGGCGAAGAAGTAATGCCCGGATTGTTCATCACCCTCGAGGGGGGTGACGGGTCGGGGAAGTCCACGCAATCGGCTCTTCTCACCGAGTGGCTCGAGTCGATGGGCCGTACGGTCGTCGTCACGCGAGAACCCGGTGGCACCGAGTTGGGGCTCGAACTGCGAGAGATCGTGCTGCACCGCCGCGGCGACATGGATCCGCGCGCCGAAGCCCTGATCTACGCTGCGGACCGTGCCCACCACGTCGCGACCGTCGTGCGCCCCGCCCTCGTGCGCGGCGACATCGTGGTGCAAGACAGGTACATCGACTCGTCCGTCGCGTACCAGGGTGCCGGGCGCACGCTCGAGGGCATCCGTGAGCTGTCGTTGTGGGCGACCGAGTCTCTCCTGCCCGACCTCACCGTGCTGCTCGATCTGCACGAAGACGAGGGTCAGGATCGTCTCTCGGTGCGGACCCGCTACGACCGACTCGAAGCCGAGAAGTCCGACTTTCACGCGCGCGTGCGTGCCGAGTATCTCGCCATCGCCGAAGCCGAACCCGACCGTTTTCTCGTTCTCGACGCGCGCGAGTCGCGTGAGAGCATCGCGGCGGCCATCCGGCATCGCGTCGACGCGCTCCTGACACCGGCCTGACGTAGGGTAACCGCATGGCCCTGTGGGATGACTTGACCGGCCAGGCCGATGCCATCGCTATCGTCGAGGCGGCGGCTGCGGCATCCGTCGATGGCTCGACCGAGTCCGGCATGACCCATTCGTGGCTCATCACCGGCCCGCCCGGGTCGGGTCGCTCGAACCTCGCCTACGCATTCGCGGCGGCTCTTCTCGGGGGGGATGAGGCGACCCAACGTCAGGTCGCCGCCCGCACCCACCCCGACCTCGGTGTGCTCAGTACCGAACGTGTCATCATCTCGATCGATGAGGTGCGTCAGCTCGTGGCGTCCTCCCAGTTCTCCCCGTCGGTGGGTCGGTATCGCGTCATGGTCATCGAGGATGCCGACCGCATGTCGGAGCGCACGTCCAACGTGCTCCTGAAGGCGCTCGAGGAGCCGCCACCCCGCACGGTATGGATCCTGTGCGCGCCGAGCGAAGCCGACCTCATCCCGACCATCCGTTCGCGCGTTCGCACCGTGCGGCTGCGCGTGCCCGGCATAGCCGAGGTCGCCCAACTGCTCGAGCGACGCGACGGTGTCGACGCGGCGACGGCCACCCGTGCGGCACGCGAGGCGCAGTCGCACATCGGCATGGCGCATCGTCTCGCGACGAACGCCGACGCGCGCGACCGCCGAGAACGCACGCTCACCGTCGCGCTCGGCCTGCGAAGCGTCTCTGACGCGGTCGTCGCCTCGGCCACGCTGCTCGACCTCGCGAAGGCCGACGCCGAGGCGCTCACCGAGGAGCGCGAGGCCGCGGAGCGCGATGCCGCGCTGCGGTCGCTGGGAATCGAGCCCGGCGGCACCATCCCTCCGGCGCTGCGCGCCCAGTTGAAGGCCCTCGACGAGGACCAGAAGCGCCGGGCCACGCGCAGTCTGCGGGATGGTATCGACCGCATCATGGTCGACCTGCTATCGCTCTACCGCGACATTCTGTTGCTGCAACTCGGGGTTCCCACCGACCCCATCAACTTGAGCATCCTGTCGTCCCTGCAGTCTGCCGCGGCAAGCGCGACGGCCACCGAAACCTTGCAGACGATGGATGCCATCGCCATCGCTCGTCGACGCATCGAGGCGAACGTGGCCCCCACGCTCGCGCTCGAAGCCATGCTCGTGACGGCCGTTCGACGGGCACCGCGGTGAGACGCGCGGCTCCCGTCGTCGCTGGTGCGGCCGTCGTGGCCCTCGCGCTGTCGGGGTGTGTCTCGTGGTTCTTGCCTCCCGCATCATCCACGACATCGACGCCGACGAACGAGACGGTGGATGCCGCGCTCGAGCCCTACTATCACCAGGTGCTCGAGTGGTCGACGTGCAACGGAAGCATGCAGTGCGCGACCGCCAAGGCTCCCCTGGACTGGGCGGATCCGGGCGGCGAGCAGATCGAGCTCGCGCTCATCCGTCAGACCGCGACTTCGGGCACCGCTCAGGGTTCCTTGCTCATCAACCCCGGCGGACCGGGGGGATCGGGCTACGACTTCATCGCGAACAGCATCGACTACGCGACCGACGAGCGCTTGCAGGCGTCGTTCGATGTCGTCGGATTCGACCCCCGCGGCGTCAACCGCAGCACGGCTGTGAAGTGCTACGACGACCCTGCCGAGTTGGACGCGTACCTCTACGACATCTACCCGGGCGAGCCGGGCAGCGACGAGTGGCTCGCGGCGGCAGTGCACGCCTCGACGAAGTGGGGTGAGCGGTGCCTCGAGATCACGGGTCCACTGCTCGGCCATGTCGACACCGCGAGTGCCGCTCGCGATCTCGACATGCTGCGGGCAGCCCTCGGGGACAACACCCTCTCGTACCTTGGGTACTCCTACGGCACCCTGCTCGGGCAGGTCTATGCCGAGCTTTTTCCGGATCGGGCGGGCCGGCTGGTGCTCGACGGTGCTGTCGATCCCGCGGCGAGCGATTTCGAGGGGACCGCGACCCAGGCGAAGGGATTCGAGAGCGCGCTGCGGGCCTTCCTTGACGACTGTGCGACCGCCAACGAGTGCCCCTTCCGCGGCAGCACCAACGACTCGATGAAGCGCATTCGTTCACTTCTCGACACCCTCGACGCGAGTCCGCTCGCGAACGACGACGGGCGGCAGCTCGGCAGCGGTGCGATGTTCACGGCGATCATCCTTCCCCTGTACAACGAGGCCAACTGGCCCTCTCTGCGTGACCTGTTCACGTCGGTGTTCCAGGGTGATGCGAGCTACGCTTTCCAGCTCGCCGACAACTACAACAGCCGAAACCCCGACGGCTCGTATCGCGACAACCAGACCGAAGCCTTCATTGCGATCAACTGTCTCGACGCTCACGGTGACGGCAACGTCGACGAGATGCGCGCCGAGGCCGAACAGCTGCGGCAGCTCGCGCCCGTGTTCGGTCCGCAGATGTCGTGGGGTGGCACCGGATGCCCCAACTGGCCTGTGCGGGCGACACGCGAACGCCTGCCGATCAGCGCCCCCGGGTCGCCCGACATCCTCGTCATCGGAACCACCAATGACCCCGCGACCCCCTACGAGTGGGCGGTAACGGTCGCCCAGACGCTCTCGCAGGGCCACCTCGTCACCTATGAGGGCGAGGGGCACACGGCGTACAACAAGTCGAACGACTGCGTGAACGATACCGTCGACGACTTCCTCATCGACGGTACGGTGCCCGCGACCGATCCACGCTGCTAGGTTCCGCCGTCACACTCGATCGGTATGCTCAACGGGTGACCACGGCATCCACGAAGTCTTCACGTTCACGCGTCCTCGCCGCCGCTGCTTCGGTGGCGACGGTGACGCTATTGCTCACCGGGTGCTTCAGCCTGGATCCTCAGCCCGAGTCGACCTCCACCCCCACGGGTGAGGCGGTGGCCGAGAACCTGCGGCCGTACTACGAGCAGGTGCTGACCTGGAAAGACTGCGACAACGGCATGCAGTGCACCACGGCGATTGCGCCGATGGATTGGGCCAACCCGTCGTCGGCGACCGACATCGAGCTTGCGGTTGTGCGCCAACCGGCAACCGGTAGCACGCGCCTCGGTTCCCTCTTCATCAACCCGGGTGGACCGGGGGGATCGGGTTACGACTTCGTCTACGACTCCGTCGACTTCGCGACGAGCGAAGACCTGCAGGCCTCTTTCGATGTCGTCGGGTGGGACCCACGCGGAGTGGGCCGCTCGTCGGCGGTGAAGTGCTACGACGGTCCCGAACTCGACCAGTTCATCTTCGGTCTGCCCGAGGCTCCCCGCGGTACGCCGGAGTGGATCGACGAGGTCACGCAAGCCTCCATCGATTTCGGCCAGGCCTGCCTCGAGAACACCGGTGAACTTCTGCAGTTCATCGACACTCAGTCGACGGTGCACGACCTCGACATGCTGCGCGCGGTCGTGGGTGACGAGAAGCTCAACTACCTCGGCTACTCGTACGGCAGTGACATCGGCTCGTACTACGTCGAGAACTTCCCCGACAAGGTGGGTCGCCTCGTCGTGGACGGCGCCACCGATTCCTCGATCTCCGTCTTCGACGTGGGCCTCACACAGACGGCGGGCTTCCAGCTCGCGCTGGAGAACTACATCACCGCCTGCCCCGAGATGTTCCCGGACGAGTGCCCCTTCATGGATGGTCTCGATGCGGCTCTCGCGACCATCCGCGGGTACTACGACACGTACGATGCGACCCCGATTCCGGGCGCAGACGGTCGGATGATGGATGCCGGTGTTATCGACATCGCGATGTCGATGGCGCTCTACTCGCAAGACTCGTGGCCGTTCCTCAATGACCTCTTCACCGAGGTGGGCAACGGGGAGACGGACACCGCGTTCTTCCTCGCGGACTACTACTACAGCCGCGATACCGATGGCACCTACGCGGACAATTCGCTCGAATCGTTCCTCGCGATCTACTGTGTGGACTACCCCGTCGAGACCGACCCGGCCGTGCTCGCCGAGCAGGAGGTTCTGCTGCAGCAGGCGTCCCCGACGACCTACCGCCCGAGCCCGCCGATCGGCGACACGACGTGCATCAACTGGCCCTTCAAGTACATCGGCCCGGGCATCGAGGCGCTCACGGGCAAGGGTGCTCCGCCCGTGCTCGTGGTCTCGACGACGGGCGATCCGGCCACGCCCTACGAGTGGGGT
>CAYZHZ010000025.1:0-4295 GCA_964477625.1 uncultured Salinibacterium sp.
GCGCCCGACAGCTGAGTACCTGGACTACGTGCTCACACGCGTGACGCTCCCCGGCTCGCTGTACCTCGGTCTTATCGCGCTGATCCCGCTCATCGCACTCGTGCTGGTGGGCGCGAACACCAACTTCCCGTTCGGCGGTGCGTCGATCCTCATCATCGTCGGTGTGGGGCTCGAGACCGTCAAGCAAATCGACTCGCAGCTGCAGCAGCGTCACTACGAGGGCCTGCTGCGGTGAGCCGGCTGCTTCTCATCGGTCCTCCCGGGGCGGGCAAGGGCACGCAGGCCGTTCGTCTCTCCGAGTCGTACGACATCCCGGCCATCTCGACGGGCGACATCTTCCGCAGCAACGTCAAGAACGAAACGGAGCTCGGCAAGCAGGCGAAGGCCTACATGGATGCCGGCGACAACGTTCCCGATTCCTTGACGAACGAGCTCATCAGAACCCGTCTCGCTGAGCAGGACGCGGAGAACGGCTTCCTGCTAGACGGCTACCCGCGGACAACCGATCAGGTGCGCGAACTCGACGAGTTTCTCATCGGACACGGAACAGCCCTCGATGCCGTCATCGAGCTTGTCGCTGACCCGGACATCGTGGTCGAGCGCCTGCGCAAGCGCGCCGCTGAGCAGGGCCGCAGCGACGATGATGAGGCCGTGGTGCGCCACCGTCTCGACGTCTATCGCGAGCAGACCGCTCCGCTGGTGGATGTGTACGCTGATCGCGGCATGCTCGTGAAGATCGACGCCATTGGCTCGGTCGACGAGGTGACGGAGCGTATCACCGCAGCCCTCGCCGAGCGCGGCATTGCGATGCCGGACGCCGCCAACCGCTAGTTCAGATGGGTTTCGGGAAGGGCATCTACAAGACGCCCGCCGAGCTGCAGCTCATGGTGCGCCCGGGTCTCGTGACCGCAGCGTCGCTCGCCGCCGTTCGCGAGGCGATACGCCCGGGCGTGACGACGCTCGAGCTTGACGCGATTGCTGAGCGCATCATCCGCGATGCCGGTGGCGTGCCGAACTTCATGAAGGAACCCGGCTACCGCCATACCGTGTGCGTGTCGGTGAACGACGAGGTCGTGCACGGCGTTCCGGGGGACCGCGTGCTAAAGCCCGGTGACCTGGTCTCTGTTGACAGCGGTGCCGAGGTCGGCGGGTGGAACGGCGACGCCGCATTCAGCATGGTCGTGCCCGATGCGAGCCGACCCGACGTGGTCGCGAGCCGGCAGGAGCTCAGCGATGTGACGAGGGATTCGCTGTGGGCGGGAATCGCCGCGCTCGCGTCGGTGCGCAAGCTCAATGACATTGGCGCGGCAATCGAGGACGCGATCGAGTCGCGCGGCGACTTCGGCATCCTGGAGGACTACGTCGGTCACGGCATCGGTCGCTCGATGCACGAGGAGCCGCCTGTCTTCAATTACCGGGTGCGCGGCGGCGGACCCGACGTCAAACCGGGACTCGTCGTTGCCATCGAGCCCATGGTCGTGCGGGGCACGATCGAGACCCACGTACTCGCCGACGACTGGACCGTCGCGACCGATGACGGTCTCGACGCCGCACACTGGGAGCATTCGGTAGCCGTGCACGCGGGTGGCATCTGGGTGCTCACCGCGCAGGACGGCGGCGCGGCGGGTCTTGCTCCGTTCGGCGTCGTGCCGACCCCGATCGCGTAGCGGCGGTCATCCGCCGATCGTGTACGACTGGCCCGTGACTCCAGCCGCGGCGTCGCTAGCAAGGTACACGGCTAGTGGGGCGATCTCTTCGGGCTCGAGGAGGCGCCCGAACGGGGTCATCCGCTCGACGATCTCGGCCGGGTCCAGGCCCAGTCGCTCCGCCTCGTAGGCGAGCCGCACACCCGCCATTCGGGTGCGCACCGGACCGGGGCAGATTGCGTTGGCTGTGACCCCCTCGCGTGCCGTCTCGAGGGCGATCGTGCGGGTGAGGCCGACCAGGGCGTGCTTGCTTGCGGTGTACGCGGCCCCGCGCGCCAGGGGCACCTCCGCGTGAATCGACGCGATGTTGATGATGCGGCCCCATCGCGCCTCGATCATCGACGGCAGTGCGGCCTTCGATAGTTGGTACGGCACGGTGACATTGAGTTGGATGGTGCGCTCCCACGCTTCGTCGTCGAACGAGACGATCGGGGCGAGGTTGGCGCTCGCGCCGCGCGCCGCGTTGTTGACGAGCACGTCGACCGGTCCGAGGGCGGTGACAACAGCGTCGTGGAGTTGGTAGGAGGCTCCGGGCTCCGCGAGGTCGCAGGGGATGACGGTGGCGGCAGAGCTGCTGAGCGCGGCGATCTCGTCGGCCACGGTTGCCAGGGCGTCGGCATCCGTTCCCGTGATGGCGATGGCGTAGCCCGCTGACGCGAGACCGTGGGCGATGGCGCGACCGATGCCGCGGCTTGCGCCCGTGATGAGGGCGACTTTGCGGGTCGGCACGGGCGTCAGTTTATGAGGATCTCGAGTGGCGCCGCGATCGCTTCGAGGACAGCGAAGTCGCTTCGCGCGGTCTGTAGCAGCGAACCGGGCACGAATTCGTTGACGGGGCCGTGGGCGACGAGGCGCGCGATGAAGCCCTGCCACGTGACGCCGCCGCCGAGGTCGCCGTCGAGCCAGAAACTTCGCCGCTGCGCCCCCAGGATTTCTGCCGGTCCGATTGTTACTGCGCGAGGCGGCACTATCGACCAGTCGCCCGCGAACGAGGTGAGGGCGTTTTGTGCGACAGTCAGCGGGTTGAGGTCCACGAGACGAGACGATGCGGCGCGGTAGGCATCGAGGTCGCCCGCGAACTCGCGACCAAGTTGCGGTTCCCAGAAGGCGATGTGACCGTTCCAGCCGATTCCGCCGTAGCAGGCGTCGGCGCCTCCAAGATCGGCGATGCGCTTGCCGTAGTCATGGATGGTCGCGCTCGACGGGAAGTTGAGCTGGGACTCGGGGGGCAGCAGAGCGCTGTCGATACGGTCATAGAATTGGGAACGTAGGGCGTATTGAAATGAGCCCTCCCACTCGCCCGGAGCGCTCTCGCCGTGCTCGTTGGCCCACTCGTCCATCGCAAAGAAGGTCACATCGGCGAGCGACAGGCGGCGTTCATTGATGATCCGGGCGGCGGCGTGGTACTGCGGCATGGGGCCCGCAGGAAGGATGAGCACGGGCTTGCGACCCTCGGCTAGCGCGCTCGTGATGGTGCCGACAATGTCGTTTGCGAACGCAGTGTAGAGACTGGTGCGATCGGGGTGAACCGAGATGTGGAAGTCTGGATTGTCGTGCCGGGTGAACTGTTCCCGCGTGATCGTGCGCACCCGCGCGGCCGCCGCCGTGTCGCGGAAGTCGAGGAACGGGGCGGGGCTGAAGCTGAATTGGGTCACGATCGCCTTTCAGGGCAGGAGTCGCCGGGTGCGAGTTCGTAGGTGGACAGTGCAGGGGGTGAAACCCTCGGCGTACCGCACCCCGGACTGGAATCCGCGGAAGGCGGCCACGGTCATGATCTGGCCGAGCACGTTCATGTCGTCGTGGTGCTCAAGCCAGGTGATCTGACTGGTGTGCAGTCGCATCATGTCGAGCTTCTTATCCAGTTGCTGGGTGATGTCGACGAATTCGGTGGGCTGGAAGCCGAGTCCGGCGAGGGTGTCCATGTAGAGGAGCGCTGGAACCACGTCGAGGTGCTCCGACTCGGTCTCGTAGAGCGGCAGGGTCGCGAGAAAGCTGCACGAGAACGCAAGCTCTGAGGCCTGGTTGTGGTCCTCCATGTAGTCACCGGGGGAGTGGGTGATGATTACGTCTGGCCGTACCCGCCGGATCGCCTCTGTCACGAGTGCCTTCTGCGCCTCGTCCGATGCGTTGACCTCGCCGTCGGGCACATCGAGCCCGCGATACGAGGCACCGATGGATGCTGCAGCCGCCGCACCTTCGCCGCGCCGAGTCGCCGCGACCTCCGCTCGTTCGCCAGTCGTCGCGCCGCGGTCGCCGCGGGCGATGTGGCACATGGTGACGTGGTGTCCCTCCTCGACGTAGCGTGCGAGCGTTCCGCCACACAGAAGCTCGAGATCGTCGGGGCACCAGTGCGCGCACTCGCGCCTCGAGGCGTTCGAGCATCCATGTTCCTGCCTGGGAGATTCCCCCGCCGATGATGACGAGTCCCGGGTCGAGGATCGCGACGACGGAGGAGATGCCCGCCGCGGTGTAGCCGAGGATGCGGTCGACGATGGCTATCGCATCCTCGTTCCCCGCCTCGGCGGCACGATAGATGAGGGCGGCGTCAATTCGAGTGACGTTGCCACCCGCGAGTTCGAGGAGCGTGCC
>CAYZHZ010000025.1:4305-23551 GCA_964477625.1 uncultured Salinibacterium sp.
GCTGCCGGCGGAGACGAGGTCGCGCGCGGCCCGCTGGTAGGCACCGCCACCGACGAGCCACTCAAAGCGACCGCTGGTCCCCGGGTCGTCATCTCCGTGCACCCCGATGAGGGGGAGATATCCGATCTCGCCCGCACCACCGTGCGCGCCGCGGATGAGGCTGGAGCCCTTGACGATGCCTAGCCCGACTCCAACGCCGAGGTGCACGTATGCGACGTCGTCGAAGCCGCGCGCGGCGCCGCGCCACTGCTCGCCGACGACTGCGAGGTGCACTTCGTTTTCGATGTGTATGGGGGCATCGCCGATGAACGCGAATTCGCTCACGAGGTCGATGTCGTCCCAGTCCGGGAGTTGGGGCGCGAGGGTAACGCGCTGGGTGGTGGGGTCGACGATGCCGGGCGTCGCGATGCAGAGGGCGCGGATTTCGGCGAGGGCGAGGCCGGCAGAGCGCACCGCACGCTTGAGTGACGCGCGTACGGCATCCACGATCTGATCGCCCGTTTCGCCGCCGGTGAGTTCGACGGTCTCGTGGGAGATGAACGCACCCGAGAGGTTGGAGATGCCGATCTTCGCCCGCGTGGCACCGATGTCGATGGCGGCGACGTGCGCCGAGTCTTCGCGGAAGGAGAGCAGTCGGGAGGGACGGCCGGGGCTACCGGTGGGTGGTTCGGGTGCCTCGATGACGCGCTCTTCGCTCAACAGTTCGGCTGCGACCGCGTCGACCGTGATCTTGGACAGACCCGTCACCTTGCTGATTGCGGGACGGGTCATGGGGCCGAGGTCGCGCAGGGTCGTCAGTACTTGCTCCCGATTCATGCGGCGCATGAGCTGGGGAGAACCCGTCGTGGTGGTCGTCGTTGCCCCCTGCGACGACCGGGGGGAACCCTCTTGCGAACTCATATTAAATAAGTTACCTTCCTAACTAATCACCGAGCAAGTCCAAGTTTTATCACTTCGCAAGTACCCGCGGAAATCTTCGCAAGAGGGTATCGCGACACTTCCAGAGAGGTAAGAAATGTCTTTAGAGTCTTTCGGCTTGGCGGCCTCGCCCGTCAGCCGTCGTGCAGTACTCGGTGGCGGACTGCTGCTAGCAGCGACGCCGCTCCTCGCATCGTGTGCTCCCGCCTCCACGGGTAGCACGGCATCCGGTCCCCTACAGATGCTCATGTGGGACTCCTACCCCGACGAGGCCCGCGCCAACATCGAGGCGTTCACTAAGAAGAGCGGCTACGAGGTCGACCTTCAGGTGCTCCCCGGTGGCGATGCCTACGGCCCTGCGCTGCAGACACGTCTGCAGGGCAACGACCGAATCGACATCTACTACAACAAGAGCTACAACCTCACCAAGTACGCCGATGCTGGCTGGGCGCAGGACCTCTCGAATCTCGACGGTGTGGACGAGATGCTGGGCGAGATGTTCCCCTCTGCGACATCGCGATACCAGATCGCCGATGGCCGGGTCGCTGCTGCCCCGTACTTCACCGCGGTCACCCTCCTCCACTACAACAAGCGCCACATGACGGAGAACGGCTTCACTGCCCCTCCCGAGAGTCTCGACGACGTGTACACCCAGTCTGAGACCTTCAAGAAGGCCGGGGTCGAGATGCCGTACGCGGCGTTCTGGATCAAGAGCTTCTGCGAGGAGTACCTCATGACGTACCTCCTCTCGGAGGGCATCACGCCGTTCGACGAGAAGGCCAACCCCGTCTTCGGTGACGACAGCAAGACGAAAGAAATGCTCGAGTGGTGGGCGGCCATGTACCAGGACGGCCTCACCTCCCCAACCATCCTGACGGATGACCCAAACAGCCTCGCCGTCGCAATGCAGAACGGCACGTCGAGCTTCCTCATGCTGCACCACTACTTCCAAAAGGTCATCCGCGATGCAGCGGGTCCCGAGTCGGAGAACGTCGAACTCAGTTACAGGGTGCCCGGCTCGGCGAACATGACGCTGCAACTCGGTGAGGTGCTGCAGATGGGCACCGCTGGTGTCGACACCCAGGGTGCGTGGGAGCTCATGAAGTTCTACGGCTGGAAGGATGAAGCGGGCAAGTACGCCACCTTCGTCTCGTGGGCGAAGTCCGCCGCACTGCTCGGCCCGTACCCGGGATTGTTTGAGGACGCGGACTTCCGTGCCGGCCTCGACCCGTACTACGACGTCGACGCGCTTTCGGAGGTTCACAACAGCCAGTCCGACCCGGTCCCCGCGCGCTCCCTCGCGTGGTACCCGACCTTCCAAACCAAGGTCGGAGATCGTATCCACGCCCTCCTGCTCGGGCAGGCATCCGCGGCCGACACAGTCGCCGCGATGTCCGCCGACGCGCAGGACGCAATCAAACAGAATGGCTAGATGAACGAGTCCGCACTGGCCAGGAACCCTCGGGCATCCCGGCTCCACAGAGGTGATCGCCGCTACGGCCTTCTTATGGCACTGCCCACGGTGCTCATCATCGTGGCGCTCGTGGGACTGCCGAGCATCCAGTCACTCATCTACAGCTTCCAGAAGGTGAAGCTGACGGGTGAAGCAACCTGGAACGGCATCGACAATTATGTGAACCTCCTGACCAGTGCGGACTTCCATCACTCGTTCCTGCTCACCAGCGGGTACGCGATCTGCTTCCTCGTTCTCTCGACGACGCTCGGGCTCATCTTCGCACTCATCCTCAACGAGGCCTTCCCCGGCCGAGGCATCGCGCGAGCGCTGCTCATCATTCCGTGGGCATCGCCGTGGCTCATCGTCGGCGTCATCTGGCACTGGTTCACAGACGGCAATCTGGGGTCGCTCAACGCGGCACTCGTGCAACTCGGCATCACCGATGCCTACACGCCGTTCCTTGCGCAACCGACGTGGGCATTCGTGTTCTCGGTGCTCGCGGCGAGCTGGCGCATGGCCTCGTTCGTCGGACTCATCCTCCTCGCCGCGCTGCAGACTGTGCCGAGCGAGCTCTACGAGGCCGCGCGCGTCGACGGGGCGAATATTTGGCAGCGCTTCCGCTACGTAACCTTCCCGTGGTTGCAGCAAGCCCTCGTGGTCGTCATCATCATGGGCACCATCTTCGGATTCATGCAGTTCGATGTCATCTACGGCCTCACGCAGGGTGGCCCGGGAAACGCTACGAGCGTGCTGTCGATCCTGCTCTACCGCCAGCTGTTCGAGTTCACGAACATCGGAATGGGGTCGGCTGTCGCTGTCGTCATGGCGGTGGTCGCACTATCCGTCGGTTTGCTCTTCGTACGTCTCATGTATCGCACTAGCTCGAAAATGGGGATGGGCTCATGACGATCGCAGTTCCACGGCGAACAACGGCACGTCGCCGGGGGTCGCGGATCATGCGGCGCACGTGGCCCGCACGCATCATGCTCACTGCTGGCGTCGCCTTCTTCCTCATCTGGATCCTGTTCCCCATCTCGTTCACCGTCATGACGAGCTTCGAGATGCCCGGCGCGGTGGGGATCAAGCCGTACTCCTGGTTCCCGCGCGAGTTCACGCTCGACAACTACATTGTCTTGCTCACGGGCAACAACACAGTGGAGGGCTTCACCGACCGGACGGGGTCGGTGCGCGGACTCATGCCGTCGCTGCTCAACAGTCTGCTCGTCTCGACGATGATGGTGATCTCGAACATCATCATCGGCGGCACGGCGGCATATGCTTTCTCCCGCTACCCGTTCCGCGGCGCGAAAGTCATGTTCGGGTTGCTGTTGGTCTCGCGCGTCATCCCGTCGCTCGCGATCATCGCTCCCTTCTTCGTCGCGCTCAAGACGCTCGGTCTGATCAACACCCCGACCGCGCTCATCATCAGTTACAACGTATTCACCCTCCCGCTCGTGGTGTGGCTCATGAAGAGTTACTTCGACAGCGTTCCCATCGAGGTGGAGGAGGCGGCACGCATCGATGGCGCAGGACGCACGCGCACGCTCATCCAGGTCGTCGCGCCCCTCGCGCGCCCCGGTCTCATTGCGGCGTCGCTGCTCATCTTCCTCGAGGCGTGGGGTGAGTTCTTCTACGCGCTCGTTCTCACCAATCAGCTCACCCTCCCGCCGTTCATCGCGGGCATGAGATCGCTGCAGACCTTCTCGCTCACGACGGTGTCTGCTGCGACGATCATCGCGCTTCTTCCCCCCGTGGTGCTGTCGATCGTGTTCCAGAGGTATATCGTGAGCGGATTGGCCCAGGGGAGTACAAAGTGAGCAACTACTTCGCCGCGGGTGGCGGCGATGATGCTGCTCTCGCTCGCCGTCGCGCATCCGGCTCGGCGCTGCGATCGGGTAAGCCCGTTGACGGTTTCATGCTCGCTTCGTCGCTGTCGCTCGACTTCGTGCAGTTTCTTGAGCCGCGACCTGGGTTCATCGTCATCGAGATGGAACACAGCCACTTCGAGTTCTCTGAGGTCGCGACCTGTCTGCGCATGCTCAACCTGCTCGGGGTTCTCGCGTTCGTGCGCATCCCCGAGATTCGCTACGAGGCGATCTCGAAGGTGCTCGACGCGGGTGCCGACGGAGTTCTCGTTCCGCGCATTCGCACCATGGATGAGCTCGCCGAGGTCGTCGATGCCATGCGGCTTCCCCCCATGGGTTCGAAGGGCATCGGCGGATACGACTTTCAGGGTGGGGATCTCGCGGCGAAGCTCGCCGGATACAACGACGAGAAGATCCTTCTGATCCAGATTGAGACGGCTGACGCGCTCACAAATGTCGATGAGTTGCTCGGCAGTGGTCAGGTAGCCGGTGCCATCATCGGCCCGTTCGACCTCTCCCAATCACTGGGTGTGCCCGGGCAGTTCTCCTCTGCGGTGTTCTCCGCGGCCGTCGACGCCGTGGTCGAGGCGGCAGCCAGGGCGGGCGTGCCGTCGGGTGCCATGATGCCGACGCCCGCACTCGCGGCCGACTGGAGCGCTCGCGGCATGTCGATCCGATGGATCGGCACCGAGGTGAGCTTGTTCATGGCTGGCTATCGTCAGGCTCGGCAGGACTACCTGCCGTGACCCGACCGCTCGACCCGGCGCGCACAGTGGTGCTCGCCAACGAGACCGTGCGCGCCTCGATCGACGTGGGGAGGGGCGCGCACCTCTTCGAACTCGTGCTGCTCGAGTCGGGGTACAACCTGCTATACGAGGACCCGCGTGGTGTCGAGCACCACATCGTCGGCGGGTGGTACGAGTTGTTCCCCAATGCCGGCCCGGCTGCGACGGTGGGCGGCCGAGACATCTCGGCCCACGGGGATGTGCGAAACGCGCCGTGGACGGTCGTCGACCGCGACACCACTTGGGCAGAGTTCACGGTCGACAGCGCCGAACTCCCACTGCGCCTCACGCGACGCATGCAACTCGACGGCTCGCAGCTGACGGTCACCGAGGTGGTCTCCAACCTCTCCGATCATGCCGTCAGCTATCTGTGGGGCCACCACATCACACTCGGCGAGCGGTTAGTGACGGGCGCACGTATTGACGTCGCGAGCGACGACATCGTCGGTATCGAGCGCTTCACCAAGTCGGCGGCATCCGTTCAGCCAGACGCCCATCCTGCGTCCCTCGATCGGCTGCCGGGTCGGTCGGGGGACCCGGTTGACCTCAGCCTCTTCCCGTCGGCGCCCGCAGCCGAGATGCTCTTCGCTCGCACCGTCAGGTCGCCCCGCGCCACGGTGGAGGGGTCGGGCGTGCGACTGCACCTCGATTGGGACGTCGACGCCTTCCCGGCGCTGTGGATCTGGATCGAGAACTGCGGCACGACGGAGAACCCGTTCGACGGACACACCGTGGGGCTCGCGCTGGAGCCTCAGTCCGCGTACCTTCCCTCGCTCGGGCCGGCGATCGAGGCGGGTCTCGCGCCGAGTCTCCCCGCGGGCGGGACGGCCACCGCGTGGCTCAAGGCGACCCTCACCCCGACAGGCAGGTAGTCATGCAGCACTTCAGCAAAGACGTCGTCTACCAGTACAACGATCCCACGAACCGTGCCGTTGGCGCGGTCGCCGATGGCGAGACGTTCTCCCTTGCGACCGAGCTCGCCTCGGGCGACTGGCTGCATTCGCTGGATGACAAGTGGGATCCGACCATGACGAGCGGGAACAACCCGTGCGTGATGGTCAACGTCGACGGTGCGCGGCCCGGCGACGTGCTCGCGGTCACGATCGAAGAGATCCGACCCGACACGATCGGATACATGGCGATTGGGTCTGAGGACGCCGTCTACCCGGAGTTCACGCGTCGCCACTTCGGCGAGGTCTTCTCGAACTCGGTGAAGATCGAGGATGGCATCATCCACGTCACCGATCGTCTCCGGGTTCCCACAGCACCGCTCATTGGAACCCTCGGAACGACCATCGCGGTGGGATCGGAGAGTCACGTCAAGGGTGGCTTCTACGGCGGAAACATGGATGTGCAGGAGGTGCGTGTCGGCGCGACCGTGCGCCTGCCGGTGTCGACCTGGGGAGCGGGACTCAACGTCGGTGATGTCCACGCGAGACAGTCGGATGCCGAACTCAGTGCCGTCGAAACGCGAGCGACCGTCGTGCTGACGGTGCGCATCGAGCGGCCATCGTGGCCGATCGCCGGCCCGCTCATCGAGGATGCGACGCACCTGTCGGCAGTGGCACTCGACGACGATCTGAAGGTCGCATCTGAGAAGGCCTTTGTGGCACTGCATCGCTGGCTCGTCGAGGGCCATTCACTCACGGCCCAGGAAGCGTACCTCCTCATTGGTGCCGTCGGCGAGGCGCGCTGCACGCGCCTGCTCGAGCCCGGTAACTACCCCTACATCTGGAAGGTCGGGAAGGAGTTCCTGCCCTAGCGCGGCGGCCGGCACCTCACGAGCTCGACATCCCCGATGAGGTCGAGTGCTCCCGCCGAGTGTGGTGTGACCCACGTCTGGCCGGCGGCGATGGATGCGTCGCCGAGCCGACCCGCACCCTCCAGTACCACGATGACCGAGTATCCCGCGTCGAGCGCCACGCCGCCGCGCACCCGCTCCGCCCGAAAGAATCCGTCTGCTGCGGGGGCGAGCTCGGGACCATCCGCAACGAGCTCGGCGACCCGCGAGGGCGACCACGCGCTGCGGTCGAGCGCCTGTAGTGCGGTCTCGAACCCGAGTTGGAGGTGTCCGTGCTGGCTGCCGTCGATCGCGAAGTCTCGCCACTCCATCAGCACGGAGAAGTCAGTGGGTTCTTGCAGTTCGACGATGAACGCCCCCTCGCCGATGGCATGTGGAACGCCCGCCGGCACCACGATCGACGACCCGGCGGGTATGGTGACCTCGGTCATCGCGTCGAGCATTGCCTCGATATTCTGTTCCGTCACCCACTCGCAAACCGCGGAAATACTGACGGAGAGGCTGAAACCGACCTTGGCGGTTACCGACTCGATCGCGATCCAGGCCTCGGTCTTGCCGAAGGGTGAAGCGAAGTGCTGCACGGCGAACTCGCGATCGGGGTGCACGTGCACCGGGAGGCGCTCGCCGGCATCCAGCAGCTTCACGAGCAGGGCGGGGGAACTGCCCCACCTCGCGACATGATCTGCGCCGAGCCACCCGACCGGGTCGGCGGCGATGAGGTCGCGCAGCAGATCGTCGCCGACAGTACTCAGCCCGAGGCGCTCCTGCCCGAAGAGCGGCGTTGCCGAGCCGACCCAGTCCTCGGGCACGCGATCGCCCGCCGCCGCCTCACCGCGGAAGTCGCGAATGCGCGACCCGCCTCGGTAGAACCGATCGGCGGGCTGGTTGGCGTCGAGCCTGATCGGTGCGCTCACCTCAACCTCGGCGCAACCACGCTTCGCCCGGCGGATGAGGCGAGCGCCGCCTCATAGATCCGATGGGTAGTCCACGCCTCCCTCGGCGTCACGCACCCGAAGCGGTCGCCCAGCTCGCCCGCTCGTTCGGCGAGGTAGGCCGCCCACATCTGCAGGATCGCGTCGCTGAACCCGGCCTCGAAGATCCCGCCGGTCACCGTCGGCCACACCGCCTGGCTGCCCGCATCGATGGACTGCCAGCGCTGCTCCTGGGAGAGATGGCCGAGCGCGGCCTGCGGTTCGGCGGTGAGTACGGAGACCGTTTTCGGGTATTTGGTCGTGAACTCGACGGCCCCGTCGAGTCCCACAATGCGGAAGCCCCACGTGTTCTTCTCGCCCGGCGCGATGCGCTTCGTCTCCACGACCAGGGGGAACTCCGACCCGTCGGCATCCACGGTCGCAGTGATGGTCGCGTTATCGATGGTGTCGCAGTCGACGGGCGTCCCGTCGGGGCCGGGGCGTTCGGTCACGAGGTTCTGAAGGGTCGCGTGTACGTGGGCGGGCACCCATCCGAGTCGCAGGGGGAGATGCCAGGCGTGCAGGCCCAGGTCGTTCATCACCCCGGCCGCGCCGCAGTACTTGACCTGTCGCTTCCAATTGATGGGCTTGCTGCGGTCGAAGTCGCTCGAGTGCAGAAACCACGATCGTGCCTCAATGATGCGGCCGATCGCACCGCTGCGAATGTACTCGAGTGCGGCCTGCGCGCCGGGGAAGAACGGCATCTCGCTCGAGACCCGCACGAACGACGCAGGATGATCCTCGACCGCGGTGAGGATGGCGTCGGCGGCGGCCGCGTCGATCCCGAAGGGTTTCTCGGCGAGCAACGACTTGCTCGCCGCGATTGTGTCGATGTACAGCTGTTCGTGCAGGTCGTGACGCACCGCGATGTAGATGACGTCAACGTCGGGATTGGCGAGCATCTCGCGGTAGTCGGTGACTTTCTGAGTGACGGTGGGGATCTGATCGAACCAACCGAGCGCGTCTGGATTGATGTCCGCGACCGCGACCACGTGCGGCGTGACGGGATGGTCAATGAGGGCGGGCCAGCGTTGGATGGCTGCGGCGATCTCGCGGCCCATGAGCCCGGCGCCGACGATGCCGATGCCGACCGTGTTGCGGTTCGAGTTGGCCGCGGCGGCTGAGCCCTGTCGAGACTCGCTCATGCGGCACGCGCCTGAAGCATCGCGAGCGCGTCGTCGGCGCGGAGCCCGTCGTGCAATATGCCCATGAGTGCTGAGGTGATTCCTGCCGGATCGGGATGTTGGATGATGTTGCGCCCGTACACGATTCCGCGCGCACCCTGCTCCAGTACGGCGACAGTGCGCGTGAGCAATTCTTCGTCGGTAGTGCGTCCGCCGCCGCGCACGAGCACCGGCAGATCACCCGCGACCTCAATGACCCGGTGGTACTCGAGCGGGTCGTCCGTCGGGTCCGCCTTGATGATGTCGGCGCCGAGCTCGCGCGCTTGGCGCACGAGCGCGGTGATCTTGGCAACGTCGCCGTCGACCATGTACCCCCCGCCGGCTTTGGCGTTGTCCTGCATGACGAGTGGTTCGATCATGAGGGGCATTCCGTAACGGGTAGCCTCCGCTCGCAGCGCCATGATGTTGCGGATGCACGCCTCACGCACGTCGGGTCGGCCCGGGAGCTGCAGCAGGTTGACGACGATGCACGCGGCGTCGAGGCGCACGGCCTGCTCGACGGCGTCGGGGAACGCGTGGCTGAAGAGCGTCTCGTCGAGCGGATTGCCGTAGACGTTGGCGACGTCGGTGCGCATGACGAGCGCTGGCTTGTCGCCGCCCGGTAGGGATTGAAGTAGGGGCGCGAGTCCGGGCGTGAGCTGTATGGCGTCCGGCTTCGCCTCGACGAGCGTCGCGACCGCAGAGGCCGCGTCCTCGATGCCCGTGAGGAAGGAGGGCTCCCCGAAGAAGCCGTGATCGACGGCGACGTCGAGCATGCGACCGGAGCGCGCGCGGAAGAGACGGTTCATTCGGTACTGGTGCATGGTGGGACTCTATCCATCTGAGACAACGTTGTCTAGGATGACGCCCATGACTCGCATCGGCGTCGCCGGCCACGTATGCCTCGACCTCACGCCCAGCCTCGACCACGCCCCGGGGCTCGAACCCGGACTCCTGTACGAGGTGGGCGCGATGGCGGCATCGGCCGGCGGATGTGTCGCCAACACCGGAGCGCAGCTCGCCCGCCTAGGGGTTGCCGTCTCGCTTTTCGCCGATGTGGGCGACGACGCTCTTGCATCCATGCTGCGGGATGCCGTGAGCCAACGCGGTCTCGATGCCTCTGGATTCCGCACCGTAGTTGGTTCGACGTCGTACTCCGTGGTGATCCAACCGCCCCACGCAGATCGCACGTTCTGGCATCATGTCGGTGCCAACCGAACTTTCGATGGATCCGCGGTGCAGCTCGATGGACTCGACGCACTGCACGTGGGGTATCCCTCGATCCTCCCGGGTCTGGTCGCGAACGCGGCTCGCCCCCTCATCGCGCTCTTCGAGCGCGCGCACGCGGCTCGTGTCGTGACGTCACTCGATCTCGCTGTGGTGAGCGAGCCGGATGACGGTACCCGCGCGTCATGGCGTTCGCTGCTCGCCGCATTCCTACCGCATACTGACGTGGTGACGCCCAGTGTCGATGACCTCACATCGGCGACCGGCGCCGTGATCGATATCACGCCGCAGGGGCTCATCGATGCGGCCCGGGATCTCGTGCGTCAGGGCGCGGCGATTGCCGCGGTCTCCGCGGGACCGCACGGCATCGGCCTCGCCACCGGCTCACGAGAGCGCTTCGCGGCGGCGGGCGCGCTCGTCTCGTCGCTCGACGGATGGTCGGACGAGGCACTGTGGCTGCCAGCCCCCCGCATCGATAACGTCGCGACCACGACTGGGGCGGGCGATGCGGCGACCGCGGGCTTCCTCGCGGCCCTCATGTCGCGGCAATCCCCAGCGGAGACACTCGCGATGAGCATCACCGCTGGTGCTCGAGTCGTGAGCGGCAGCGAATGACCGAGTCGACGAAGCGCGCCACCATGGTCGACGTCGCGCGCGAAGCGGGCGTGAGTTTCAAGACAGTCTCTCGTGTCGTGAACGGCGTCGAGTCCGTCGACCCGGCGATGGCGGCGCGCGTGCACGCAGCGATCGCGCTGCTGGGCTTTCGCCGGAACTCGGTCGCCGCGAACCTGCGATCCGGCTCGAATACCGCGACTATCGGACTCGTCATTGGTGACGTGACCAACTCCTTCTACTCCCGTATGCTCGCGGCCGTTTCGGAAGTTGCGAAGGAGCGCGACACGCTCGTAATCTCGGCGAGCGCTGAGGAGCAGCCCGACGTGCAACGTCGCATTGTGCTCGACCTCTGCCAGCGTCGCGTCAACGGGCTCTTGGTGGTCCCCTCGGGCAACGACCACGCCTATCTCGCCGAGGAGATGAAGCTCGGCACGCCCATGGTCTTCATCGACCGTCCGCCGGTCGGCGTCAGTGCGGACGTCTTCCTCATCGACAACCGTCACGTCGCGCGGGATGCAGCCGACCTCGTCATTGGTGAGGGCCACACTCGAATCGCCGTTGTGCTCGACGACCTCGGTATCTTTACGATGCGCGAACGCCTTGAGGGTTTCGAGGCAGGGCTTGCGGCGGCGGGTATTCCTCTCGACCCAGCCTTCGTCACGACGGCCGCCCACGACCCGCACTCGTCCGCGAGAGCCGTGGGCGCGATGCTCGCGCTGCCCGATCCGCCTACGGCATTTCTCACGGGCAACAATCGCGCCACGATCGGCGTCATCGAGGAGCTTCATCGGCGCAACCGACAAGCGCGCATCGTGGGCTTCGATGACTTCGAGATGTCGCACCTCGTGCCCCGCAGAAGCACTATCGTCGATTACGACATCACCGCACTGGCACGCGAGGCCGCCCGGCAGCTCTTCGCGCGTATCGATGGCGGGGGTGGCGCGTTCGCGCGCCGCTACCAGCCGACCCGATTCGTTGAACGAGGACTGACGCAATGATCTCCACCCTCCCCGCCGGCACGCGCGTCACCGAGCGCATGATCGACCGGCTCGCGATGGCGCACGACGCGTCCCACTACCTGCTGGTCCCCGACGCGGTTCTCACGCCCGCGACACGCGACGAGGTCGTCGAGATCTTTGTCGCCAACCGTCTCGATCCGCGTCCCCTCACGTTTCGGTCGGGGGGCACGAGCCTCAGCGGCCAGGGGGTGAGCGACAGTCTGCTCATCGACACCCGCGAGTCCTTCCGCGGCATCGACGTGCTCGACGACGGGATGCGTGTGCGCGTGCAGCCCGGTGCGACGGTTCGTCAGGTCAACGCTCGTCTCGCGCGCTACCGGCGCCGGTTGGGTCCCGACCCGGCGAGTGAGGCGGCGTGCACGATCGGTGGGGTCATCGCCAACAACTCGAGCGGCATGGCCTGCGGCATCCTGCAGAACACCTATCGCACACTCGAGTCCATGGTCGTCGTGCTGACGAGCGGAACCGTCGTCGACACCGCCCACCCCGAGGCAGACGAGCGTTTGCGCCGCGACGAACCTGCGCTGCATGAGGGTCTCGGTCGACTGCGCGACCGGGTGCGCGGCAACCCCGCATCGGTGGCGACGATCGAGCAACAGTTCTCGATGAAGAACACCATGGGCTACGGCGTCAACGCTTTCCTCGACTTCGATCGGCCCGTCGACATCCTCAGCCATCTGGTCATCGGCAGCGAGGGCACGCTGGGGTTCGTCGCCGAGGCGGTTTTCCGCACGGTCGAGATCAAGGCGCACGCCGCGACCGGTCTCATGATCTTCGATTCGCTGGCCGCCGCGACCGCCTCCCTGCCCAGCCTGGTCAAGTCCGGCTATTCGACGATCGAACTCATGGATGCCGCGAGCCTCGCGGTCGCGCAACTGCAGTCCGACGCTCCGCCCTCCCTCCGCAGCCTCCCGGTCTCGTCTCACGCGGCGTTCCTCGTGGAGCTGCAGGCGGATTCGGCGGAGGAGGTTGCCCAACTCGCCGCGGACCGGGCGATGCAGCACTACGACCTCTCCGTGCCGCTGGAGTTGTCCACGGACGCCGCGACCCGGGCGAGCCTGTGGCACATTCGCAAGGGTCTCTACACCGCAGTGGCGGGGGCGCGTCCGTCGGGCACGACGGCGCTCCTGGAAGACATTGCGGTTCCGGTCGGTGCCCTGCTCGACACCTGCGAAAGTCTCACGCGCCTGTTCGAGGAGCATGACTACGAGAACAGCGTCATCTTCGGGCACGCGAAAGACGGCAACATCCACTTCATGCTCAATGAGCGCTTCGAGGACCCCGCGAGCCTGAAACGCTATGAGCGTTTTACCGAGGAGATGGTCGACCTCGTGCTCGATCACGAGGGGGTGCTCAAGGCCGAGCACGGTACGGGCCGCATCATGGCGCCGTTCGTGCGTCGGCAGTACGGTGACGAGCTCTACGAGGTGATGCGCGAGCTCAAGCAGCTCATCGAACCAACGGGGTGGCTGAACCCGGGCGTCATCCTCACCGATGATGCCGATTCCTACACAAAGAACCTCAAGGTTGTGCCCACCGTGGAAGTCGAGGTCGACCGCTGCGTGGAATGCGGATACTGCGAGCCGGTGTGCCCCAGCAAGAGCCTCACCATGACCCCGCGACAACGCATCGTCATCCGTCGCGAGATCGAGGCGGCGCGTCAGCGGGGTGACACCGCTCTCGTGCGCGAGCTCGAGCGCGACTACGTGTACGAGGGCGAGGAGACGTGCGCCGTCGACGGAATGTGCCAGACCGCCTGCCCGGTCCTCATCAATACCGGCGACCTTGTGCGTCGGCTGCGTGCGGAGAGCCGCGGGGCTCTCGATGGCGCGCTGTGGAAGGGTGTCGCCCGGGGCTGGGGCGCAACGGCTGCGGTCGGTGGCATCGCCCTCACGGTGGCGGACCGGTTGCCCGCCGCCCTGCCCTCCGCCGCGACCACGGTGGGTCGTGCCATCCTCGGCACCGACACCGTTCCGGCCTACACCGCCGACCTCCCGGCGGGCGGCTCGCGTCGCCGCCCCCTCGCCGCGGTCAGCCCGCAGGCCGTGTACTTCCCCTCCTGCACAAGCACGATGTTCGGTCCGGCGATCGATGGCGAGCCAGGTGTGCGTGGCGCGTTCCTCGAGCTGTGCGATCGGGCGGGGGTTTCGGTGACCATCCCCGAGGGCATTGCGGCCGCCTGCTGCGGCACCCCGTGGAAGTCGAAGGGGTACATCGACGGCTATCACGTCATGAGTGATCGCACCCTGTCCCTGTTGTGGGAGGCGACTCGGCACGGTGAGTTGCCGATCGTGTGCGATGCCGCATCCTGCACCGAGGGCCTCGAGACCATGCGCGATCTCGCGCTCGCGGTCGAGTCGAACCCCTACGGACCTATGCGCGTCGTCGACGCCGTCGATTTCGTACACGAGAACGTCATCGACCAGCTGCGGGTGTCGACGCCGCTCGAGTCGATCGTCGTGCACCCGACGTGCTCGTCGGCAGCGCTCGGCACCACCTCGCGACTCGTTGCTCTCGCGCAGGCTATCTCCGACGATGTCGACGTGCCTGTGGCGTGGGGATGCTGCGGGTTCGCGGGTGACCGCGGCATGCTGCATCCCGAACTCACCGCCTCTGCCACCGCGGCCGAGGCCGCCGAGGTCGCGACCCGCGACTATGCGGCATACGCGTCGACGAATCGAACCTGCGAGCTCGGGATGACGCGGGCGACGGGACACGACTACGAGCACATCCTCGAGATCGTGGAGCGCGCGACGAGGTAGCTCGTGACCGATTCCCTCACCGAACTCGCGACCCGGCTCGAGCACGAGCGCGCCGACATTGTTGCCGCGTCGCTCGCCGCCGTGTACGGCGAGTTGCCGTCCTACGCCGCGGTGCCTCGCGCCGACGTCGAACGCTCACTCGGCTACAACGTGGGGCGCGCGATCCGCACCCTTGCCGAGGGCGCTGCGCCCTCGACCGCGACATCCCAAGAGGCGGCGGCCACGACCCGGGAGCGGGCGGGCCAGGGGGTGCCGATCGAGGACATCATCCGTGCTTATCGTATTTGTCTGCGCGTCATCCACGATCGCTTCGTCGAGCTCGCCGATTCGCGCGGGGTGCCGGCGGCGGAGGTGCTGCGCGGCTCCACCTTGCTGTGGGCGGTGGGGGACTGGTTCACGGCGGGGGTGGCGATCCAATATCAGGCGCGTTCGATCGATGAGGCCGTGCGCCGCAGCGCGTTCCTGCGCGATGTGTTCGATGGATCTGGCGTGCTCGAGAACACGGTGGGCCTCGAGCCGGGGCGGTACTCGGTCGCTCTCGCGCTCGCCGACGAGCACGCTGATCGTGTCGTGCGTGCCCTCGGTGAGGCAGGCGGCATTGCCGGTCGGGTCGGAGACACGGTCGTCGCAGTTCTCGCCCACCCGCCGTCCTGGGGGGAGGGCGTTCTCGCCGTCGGCCCCGCCGTCGAGGTGCTCGATCTACGCTCCTCCGCAGACCTCGCCCGGCGCGTGCTCGCACTCGTGCGCGACCGGCAACCCGGCGTCTATGGAATCCCGGAGCTCTCGTGGCGACTCGCCGCCGTCGACCCCGCCGTGTCCGCCCATCTGGCCGCCATCTACCTTGCGCCGCTCGAGAGCCAGGGCGAGTTTGGGGAACTTGTCATCGACACCGTGCGCACCTACCTCGCGTGCGATCGCCGGGTGAAGGATGCCGCGCGCGAGTTGCACGTGCACCAGAACACTCTGCGCTACCGTCTCGCCCGCTTCGAGGAGGCGGTCGGCCGCTCCCTCGAGAGCACGGAGACTCTCGTGGGCCTCGCCTGGGCCCTCGAGTCGCGCGGGTTGTAGCCCGCTCCAACGGTCGCCCGCCAACGTTGGTCGGGCATCCGTAGACCGCGGCGCGCGAGGCCGGGAGCATCAAACCATGACTCGACTCGATGGGATGACCGCGATCGTGACGGGGGCCGGCGCCTCTGGTCAGGGCATCGGCAACGGTCGCGGATCGGCGATCCGCCTCGCGGAGGAGGGCGCGCGGGTGGCGTTGCTCGATGTCACCGACAGCGTGTTCGAGACACGCGACATGATCGTGGAGCGCGGGGGCGAGTGTCTCGTGATCGAGTGCGACGTGACCGACTCCGCGTCCGCCGAACGGGCGGTGGGCGAGGTCGTCTCGAGCTGGGGGCGGCTCGACGTGCTCGTCAACAACGTCGGCATCGGCGGACCGACCGGCACGGTCGTCGATGTCGATCTCGATGCGTGGACGGCGTGCTTCGCGATCAATGTCACCTCGATGGTCGTGATGTCGCGATTCGCTCTGCCCGCCATGATCGCGAGCGGCGGCGGTTCGATCGTGAACATGTCCTCGGTCGCGGGTCTTCGCGGGGGGCACGCGGCGATCGCCTACGCGACGACGAAGGGTGCGGTCGTCAACCTCACGAAGGCGATGGCTGTGCATCATGGGCACGAGGGGGTGCGAGTAAATGCGGTCGCGCCGGGTCTGGTCTATACGCCCATGGTTGCGACGCGCGGTATCGAGGGTGAGCTACGCGCGGAGCGCGCATCCTCGAATCTTCTGGGCACCGAGGGTACGGGGTGGGACGTGGCTGAGGCTGTGCTGTACCTCGCAAGCCCGGCGTCGCGCTGGGTGACGGGTACCGTGCTCACGGTCGATGGTGGAATCGACGCTGTCGTGCCGGCGATGCAGAACTCGATCACGTCGGGTGGGGCGACGCGCGGCCGATGACGATGCAGACGTTCGCCGAGGTGTGGTCGCGTGCCGTGGCGACGCATCCGGATTCGACCTTCCTGCTCTTCGAGTCGGCCGGGGGAGCCGTCACGCAGTGGACGTACGCGCAGTTCGACGGCCACGTCGCGAGGGTCGCGGGCACGCTCGCCGCGCGGGGTGTCACCCCGGGGTCGGCGGTGCACGTCTGCCTCACCAACAGTCCGGCTTTCATCGCTCTCTGGCTCGCGGCCGCCCGCCTCGGGGCGTGGGTCATCCCCGTGGACCCCGCTTCGACCCCGCGCGACCTCTCGAGCCAGTTCGCCCGCACTCGACCGACCCTCGGCGTGTGCGGTTCGATGCGCGCGGGCACCTACCTGCCCATCGCGCGGGTGCATGACGTGCCCACTCTCGTGCTCTCGGAGACGTGCAGCGACCTCGCGCACGGTTCGCCGCTACTGTCTGAGCCGCCCGCGGGGTCGTTCACTCCCGCCCCCACCGATCGACTCGCCGTCATGTTCACCTCGGGAACCACCTCGCAGCCCAAGGGCGTGGTGCTCACCCAGCGCAACTACGCCCATGTTGCCGAGACGATGTCGCGTGCCGCCGCGCTCGAGTCGAGGCATCGGTGGCTCGTGACACTCCCGCTGTTTCACGCCAACGCGCAGTACTACTGCTTCGCTCCCGCGATCGCGGTCGGTGCGAGCGTGGCCCTCACTTCGAGGTTCTCAGCGAGCGGGTGGGTGCGTAGTGCCCACCGGTTGGCTGCCACGCACGCGAGTCTCTTCGCGGCGCCGATCCGCATGATCCTGGCTCGGACACCGGATGACGCGCCGCCCGTATCCCTCGAGCACGTGTGGTTCGCCCAGAGCCTCGGGTCAGATCACCATGCCGCGTTCGGACGCCTCGTCGGCTGCCTCCCGCGCCAGCTGTACGGCATGACCGAGACCGTCACGATCGTCACCGCCGACGACTCGCAGCCCCCCACGTCGAACCTCATCGGGCGCGCGGTCGGTGGGCGGGAGGTGCGCCTCGTCGACCGTGACACACTCGCCGAGGTCGCCGATGGCGGTCCGGGCATGATCCTCGTCGCGGGTGTTCCGGGCGACGACCTGTTTCTGGAGTACCTGGATGATGCCGAGACAACCTCTCGCACCCTCATCCACCACGACTCCCGCACCTGGCTCGCGACGGGCGACCTCGCCGCGCGCGGGGCGACCGGTGCCCTCACGTTCGTGGGACGCGCCGACGACGTCATCAAGGTCGCGGGGGAGAACGTGAGCCTCACCGAGGTCGAGGCCACGATCGCCCAGGCTCCCGGTGTGCTCGAGGCCGCGGTCGTGGCGCGTGACGATCCGATGCGCGATCACGTGCCCGTTGCCTACGTCGTCGCGAGTGATCCGCTCGCTCCACCCGACCCGCACCTCCTCGCCGAGTGGGCGATGGGTGAGCTGCCGCCGCAGGCGCGGCCGCGCGAGTGGCACGTCATCGCCGAACTACCGCGCACGAGCGTCGGCAAGGTGCGGCGATTCCGACTGACCGACGGATGATGCGCCGTCCGCCGTCGGCGGAATGCCTTATACACCTGCGGTGGCGAAACGCCCGGGAATGACCTAAGCTTGATCTTTGGTGTTTCTGGCCGATTTTGTCGTGCCCGCAGTTTTCTGCACGAGACACCGAAATCCAACGCAGACCAGCGAACCAATACTTTTAGCGACGAAGAGGCTATGGCCAAAAAAGACGGTGTCATCGAGATCGAAGGCGCAGTAGTCGAAGCTCTGCCCAATGCGATGTTTCGTGTTGAGCTGACGAACGGACACAAAGTGCTCGCCCACATCTCGGGCAAAATGCGACAGAACTACATCAGGATCCTCCCGGAGGACCGTGTGGTCGTCGAATTGAGCCCGTACGACCTGACCCGCGGCCGCATCACCTACCGCTACAAGTAAGGCTCGCTGAGAAGTAACGTCCCACGGCACACCGTGGGTACGAAGACAGCGAAAACAAGGAAACACTCATGAAGGTCAACCCCAGCGTCAAGCCGATTTGCGACCACTGCCGCGTCATCCGCCGCAACGGAAACGTCATGGTCATCTGCAAGTCGAACCCGCGCCTCAAGCAGCGCCAGGGCTGATCTCGACTTCGCTCGATCACCGATCGGTTGTCGAGCGTGTCGAGCGTGTCGAGCGTGTCGAGCGTGTCGAGACACACAACTGAATATCTAGAGCACGACCAAGAACCTTCTTCGGGAAGGGGACACCCGGGGTGGAGGCCTCGGCACCGGTCGTGTCCATCACCTCCACATACTCCCTAGGAGAAGCCACAATGGCACGTCTAGCCGGCGTCGACATCCCGCGCGATAAGCGCGTTGAGGTCGCACTGACTTACATCTACGGTGTGGGCCGTACGAGGGCGCTCAAGACCCTCGCCGACACCGGAATCAGCGGCGAGATCCGCGTGAAGGATCTCACCGACGACCAGCTCATCGCGCTGCGCGACTACATCGAGCTGAACTTCAAGGTAGAGGGTGATCTCCGCCGTGAGGTCGCCGCCGACATCCGCCGCAAGGTCGAGATCGGCAGCTACCAGGGAATCCGCCACCGTCGCGGCCTGCCTGTGCACGGCCAGCGCACCAAGACCAACGCTCGCACCCGCAAGGGACCGAAGAAGACCGTTGCCGGCAAGAAGAAGGCAGGACGTAAGTAATGGCCGCACCCAAGGC